>DAIOSZ010000093.1:11922-13586 GCA_036752305.1 Burkholderiaceae bacterium
TCATCAGCGCGTGCAGCCGGCTCAGCGCGGCGTCGCAATCGACGCGCCCCAGCGTGCTGGTGGCGTAACGCGTCTGTGCGGCCTCCTGCACCGCCTGCGGCAGATCGGGGCGCAGCGTGGCGGCCACCTGCACCAGCGCCAACGCCCATCCGATGGCGCTGGCGTGTAGGGCGACGAAATGCCGCGACGGCCACCCCTCGGGCACCAGTGCCACCACCACCATGGCCAGCCCCAGCACGACCGCCAAGCTCAACAGGGCGGCTTCAGCCGCAAAACGTCTGCGTTCGGCGCGCAAGGCCCACAGGGCGCGCGCCAGCCAAAGCAGGTACAGAGCGCCCAGCCCAAAAGCCAGCGGCCGCACCGCCGCCTCGGGCAGCCACGGCGCCAGCAGCACCGGCAGGCCCTGCCAAGCCTCACGCGCGGCGGGTGGCGGCGTCTGCACGGGCGCCAGCCATGGCCGCGCGAAGGCGTAAAAACACGGACCGACGGCAAACAAGGCCATGCGATACGGCGCCTGGTCCAGCAGCGCCGGCGTGCCCAGGCCCAGCAGCAGCGTCAGATACACCGCCTGGAGCACCGCCAGCGCCGCCAGCAGCAAGCCGCCGGCCACGCGCACACGGGGCGCCAGCCGCCCCCCGCCCGCCAAGGCCAGCGCCAGACCCAGCGCCCCCGCGCACAGCAGCGAATATCCGCTGCCCACGATGCCCACGATGTTCATGCGCCCGCCCTGTGTGTCATGCCGGTATTCTGGCTGAGGGCTGACTCGGCTAAAGGGTCAGAAGGAAACTCCTGAAACTATAGCTATCTGTGGTTGAATCCATTAGCAAATCGTCCGATTTGATCTTGAAAATGAGGTATTTGAAGATGTGATTTTGTTGAGTGATCTACATAAATGTAGAAACATTAACAAATTTTGAGCGCTTTCGGGCCTTTTTTCAGAGCGAATTGAGCATCAAATTCAAGCAAATCAACCACGAGCAGCTATGAATTTTGAAGTTCACACCGAACGCTCAAACAGCGCCCGCCAGGCCGCTCAGGGCTTTTCGAGCACGAACACGGCCGTTCCTGCGCGCCAATTGGGCAGCCAGCGCCTGACTTGGCCGTCCTGCAGGCCGAAGGCGTCGGTGATGCGCAGGCCGTTTTTCTGTGCGAGCACGGCGAAATCGGCAAAGGTGCCCACGCGGATGTTGGGCGTGTCGTACCACTGATAGGGCAGGCGCCGCGTGACGGGCATGCGTCCGCCGAGCACCGACAAGCGGTTGGGCCAATGCGCGAAGTTGGGAAAGGCGACGATGCCCCGGCGCGCCACGCGCGCCGTCTCGCGCAACATGGTCTCGGCGTTGCGCAGGTTTTGCAGCGTGTCGATCTGCAAGACCACGTCGAAGCTCTGCGTGCCAAAGATCGACAGCCCGGCGTCGAGGTTGAGCTGCAGCACGTTGACGCCGCGCTGCAGGCAGGCGTGCACGTCGGCGTCGGCAATCTCCACGCCATAGCCGGTGCAGTGGCGCTCGCGCTGCAGCAAGTCCAGCAGCGCGCCGTCGCCGCAGCCCAGGTCGAGCACGCGCGAGCCCTCGGGCACGAGGCGGGCAATGGCCCGGTGCAGCGGCGCCGCGCTCATTGGACTACCCTCCGCGCACGGCGCTGCGGGATTCGCGCTTGGGAGC
>DAIOSZ010000094.1:0-13472 GCA_036752305.1 Burkholderiaceae bacterium
GCATCGCCATCTGATTTCCCATCTTCGTCCCCACCAGAAACCCGTCCACGAGGCGGGTTTCGCATTTCTGGAGACCGCAATGACCGAACCTGAACAACAACAGCCTGCGCTCGTCGAGAACATGCTCCTCTTGCGCCGCGAGGACTTCGACGAACTGCTGGACCGCGCCGCTGAACGCGGAGCCGAGCGTGTCCTGACCCACCTTGGCCTGGAAAACGGCCACGCCGCCCGCGACATCCGTGAACTGCGCGACCTGCTGGAAGCCTGGCGCGATGCCCGTCGCACGGCGTGGCAGACCACCGTCAAGGTCATCACTACCGGCATCCTGGCCGCTCTGCTCGTTGGCGCAGCCATCAAGTTGAAACTTATGGGAGGCCCGCAATGATCGAGACGCTGCTCGGTGGACTCTTGGGCGGTGCGTTCCGGTTGGCGCCCGAGATCCTGAAATGGCTGGACCGCCAGGGCGAACGGGGCCACGAACTGGCGATGCAAGACAAGGCGCTGGAGTTTGAAAAGTTGCGCGGCGCGCAGCGGATGGCCGAAATCGGTGCGAGCGCCGATGCGGCGTGGAACGTCGGGGCCATCGATGCGCTGCGCGAAGCCGTCCGTACCCAAGGCGAAAAGACCGGCGTGCGCTGGGCCGACGCGTTGTCGGTCAGTGTGCGACCGGTGATCACCTACTGGTTCATGGCGCTGTATTGCGCAGCCAAGACCGCTGCTTTCGCGGCCGCCGTGACCGCTGGCGCTGGCTGGGGCACGGCCATCCTGCACGCCTGGACGGAAGCGGATCAGGCGTTGTGGGCTGGGGTGCTGAATTTTTGGTTCCTCGGGCGCGTGTTCGACCGGGTGAGGCCATGACGCAAGTGGTGATCGAGGTGCCGAAAACGGCCATCGAGCTGGCCAAGCGCTTCGAGGGGTTCCATCGCGTGCCGAAGGCCGATCCTGGACGTGCGCATCCGTACATCTGCCCAGCGGGCTACTGGACGATTGGCTATGGCCATCTGTGCGAGCCGACGCACCTGCCGATTGCGGAGACCGAGGCCGAGGTTTATCTGGCGCACGACCTGCAAACGGCCCTGACTGCGACGCTGCGCTACTGCCCGGTGCTGGCTACCGAGCCTGAGGGGCGGCTCGCGGCCATCGTGGATTTCACGTTCAACCTTGGGGCTGGACGGCTGCAGATGTCGACGCTCCGGCGACGGATCAATCAGCGGGATTGGCCGGGCGTAGCACACGAGTTGCGGCGTTGGATCTACGGTGGCGGACGTGTGCTGCCAGGACTTGTCACCCGACGCGATGTTGAGGCACGGCTACTTGGTTGACACCGTTCGTTCAATGCTTTCCTTTGAGGCTGTGTGCCCCATGAACATGGCCCATGCTGGTTGCTGACACGTGATCTTGGAGCGATGCCGTGGACAATCCGGTCAAAATTCCGCATTGGCTGGCCTGCTGAGATTCACGGCAGTTTTCCCGCAAAGTCTTGAGCTGTCGTTCCAGCGCCTTCAACTCTTTGATGCGGGCAGCTACATGGCCGATGTGCTCGTCAAGCAGGTCGTTTACCTGTGCACAGTTCTCGTGAGGCGAGTCCTTGAAGCGCAGTAGGACTCGGATTTCGTCCAACGTCATGTCCAACCCTCGGCAGTGCCGAATGAAGGACAGTCGGTCAACGTGTTCGCTGCCGTACACCCGGTAGTTACCTTCTGTGCGAGGCGTTTCTGGCAACAATCCTTCGCGTTCGTAATACCGGATCGTCTCAACCTGAGTGTGAGCCGCCTTGGCCAGTTCACCGATTTTCATATCTTCACCTTGAGCGGTGGCAAGAAAGTTGCGCCATTTTATTTGTAGGTACTTGACATTGTAGTGGCTACAGGGTTTTTAATCCATCCAACAAGGAGAAGATCATGAACCCTACTCACCAACGCCAACAAGTTGACACTGCCTGCGGTTGTGGAAGTGGCTGCGCTGCATCGCCTGCCGTGGGCGGGCCAATGGCGTCTAAAGCAACGGCTGTTGAGCCACATAGATTCCGGATCGCGAACATGGACTGCGCGTCCGAAGAGTCAGAAATCCGTCGAGCGCTGGACGGCGTGGCAGGCATTCGTGGCTTGCAGTTCAACTTGGGCGACCGCGAGTTGACCATCGCTGCCGAGGATCATGCTCTGCGGTTGGCACTGGATGCGATTCGCAAAGCGGGCTTCAAACCGGAACCACTCGGAGTAGAAGACAAATCGGATGGAGCTACTGCCGCTGCGCCAACTGGTTTTTGGGCCTCATGGGGCAAATTGATTGCTGCATTGGGGCTGGCCGTGGCGGCTGAAGGCTTGGCATTCGCTTTTCCAGATAGTTGGCCAGCAAAAGCCCTTGGAATGGCGCTGGCCGCGGTGGCCATCGCCCTGGCGGGTTTCTCCGTCTACGGTAAAGGGCTTTCCGCACTGCGGCAAGGACGCTTGAACATCAACGCCTTGATGACTGTGGCCGTGACAGGTGCCTTCTTGATAGGCCAGTGGCCAGAAGCTGCCATGGTGATGGCCTTGTATGCCATAGCCGAGGCCATCGAGGCTCGAGCGGTGGACCGGGCGCGTAACGCCATCAAGAGCTTGCTGGCGCTGGCACCGGAGCAAGCCGAGGTGCGTCAAGGTGACGGCAGTTGGACGCGCGTCGGCGTCAAAGCTGTCGTTGTCGACGCAACAGTGCGCATCCGTCCAGGAGAGCGCGTTCCACTCGATGGTGTCGTCACGCTCGGACAGAGTGCCATCGACCAGTCCCCTGTGACTGGGGAAAGCCTGCCTATAGACAAGGCTCCTGGCGACGAAGTGTACGCAGGCACCATCAACCAGTCTGCAGCCTTGGAATTCCGTGTCACCGCGCCCGCTTCGGACAGCACCCTGGCGCGCATCATCCACGCAGTCGAGCAAGCACAGTCGTCCCGTGCGCCGACACAGCGCTTTGTAGATCGGTTTGCCGCGATCTACACCCCTGCCGTTTTCATCCTGGCTGTCGCCGTCGCGTTGCTAGCGCCGTGGATCACGGACTTGACCTGGATGCAGGCTGTCTACAAGGCCTTGGTGTTGTTGGTCATCGCTTGCCCTTGTGCCTTGGTTATTTCCACACCTGTCACGGTCGTCAGCGGTTTGGCAGCCGGGGCAAGGCGGGGGATTTTGATCAAAGGTGGCGTTTACTTGGAGGATGCGCGAAAGATCAAAGCTGTGGCCCTGGACAAGACCGGTACGATCACGGAAGGCAAGCCCAAACTGGTGGCCTTCGAGCCCGTGGACACAGGTCTTGATCAACGGGTGCTGGAGGGGCTTGCAAAGAGTCTCGCGGGCCGGTCGGATCACCCGGTTTCCAAAGCCATCGCAGAGGGGCTGTCAACCGCCGATCAAGAGGTGGGAGAGTTTCAAGCCGTTGCAGGGCGTGGAGTGCAAGGTGTTATCGGCAATCATTCCTACGCGCTGGCCAACCACCGCTGGATCGAGGAGCGTGGGCAATGTTCGGCTGAACTCGAAACCCGCCTCGCAGTTCATGAGGAGGCAGGTCGCACGGTCACACTCCTCGCTAACAGCGAACGTGTGATGGCGATCTGCGCGGTGGCGGACACCATCAAACCATCCTCCGCCCAAGCGGTGGCCGACCTGAAGTCGCTCGGCGTGACACCGGTCATGCTGACAGGGGATAACATCGCGACCGCGCGCACCGTTGGCTCTCTGGCGGGCATAGCCGAAGTGCGGGGCAACCTGCTGCCAGAAGACAAACTACAGGCCATCGGCGAACTTCAACAGCGACTGGGCATCACGGCAATGACTGGCGATGGCATCAACGATGCGCCAGCACTTGCCAAGGCCGACATCGGCTTCGCCATGGGTGCTGCTGGAACCCATACGGCGATGGAGGCCGCCGATGTTGTGGTCATGAACGACGACCTGCGGCGTCTGCCAGAAACGATACGACTCTCGAAGCGCACCCACGCCGTGCTTTGGCAGAACATCAGTCTTGCGCTAGGCATCAAGCTGGTCTTCTTACTTCTGGCCATCTTCGACAATGCCTCCATGTGGATGGCAGTGTTTGCGGATATGGGGGCAAGCTTGCTGGTGGTCTTCAATGGGCTAAGGTTGCTTGGAAGGCAACAGAGCAAGTAGAAAAGATGTACAGGGAAGTCTATAGCTGCTACACTGTTGCCCATATGCGTAAATGGTTGGCAATCCTTTTGTTGGTGTTTATGCCGCTACAGCTTGGCTGGGCGGCTGCAGCCAGCTATTGCCAACACGAAACCGGTGCCGCAGCCAAGCACTTTGGTCACCATGACCATCAGCACAAGACTGCGGATGGCAAAGACGCATCTTCCGATCCAGCCAAGACCATCGGTGGTGATCCCGATTGCGCATCCTGTCACGCGGGATGTTTGTCGGCCTTGCCTGGGGCAGTCACGATTGCATCGCTGGCCGACTCATCTCTGGATACAGCAGATTACTGGGCTCGTCTCACGTCGCCCCCTTTTGAACGCCTTGAACGCCCTCAGTGGCGTGTCCTCGCCTGATCGGCGGGGAGCGCGTTCCTTCCCCTTCGTCATCACCAATGCACGGATACGCCTAGCGCGTGACCGTATCAAGCCGACCTCGCTCGGCTGACGTGACGACGAGCAGGCGATCATTTGGATCGCTCTCCGCCGATTCCCTCGTGTATTTGAATATCACTGGAGAATCGGATGTTGAAAAGTCATCACAATCACAAAAGACGGAAGTCAGTCTCCGTCCTCCGCACATCAAGAGTTGCGGCTGCTATGAGCTTGCTCGTAGCGCTCACTGCAGGGGCAGCTTTCGCCCAGGCGTTGCCAGCAGCACAAGACAATCATTCAGCCGTCAGAAGCGGCTTGCAGAGCGAAGCGGCAACGATCCTGACGCTGCAAAAGGCCATCGATTTAGCCCTGGACAGCAATCTAGACCTGGCTGTCGCAAGGCGGGAAATCGAGGCAACGCAAGGTCAGGTGATCCAGGGGCAAGCTCGCCCCAATCCCGAACTGGCGTACTCGCTGGAAGACCAGCGGGCAGCGACCCGCACACAAAGTGTGCAGATCAACCTGCCCGTCGAAATGGGTGGCAAGCGCGCGGCCCGTATCACGGCGGCAGAGCGAGGACGCGACATTGCGGTCGAAGAACTGAACTTGCGCCGCGTCGAAATTCGTGCCGCCGTGGTCGCTGCCTTCTTCGAGACTTTGGCGGCACAGGAACGCGCAGCATTGGCTCAAGCCAGTGTCGATCTGGCAAAACGCGCTACCGATGCTGTTGCCAAACGCGTGGCAGCGGGCAAGGTTTCTCCGGTCGAAGAAACCAAGGCACGGGTGGCCGAAGCAGGTGTGCGAGTCGAATTGGCACAGGCCCAGAGCGAGCAACGTAATGCTCGGGCACGCTTGGCCAGTTTGCTAGGGGCCAACCCACCGCGATTTACTCTCGTGTCGGGCAACGGGGAAGAGCTTCCGGCTGTCCCTTCGTTCGACAACGTCCAGCAGCGCCTGTCCACTTCGCCAACGCTGCGCCGTATGCAGTTGGAGGTTGAGCGCCGCAGGTCGTTGGTCGATGTAGAGCGCAGCAAACGGATACCCGACGTCACTTTCAGCATAGGGGTGAAACGCCCCAACGAACTGCAGCGCGATCAACTGCTGTTCGGTGTTTCCGTCCCCTTGCCGCTGTTTGATCGCAATCAGGGGAACTTGTTGGAAGCGCTGAAGCGCGAAGACAAGGCGCGGGACGAACTCCAAGCTTTGAACATGCGAGTCAGCACGGACGTATTGCAAGCCCGCGAGCGGCTGGAATCCATTCGTGGGGAAGTCGACGTCTTGCAACGGGATGTTTTACCTGGGGCCAAAAGTGCCTACGACGCGGCCACCGTCGGATTTGAAAACGGCAAGTTCAATTTCTTGGAAGTGCTGGACGCACAGCGCACCTACTTTGCCGCCAAATCTCAATACCTCAAAGCATTGGCTGAGGCGCATCGCACGGCTGCGGACATTGACCGCGTTCTCGGCGAACCTGGCGCAAATGCTACCCAGCCAGCGAATAAGGAATAAACATGAAAATCGATACCAACAAACTGAATGTCAGCAAGAAGCAGCTGATCGCCATCGCCGTGATCGTTGCAACGGGCGTTGTACTGGGTAGCGCCATTCTCGGCGGCAAAGCAACCAAGACAGCCGAAGATGACGGCCACGGTCACGGCAGCCACGTCGAAGCCAAGGCACACAGTGATGGTGAGCATCACGGTAAGGCCAGTGGAGACAAACACGATCACGACAAGGGTCATGCGGACGGCGAGCACCACGAGGCCCCGAGCAAGGGGCCGCATGGAGGCAAGCTGTTCAAGGAGGGGGATTTCGGGCTGGAAGCGTTGCTGGCCGAGGACGGCGGCGAACCCCGTTTGCGCATCTGGTTGTTCGATAAGGACAAGCCTCTACCCAGCGGTGCAGCCAAGGTCAGCGCCACCATCACGCGCTTGACCGGAGAGAAGCAGACTCTAAATTTCGCACCTGACAAGGACAGCCTGTTGAGCCGCGAGGTGGTGCCGGAGCCGCACGCGTTTGAGATAAGCATCGTTGCCCAGACCGCCAACGAACCCTTCATGTTCGTGCTCAACCAAGAAGAGGGGAAGGTCGAACTCAGTGATGCGCAAATCAAAGCGGCATCCATCGGTATCGATACGGCTGGTGCGGCACGAATCAAGTCAGCCCTGCAATTGCCAGGGGAAATTCGCTTGAACGAAGACCGGACGTCACACGTTGTGCCACGCATTGCGGGGGTGGTCGAGAGCGTGCAGGCCAGCTTGGGGCAAGCGGTCAGACGAGGCCAGGTTCTGGCTGTCATTGCGAGCCCGGCTGCGTCTGAGCAACGCAGTGAACTGCAAACCGCACAAAAGCGTCTGACCTTGGCCAAGACCACGTTCGAGCGTGAAAAGCGACTCTGGGAGCAGAAAATTTCAGCAGAGCAAGACTATCTGCAAGCCGGGCAAGCGCTGCACGAGGCGGAAGTCGCTGTGGCCAACGCTCAACAGAAGCTATCCGCTTTGGGGCTGGCCCCAGGTTCTCAGGGGGGGCTTAACCGTTTTGAATTGCGCGCGCCATTCGATGGCTTGGTGATTGAAAAACATCTCAGCCTCGGTGAAGCCGTCAAGGAAGACGCTGCCGTGTTTACCGTGTCCGATCTGGGGCAGGTTTGGGCTGAAATCAACGTGCCAGCCAAGGACTTGCCGCTGGTCAGAGTCGGCGAAAAAGTGACCATCAAGGCAACTGCATTCGATGCCAGCGCTACTGGGGTCATCACCTTTGTTGGGTCGCTGATTGGCGAACAAACCCGTATGGCCAAAGCCCGAGTGGTCTTGGCCAACCCGAAAGGTGCGTGGCGTCCTGGGCTGTTCGTCAATGTGGAAGTGACCTCCTCTGAGGCTGACGTGCCCGTGACAGTGGCCAGTGATGCCATTCAGACCGTCGGCGATAAGCCAGTGGTGTTCCTAAAGGTGAATGGGGGATTCATTGCTCAGCCCGTGCAGTTGGGCCGCAGCGATGGCAAGCGCGTCGAGGTGTTGCAAGGGCTTAAAGCCGGGGCACCGTATGCGTCGGCGGGCAGCTTTGTTGTGAAGTCAGAGCTTGGCAAAGCCTCTGCCGAACACACCCATTGATACCGGAGCGATGCACATGTTTGAAAAACTCATTCGCGCAGCCATCGAGCACCGATGGTTGGTGTTGCTGGCGGTCTTTGGTATGGCTGCCATCGGCGTGTTCAACTACCAAAAACTACCTATCGATGCCGTGCCGGACATCACCAACGTCCAGGTACAGATCAACACCCAAGCGCCGGGATACTCCCCTCTGGAAACCGAGCAGCGGGTGACTTACCCGATTGAAACCGTGATGGCGGGTCTTCCCAATCTGGAGCAGACCCGTTCCTTGTCACGCTACGGGCTGTCGCAAGTGACTGTGATATTCAAGGATGGCACCGACATTTACTTCGCGCGCCAGTTGGTCAATGAACGCATCCAAGAGGCACGCGACAAACTGCCTCCCGGAATCACTCCTGCGATGGGCCCCATATCTACAGGCCTAGGCGAGATTTACCTCTGGACAGTCGAGGCCAAGGATGGTGCGAAAAAACCTGATGGCCAGCCCTACACGGCCACCGATCTGCGCGAGATTCAGGACTGGATCATCAAGCCGCAGTTGCGCAATGTGCCCGGCGTGACGGAAATCAACTCGATTGGTGGTTTTGCCAAGGAATACCAAATCTCACCGATACCCGAGCGACTGGCCTCGCTGGGCGTCACCCTGCAGGACATTGTGACGGCCCTGGATCGCAACAACGGCAACGTGGGCGCGGGTTATATCGAAAAGCGCGGTGAGCAGTACCTGATTCGAGCCCCCGGGCAGGTCAAGACACTTGAGGACATCGGCAATGTCATCCTCAGCAGCGCGGGTGGTGTGCCGATTCGGGTTCGTGATGTGGCCGAGGTCGGCATCGGACGTGAGCTTCGCACCGGTGCTGCTACGGACAATGGCCGTGAAGTGGTGCTGGGCACCGTCTTCATGCTCATCGGCCAAAACAGTCGAACGGTTTCGCAAGCTGTCGACAAGAAGATGATCGAGATTAACCGCAGCCTGCCCGAGGGCGTACACGCGGTGACCGTCTACGACCGCACCGTCCTGGTGGATAAGGCCATCAACACGGTCAAGAAGAACTTGTTGGAAGGCGCGATCCTGGTGATCGTGATCCTGTTCCTGTTCCTCGGTAACATCCGCGCCGCCATCATCACGGCCACAGTGATTCCCTTATCGATGCTGTTCACCTTCACAGGAATGGTGAGCTACAAGGTCAGCGCCAATTTGATGAGCCTCGGGGCACTGGACTTCGGCATCATCATTGATGGCGCGGTGGTGATCGTAGAAAACTGTGTTCGCCGTCTTGCCCATGCGCAAGCTCACTACGGCAGGCCATTGACTCGGGCGGAACGTTTTCACGAGGTGTTCCTTGCATCCAAGGAATCACGTCGCCCGCTGCTGTTTGGTCAGTTGATCATCATGGTGGTGTACTTGCCAATCTTTGCCCTGACCGGCGTCGAAGGGAAGATGTTTCATCCGATGGCGTTCACGGTGGTGGCAGCGCTCGTGGGGGCCATGATCCTCTCAGTGACCTTCATTCCGGCCGCAGTTGCGCTATTCATTGGCAACCGTGTCAGCGAGAAGGAAAACTTCTTGATGGTGCAAGCCAAGCGCTGGTACGGCCCTTTGCTGGATCGCGTGATGGCGGCCAAGGCTGTGGTGTTGGCTACCGCCGCAGTGGCGGTGGTGTTGTGCGGGTTGATCGCAACCCGCATGGGCAGTGAGTTCGTGCCCAGCTTGAACGAAGGCGACTTCGCCATTCAAGCCTTGCGCATTCCTGGCACCAGTTTGTCGCAATCGGTGGCGATGCAGCAGCAACTTGAAGCAACGCTGAAGGCCAAGTTCCCCGAGATAGACCGCGTCTTCGCGCGCACAGGAACTGCGGAAATTGCCTCCGACCCCATGCCACCGAACATTTCTGACGGCTACATCATGCTCAAGCCAATGTCGGATTGGCCAGAGCCGCGCAAGTCCCGCGACGAGTTGCTGGCCGCCGTGCAGGAAGTCGTGGGCAAGATACCGGGTAACAACTACGAGTTCTCCCAGCCGATCCAACTTCGATTCAACGAACTCATCTCGGGGGTGAGAAGCGACGTGGCGGTGAAGATCTTCGGGGACGACATGGACGTCTTGAACAAGACAGCCGAAGAGGTTTCGTCCAAGTTGCAAAAAATCCCTGGTGCGTCAGAAGTCAAGGTGGAGCAGACGACCGGATTACCGATGCTCACAGTCAACATTGATCGTCAGAAGTCCGCGCGCTACGGGCTAAACGTGGCTGATATTCAGGATGCAGTGGCCACGGCCATCGGGGGGCGTGAGGCCGGTACGTTGTTTGAAGGTGACCGTCGATTCGACATCCTTGTTCGTTTGCCAGAGTCCTTGCGCAACGACCTTGAGAGCATGAAACGTTTGCCGATTCCTTTGCCACGCGGTTCGGGCGGCGTCGAAGGACGAACCAATTTCATCCAACTGGCCGAAGTGGCTAGCTTCGAGCTGGCACCGGGGCCTAATCAGGTTAGCCGCGAGAACGGCAAGCGTCGCATTGTGGTGAGTGCAAACGTGCGTGGCCGTGATGTCGGTTCCTTTGTGGCCGACGCGGAAGCTGCTTTGGCGCAGGTCAAGATTCCCGCAGGCTACTGGACGAGCTGGGGTGGCACATTTGAAAACCTGCAGTCCGCGACACAGCGATTGCAAATCGTCGTCCCTGTGTCGTTGCTCCTGGTCTTCGTGTTGCTGTTTGCAATGTTCGGCAACGTCAGGGATGGCCTGCTGGTATTTACCGGCATTCCATTTGCGTTGACCGGCGGCATTTTGGCGCTGTGGCTGCGTGACATTCCAATGTCGATTTCCGCCGCAGTGGGTTTTATCGCCCTGTCAGGTGTTGCAGTGCTCAATGGCCTCGTGATGATTTCTTACATCCGCAGCTTGCGAGAAGAGGGAGCCCAATTGGACGCAGCCATCCGTGAGGGAGCGTTGACTCGTTTGCGCCCTGTATTGATGACAGCCTTGGTGGCATCGTTGGGCTTCATTCCAATGGCAATCGCCACGGGAACCGGCGCGGAGGTACAGCGTCCTTTGGCCACCGTGGTGATTGGCGGCATCCTGTCCTCCACATTGCTGACGCTGCTCGTGCTTCCGATTCTGTATCGGCTGGCCCATCGTCCGGACGAGGAATTGGAGGACGTCACTGCCGAACCGGTGCATCCGCAGGCTGCGGCTGCTTCGCAGAATTCATAAGCCAGTCTTTAGATCTGATTCTTAACCTGTACTTTTGAAAGGAAAACTCATGAAACTGATTTCGACCACCTTCGCTTTGATGTTGATGGCATCAGGCGTCGTATTTGCTGCGGACAAACATGACCATGGTCATGAAGACAAGCCTCTCCATGGAGGTTTGGTCACGGAAATCAAGGATATGGACTACGAGCTCGTGGCCAAGCCCGATGTGCTTCAGTTGTACGTGCGCGATCACGGGAAACCAGTTGATGTCAGCAGGGCAACAGCAAAAATCACTTTGCTCTCAGGTAGCGACAAGCAAGAGATTGATTTGAAACCATCGGGTGACAAGCTTGAAGCAAAAGGCAGTTTTAAAGTCGCGCCCGGTACGAAGGTTGTCGCGCAGGTGAATCTTGCAAGCAAGGCAGCGACGGCACGATTTGTTCTGAAGTGACGTAAGGGCGGAGAACGACCTTCTTGGCACTTCTTTGCATTGCCCTAGCGAGTGCGAATGTTTCGAAAAATTGTGATGAGATCCGTTGGTTGGCCTTAGCGGCCTTGTAAGGCGTTCTTGAAAGAGGAAAGATAAATGAGTATTTTTGACAGACTTTTCGGTGGTCATCAGGGTGGCGGCCACCATGGTGGGGCGCATCACGGTGATCGCCACGGCTATGGCGGTGGGTACGGAAGCGGCGGACCTCCAGCCAGCGGAGGAGGCAACGCCGGCGTTGCGTGCCCGAACTGCAAGGCGCTGAACGCGCTAGGGGCTCGTTTCTGCCAGCAGTGCGGAACTACGTTGGTTCCTTCTGCGTGCACGCAATGCGGAACGACCCTGCAAGCGTGGGCGAAGTTCTGTGCTCATTGCGGAAAGGCAGCGACTTGACGGAACCATCTTTGTAGGCGACAACTTTTCGGTCGTCGCTTGCACTGACTTGGCCTGTGAAAGTTCCTGTCATGCATGATTTGATGAATTTGATGATCAAGTTAAGGAGCGTCTGCTTTAACCTCTTCGAGATGTGCTGATGCCACCAATTCGAATCGCTGCGCAGGTTCAGGCCGCTGGCTGCTGATGCACTTTTGACTACCGGATATTCACGCAGCCGTATGCCCCTTCAAGTTGCACTGGCCGCCGTCACATGCGGTGCCAAGCATCGATGTCCTCGAAATTGAAAAGTAGTAATGACGTATCCGAATCGCAAATCCTATTGGTATTCCGTGGCGTTCATCGTGCTTGCAATCGACCAAGCCACTAAGAGTCTCATTGATCTGACCACGCCGCTGGGCTGGTCACTTGAAGTGACACCGTTTTTCAATCTGGTCCATGTTCTGAACCCGGGCGCGGCTTTTAGCTTTCTGGCTGGCGCCGGAGGTTGGCAGCGCTGGTTCTTCCTTGCGATCGCACTGGGGGCTTCAATATGGCTGGCCTGGATGCTGACCAAGCCGGTGCGCCGTCTTGAGGCCTTGGCGTACAGCCTGATCTTGGGCGGTGCCGTCGGCAATGGCTTTGACCGTGTCGCACGCGGGCAGGTCGTCGACTACCTGGACTTTCACTTGCGTGGTATGCACTGGCCTGCGTTCAACATCGCCGACGTGGCGATCACGGGAGGAGCTGTTGCGCTAATAGCAGTTTCATTTCTGGGGCACGGTAGCGCGAAACAGGGCGATTAGTCCATGGATCATTCGGTTGTCAGCAATGTCGACGACTCACAGGGGAAGCTGCTCTTGTGATTGCGATACGGAGGCGTCTAGTCTTCGACGCTTCCTCGCGGGTTCCAACACTCGCCAAATTGTCGAATTCACGCCCTTAAGGCCAATGCATTGCTATCTGGTTCGGATTGCGGACGCGGGTTCGGTTCCATGTTCCACCACCAGTAACACTTGCAATGACCCTCTCTTTGCATTTCGATCAACCCCGCTACGCTCCACGGCTGGCGGGGTTTTTCAATTTTCCTTGCGGACTTCGCCACCTACCGCGGGGCCTGTTTTGGGCACATCATCCTCGTTTTTCCTCTCTCTTTCTCTACTCCCTGCGGACGCGCAAACGACCAAGTCCGCAAGGCTAACTCATTCAAAATCAACCACTTACGCATGTCGACAACCATCGATCTCTTTTCGAGCATCGGGCGGCATCGCAAAAACAGCGAGAGAAAGAATCGCCTCAAGTCTGCGCAGCAGGCTGTGTTTTGCCCGCAAGACTGCCGAGAAGGAGAGTTGACATGCTACACGCCACGTGTCTACAATGTATAAACATTTAAAGAACTCGATCATGGAAGCTGTCATTCGAAAATGGGGCAACAGCCCTGCACTGAGGTTGCCTGCATTGGCGCTCAAGGAAGCTGCATTGAGCCTGGAGCAGAAGGTAACGATCATCGTCAGCCGTGGGCGCATTGTGATTGAGCCATCTGAGCACGTGGAATACAAGCTGGACGACTTGCTCGCCGGAATCACCCCGCAAAATGCTCATGCTGAAGTCGGTTTCGGCAAGCCTGTGGGCAAAGAGTCACTTTGATGGCGTCGCGTCGCTACGTGCCTGAATCTGGAGATGTTGTCTGGCTGGAGTTCGACCTGTTGACGCCGACCGAAAATTGACCAGCAAAGCCGGGTGATGCCGACCGAAAAC
>DAIOSZ010000095.1:0-293 GCA_036752305.1 Burkholderiaceae bacterium
GCGGAGTTTCTGTCCGACCCGCGCGTCGTGGAAATTCCAGCCTGGGCGTGGCAGCCGATCCTGCACGGCATCGTCTTGCGCACCCGCCCAGCCAAATCGGCCGCCAAGTACGCCAGCATCTGGACATCGGAAGGCTCGCCTCTGAAGGTGTGGACCGAGCGACAGGCCAAGTACCTGCAAGGCTATCTGGGCGAACGCGGCAAGTCCGCGACCGTGCGCGCGGCCATGCGCTACGGATCGCCGGGGATCGCCCGGCAACTGAGCGACCTGAGCGCGCAGGGCGGGCGCGGCCA
>DAIOSZ010000095.1:303-13403 GCA_036752305.1 Burkholderiaceae bacterium
CCCGCAGTACTCCGGCACCACGACCGCCAGTCTGTCCGACGCCGTGTTCGCCTGGGCCGCGCGCCAGCGCGTGGTGCCCGAGTTCCGCTTCGTCAACGCCTATCCGAGCGAGCCGGGGTACATCACGGCGCTGGCCCAATCGGTCAAGGAGCATTGGCAGCGCGAGGGTCGCCGAGGCCATTTGTTGATGAGTTTTCATGGCGTTCCCGCCCGCACGGTGGCGCTGGGTGACCCGTATCAGCGCGATTGCGAGGAAACCGCGCGGCTGCTGGCGGCGCGGCTCGGGTTGGAAAGCGCGGACTGGACGCTGGCCTACCAGTCCCGCTTTGGCAAGGCGAAGTGGCTGGAGCCTTCGACCAGCGCGGTGCTGCACGGATTGGCCGCGCGCGGCACCAAGGTCATCGACGTGATCTGCCCGGGCTTCACCAGCGACTGCCTGGAGACGCTGGAGGAAATCGCCCAGGAGGGTCGAGCCGACTTCCTGGGGGCCGGTGGTCAGGACTTCGGCTATGTGCCTTGCCTGAACGAGCGGGGCGACTGGCTGGCCGCGCTCACGCAGATCGCGGCGCGCCACCTCGACGGGTGGGCGTAGCGGACGGCTGACCCGCTCCTTTCGCGGAGGGCTGCTGCCGCGCCTCGGGCAGCAGCAGCTCGCCCGCCACGCGCGCGCAGTCGTCGATGTGGCGATGGCAAACGTAGCGCATCGCCGAATACGACAGTGCCGCCGACAGGGCCTGCCCGGCAAGCGGAACATATTTGGTGAATTGCTTGGCGGTTACCCGCACGCCCACCGTGCGCAAGAGCGCCAGCACCGCGTTGCGCGTGATCGCGCTGCCGATCACGCTGGAGCCGACCAGCGTGATGCCCTTGAACACCAGCGCCCGCTGCGTGGGCGACATCGCCTCGATCTGGGCCTCCGACAGTCCGAAGCGTTCGTTGATCTGATGGATCAACGTCATCAGCAGCGCCACGTCAGCGGCGATGTCCAGGCCAGGGATCGGCACCATCGAGGCGCCCGCCGCCAGCAGGGCCTTGCGCGAGACGAGCTGACGACATTCGGTCACGCGCGGATCCACCGCATCGCGCAACGGACTCACGCCGATGCGGTGGAACTCGCCCACCGGGGGGCGCCGGGAGCGCGCACGGTCCATGGCGATCAACTCTTCTTGGCGATCATTCCGTAGATGAACAGGAGAATCATCGCGCCAATCACGCTGGCGATGAAGCCCGCCACATCACCGCCGCGGTACCAGCCCAGCGCCTGCCCCGCGTAGTTCGCCAGGATGGAGCCCGCGATGCCGAGCACGCTGGTCATCACCAGCCCCAGTTTCTGTTCGCCGGGCATGACGGCACGCGCCACGAGGCCGACCACGAAGCCCAGAATCACGGTCCAGAGAATGTGCATGGCAAAAAATTCCTTGCAAGATGGCGCGGACGACATGCCCGCGCCGCCAAGCATACACGCCCGCGACTACGCCGGCGCGAGGCTGGGCTTGGGAGAAATGGCCGCTTGTGTGATGAAGTGTTCCACCCATTCAAGTTGCGTGGGCACGTTCAACGCGGGGGCATGGCCGCAATCCGGCACCTCCACCACTTGCAGCATGCCGCGCGCACCCGGCCCGCGCGCGCGCATGCGCCCGGCCACGTCGGCCAGCACGAGGTCGGAGTCCGCGCCGCGGAGCAACAGAACCGGAAGGTCGAGCCGGTCGTACTCGGCCCACAAATCGTAGTCGCCCGGGTGATCGAAGAACTGGCGCACCATGGCCGGGTCGTAGTGCGGCGTGACGCGGCCATCGGGCAGGCGCCGCGTGGACGTTTCGGCCAGGCGCCGCCACTGTGCGTCCGACAGCCAGCCGAAGGGCTTGTACACCTGCCGGAAGAAGGTCTCCAGCTCGGTGACGGAATCGAATGCCGGCGGGCTGCCGGCGTAGGCCTTGATGCGCTCGATGGCGGCGCCAGCCAGTTCCGGCGCGTTGTCGTTGAGTACCAGGCTCAGCATGCGCTCCGCCAGGCGGCCGGCGGCGCAGACCGTGCCGATGGCGCCGCCCATGGAAGTGCCGACCCAGTGGAACCTGTCCAGGCCCAGGTGGTCAGCCAGTTCCGAGGCCAGGCGCGCATAGAACGCCAGGCAATACTCCGCGCCGGGCTGGCGGCTCCACTGCGACAGGCCGCGCCCCAGCGTGTCCGGGCAGATTACGCGCCAACCACGCTCGGCCAAGTGGGCGGCCAGTTCGTCCATGTCGCGCCCGGTACGCGCCAGGCCATGCCAGGCGATCACGGTACCGCGGTCGGCCTGGCCCCAGTCGGTGTAGTGAATGTCGTAGCCCGCGCAGCGGGCGTAGCACGAAGCATGGTCCATGGCGCTCAACTCCCTGATTTTCCGGCGCGCAGCCGGCCCACGACGCCGGTGGGAAAGTAGTAGACCGACAGCACGAACAGCAGCCCCAGCCAGAGCAGCCAGCGGTCGGGCGACAGCAAGTTGGCCAGCAGCGGCACGCCGCTGGCCGCTTCGCTGCCCAGCTTGAGCAGGTCCTGCAGATAGCTTTGTGCCACCACGAACAGCGCCGAGCCAATGGCCGCGCCGTAGATCGTGCCCATTCCGCCGATGACGACGATCAGCAACACGTCCATCATGATTTCGAACGACAGCGAGGTATCCGGGCCGTTGTAGCGCAGCCAAAGCGCCAGCATCGCACCGGCCAGGCAGGCAAACAGCGCCGAAATCACGCTCGACAGGGTGCGAAAGACCACCACGCGATAGCCGATGGCCTCGGCACGGAACTCGTTCTCGCGAATCGCCTGCAGCACCCTGCCAAAAGGCGAATTGACGATGCGCAGCAATGCCAGCACCAACACCACCGCGACCACAAACAACAGGTAGTAGGTGATGATCTTGCCGTCCACCAGGACGCCGAGGAAAGGTTCCTCGAACGGCTCGAAGCTGGGCATCAGCCATTCGGGCAGCTTGAAGCTCATGCCGTCCTCGCCGCCGGTGATCTCGGACATCTGCGATGCAAAGGTCTGGAAGGCCGAGGCCACGGCCAGCGTGATCATCGCGAAGAAGATCGCCCGCACGCGCAGCGAGAACAAACCCACCGCCAGAGCCAGCAGCAGCGACAGAGCGAGCGCCCCGGCAAGCCCCACGCCAATGGCCTCCCAGGTCGGCCCCATGCGCGTACTCGCAATCGCGATGCCGTAGGCGCCGATGCCGAAAAACATGGTGTGCGCGAAGCTCACGATGCCGGTGTAGCCCAGCAGCAGGTCAAAACTGGCCACCAGCACCGTGAAGATCAGCACCTTGGCCGCCACGTTCAGCGCCTTCACGCCCGGGAACACGAAGGGAGCCGCCGCCAACAGCACCAGCAAGGCCACCAGCAGCACCGCCAGCACCTTGCTACGCGGATAGTCATATGAAATCAGTCGGCTGAGCATAAGAACCCGAAAAAATAGGTTGACCAGCAGGCAAGCGCGTGCACGCGCGTCCCGGCCGTGCCGGGCCACCGCGTGCGCCCCCTTGAGGGGGAGGCGCCGCAGGCGCTTCGGGGGTGGACCGGTCCAGCGCTTCGGGGGTGGGTCATCGGTTCGCCACCGGATAGACACCCTGCGGACGCCACAGCAACACGGCCACCATCAGCGCGATGTTGGAAAACAGCGCCACCTTGGGCACAAGGAAGCCGGTGTAATTGGCCATCAACCCCACCAGCAGCGCGCCGATCAAGGCACCGCCGGTCGAGCCCAGCCCACCGATGATGATCACGATGAAGATCAGCACGTTGACCTGCGCGCCCATCTGCGGCACCACGTTCTGCTGATACAGGCCCCACATCACGCCGCCCAGGCCAGCCAGCGCGCTGCCGGCCACGAACACGCCCACGAACAGGCGCCGGATGCGGTAGCCGAGCGACTCGACCATTTCGCGGTCCTGCACACCCGCGCGAATCAGCAGGCCAATCTTGGTGCGCGACAGCGTCCACAACTGCAGGCCGAACACCAACGCACCGACGACCACCGCGATCAGCCGGTACTTCTCCACCGCTGCGTCGCCCAGCAGGATCGAGCCGCGCATGGCCTCGGGCAGCGGCAGTGGGATCTGCAGCGGCCCCCAGATCACCTTGATCAACTCCTCGCCGATGATCATGCCCCCCATCGTGATGAGGATCTGCTTGAGATGCTGGCCGTAGACCGGCCGCACGATGAAGCGCTCGAACGCCAGGCCCACCGCGCCAGCCACCGCCATGGCCACCACCATGGCCAGCAGCACCGCCACCAGGTTGCGCGCCAGGTCGCTCGACGTCGTCCAGTCGGTCATCGAGCCCAGCACGCTGGTGGCGACGAAGGCGCCCAACGCGATGAACACGCCGTGGCCGAAATTGAGCACGTCCATCAGGCCGAACACCAGCGTCAGACCCGAGGCGATGATGAACACGATCATGCCCATCGCCAGTCCCGCCACCGTGAGCGTGAGCCAGGTCGAGCCCGAGCCGATCAGCGGCAGCGCCACCAGCGCCAGCAGTGGCACCAACGCAAGGGGTTTCCAGTCAAGCGCGGGATTCACGAAAACTCCTTTTTTTGTAGCTGCCGCTGGGTGTTTTTAAACGGCTTCCGGCAAAAAACATTGGAAAAAATGGCCTCCAACGGCCCCGACAGGCGCGTCACAGCGCCAAACCCAGCAGACGCTGCTGCAAGGCCTCGTCCTCGGCCAGCGCCCGCATCGAACCCGCGTGCACGACCTTGCCGTTGTCCATCACCGCCACGGTGTCGCCCAGGCGCTTGGCGAAGCTCAGGTTCTGCTCCACCAGCAGGATCGTCACGCCGCTTTCCTTGAGCTGGCGAAAGGCGTCGATCATGTTGTTGATGATCGAAGGCGCCAGGCCCTTGCTGGGCTCATCGACGATGAGCAGTTCGCGCGGCTCGACGATGGCCCGGCTGACCGCCAGCATCTGCTTTTGCCCGCCCGAAAGCTTGCCAGCCGGGTGGTTCCAGAACTTCTCCACGGCGGGGAAAAGCTTGAAGATCCACTGCAGACGCGCTTCGTCCATCGCCGCCGCGTTCCGGGCCGAGCGCGCGGCCAGCAGCATGTTCTCCTTGACCGTCAGGTCGGCGAAGATGCCCATGTTCTCCGGCACGTAGGCAATTCCCAGTTGCGCGATGGCGGGGGTGTGGAGCGCGGCGATGTCGTTTCCGCCAAACACCACGCGCCCCTGGCTGGCCTTCCACAAGCCCATGATGGTGCGCAGCGTGGTCGTCTTGCCCGCGCCATTGCGCCCCAGCAGCATCGTCAATTGCCCGCGCGGCACCGTCAGATCGACTCCGTGCAGGATGTGGTAGGCCCCGATGTGGGTGTGCACGCCTTCCAGGCGCAGCAGCGGCTCGCTCACTGGACTGCCCTCCGCGCACGGCGCTGCGGGATTCGCGCTTGGGAGCGGTCCGGGCGCGCTCATGCCGTGGCCTCCTCTTCCTTGCTCACGCCCAGGTAGGCTTCCTGAACCACGGGCGAGGCAATCACCTCGGCCGGCTCGCCGTCGGCCACCAGGGTGCCGTTGGTCAGCACGATGATGCGGTCGGCCAGTTCGCGCACCACGTCCATCTTGTGCTCCACCAGCAGGATCGTCTTGCTCTTGTCGGCCTTGAGCGCGCGGATCAGGTTCAGGATCACCGGAGCCTCGTCGTGGCTCATGCCGGCGGTGGGTTCGTCGAACATGTAAACCTGGGGGTCCAGCGCCATCAGCAGCGCCACCTCCAGCTTGCGCTGGTCGCCGTGCGGCAGACTGGCGACGGTGGCGCTTTCCTGCGCGCGCATGTTCACCGAGGCGAGAATTTCGTCCGCGCGCCGCGTCAAGTCCGCATGGTCACTCCAGATGCTCCAGATGTTCAGTCCCCGACGCGCCGATCCGTTCTCCGTGGCCTGCACCGCCAGCCGTACGTTTTCGCGCACCGTGAGGTTGGGAAACAGGTTGGTCAACTGGAACGCACGGCCCAGCCCCGCGCGGGTGCGTGCCGAGGCGGGCAGGCCCGACAGATCGCGGCCATTGAGCAGCACGCGCCCGGCGCTGGCCTTGAGTTGCCCCGAAATCAGGTTGAAATAAGTCGTCTTGCCCGCGCCATTGGGGCCGACGATGGCGGTGAGCGTGCCGGGTCGGAACGCACAGCTCACCGCGTTGACGGCCACGTGGCCGCCAAAGCGGATGGTGAGATCTTGGGTTTCAAGCATGGTGAAAAGTCGTCACGCGGCCGGCCTCAGGCGGGGCAGTTGGGCGCCACGGCGAAGTAGGCCGGCCCCATCTGGCGCAGCTTGGTCGTCACATAGATGTTCCACAGGCCCATCGGATCGCTGCTGCCGGTGGCGTAGGTGTAGCCGTAGAAAGCATAGGCGCGGGCGTACACGGTGTGGGTGTAGTTGGATGAGGTGGTACAGGTGGCCGCCTGGTTGCTCGCCACCGTGGCGCCGCTGGCCGGTGCCGAGGCCGTGCCCAGCGCGCCCGAAGCATTGACCGCGCGCACCGTCCACGCATAGGTGGTGCCCGCCGTCAGGCCGCTGTCGGCGTAGCCCGTGCCGGTGACAGGCGCGGTGGTGACGCGCACGCCATTGCGGTAGACGTGGTAGCCCGCCGCGCCGCTCACCGCCGACCAGCCGACGCCGATGCCGGTGGCGCTCGGGCTGGCGGTGGCAACCGCCGCGGGCGCGGCCAGGCTGGCGGTGGCCGGCACGCCGCCGGAGGCGATCTTGTCCACCATGGCCTTGATGGCCTTCATCTGCGGGCCGCTGCGCGTGGCAAAGGCGTAGCTGTCGTAACCCCACCAATCCCAGCAGGAGTTGGTGGCGCCACTGCCGGTCTGCGGGTACAGCACGACGATGCGGTTGGTCTCGGCCCAGCGGTTGTAGCCGGCGCTCTGCACGTACTGCTGGCCGATGTCGCTCTCGTTTTGCAGGCAGCCGTGCAAGGCCACGTGCAGGCGGCAGGGCGTGGTGGCGCCAGCCTGGCAGCTCTGCGGCACGTAGGCCCAGCCGCTGGTGGCCATGCCGTGGCCGCTGACAAACGCGCTCTGGTCAAACTGCACGAAGTTGCCGGCCGGGAGGGTGCCGCTGGCGCGGGCGTTGAGCGCGCCGTACAGATGCGCCAGCAGGTTGCCGGCGACATCCACGTTGCAGTCGTTGATGTAGGGGCTGGCCTTGGTGGCGCAGGCCGATCCGTAGTCATCGGTCACCATCGCGTGCTCGGCCGCCACGTTGTTGACGTAGCTCACGTTGGATGCCGGCAGCACGCTCTGGTAGTAGCGCCGCGCGGCGTCCACCACCCCGGACTTGACTACCGAGTCCAGCGTGCCCGAGAACAAATAGACCTTGGACGATTGCAGGTGCGACAGCGGATCGATCCAGCCCCAGCCCGCCCATTGCTGCGTTTGCGCCACCAGCGTGCTCACGGGAATGTCGGCCGGCGTGCTCATGCAGCGGCCGGTGGCGTAGGAAACGGAGCCGTCGGAGCAATTGAATGGCCCCGCCGCGACGATGCCCGCCCCCTTCTTGAACGTGGACGAGAACGCCACGTGCAGCTGGCTGGCCATGAACCCACCGGAGGAGATGCCCGACACGCTGGTCTGCGCCAGGTCGATGTTGAGCGCCGGCAGGGGCACGGTGGCATGGGCGGCCTGCGCCGCGCAAGCGGCCAATACCGACAGGGCAATCGAAGCGCGCATCGAAGTCTCCAGAATGTTTGGACAACACACTCCCCTGCCCCGCGCCGAGGCGGCGGGGGCCGGGTATCACAGGGAGAAAAAAGGCGCGCCGGAACGAGCAGGCGTCCCGGCGCGAGCGCTCAGCGCTTGTTGCGGATCGGCACCTGCATTTCGTCGGCCTTGATCTCGCGCACCAGATGCAGATCCGGAATGGCGCCAGGCTTGGCGCCCGCGGCCACACGGAACTGATACATGGACTGCATGGCCTGATGGTCTTCCTTGCGGAAGGTCATGCTGCCCTTGGGCGTCTCGAAGCTCATGCCCTCCATGGCGCCGATGAGCTTGTTGGTGGTGGTGTCGCCACTGGTTTTCTTGAGCGCCGCGACAACGGCCGAGCCCGCCGCAAAGCCGCCGGCGGTGAAGAAGTCCGGCGGGCTCTTGAAGCGGTTGTAGTGGTTGGTCACCAACCACAGGTTCGCCGGGTTCTTGGGGAAGCCGAAGTAATAGTACGTGGCGCCCTCCATGCCCGGGAAATTCATGTAGGCGGTCATCGCCGGCAGGATGTTGCCGCCGGTGGACACCTCGATGTTGTAGCGCTTGAGGTCGAGGTCGGCGATCTTGAAGGGGTTGCCCGCCCCCGCCCAGATGATCCAGATGACCTTGCGGCCCGGCTGGTCCTTGAGCTTGTCGATCAGGCGCTGGGCACCGGCGGTGAAATCGGTCGTATTGGCCGGCAGATACTCCTCATGCACGACCTTGGCACTCTTGATCGCATCCTTGAACGCCTTGACGCCGTCGCGGCCAAAGGCGTAGTCCTGCGCCAGCGTGGCAATGGAGGTGCCCGCCTTGTCCAGCGAAACGGCGTTGGAGATCGCGTCCTGGCTGGAATTGCGGCCGGTGCGGAAGATGTACTTGTTCCACTTGTCGCCGGTGATGGAGTCGGCCACGGCGGGCTCGACCAGCAGGATCTTCTTGTATTCCTCGGCCACCGGCAGCATGGCCAGCGCCACGCCGCTGGAGGTGGGCCCGACGGCAAGGTCCACCTTGTCGTCCGAATAGGCGGTGGCGAGCAGGTTCTTGCCGAGGTCGGGCTTGCCCTGGTCGTCCTTCTCGATCACGCTGATCTTGCGGCCGTTGACGGTCATGGTGCCGCCGGTGGCCCATTCCAGCCCAAGCATCAGCCCGGTTTGCGTCTGCTTGCCATAGGCCTCCAGCGGGCCGGTCTTGCTGTAGACATGGGCGATCTTGATGTCCTTGCCCTGGGCCTGGGCCATGGCGCAGCCCAGCGCCGCGACGGCGGCCAGGGCGGTGACGATGAGACGACGATGCATGGAACTCTCCGCGGTTAAAAGATCACCGACGATGTATGCATGCTTCGTGCCAGCCTCATTTCCCAGGAAAATGCTACGCAAAAGCGGAAATTTCAGTGATTTTGTATGATTTTTATACAAAATACCGTCTGAAAATCGATCAATTGCCTGAATTAAATACAGGGTTAACCAGACGTTCATACAGCTTGGCCCGCGATATGCCCAGCCGCCTGGCCGCCGCCAGCTTGTTGCCGCCGGTGGACTGCATCGCGGCGGCGATGGCGCGCTGCTCGATTTCGGCCACCTGCTCGGCCAGCGGACGCAGCAGGCTGGCGGCGTCGAGCCCGGTGCTGGGCGCGGCCTCGGGCGCCAGCGCAGGCTGCACGTGCACCAGTCCCGATTCGCGCAGCACGGCCTCCATGTGCGCGGCATCCAGGCGGTCGGCGTCGGCCCGCAGCGCCGCCTGTTCCAACACGTTGCGCAGCTCCCGAATGTTGCCGCGCCAATGCTGCGCGGCCAGCAAGGCCAGCGCGTCGGCGCTCAGCTCCGGCGGCGGCGTGCCGCGATGCGCCATGTCCTCGCCAAGCACCTCGATCAGCGCGGCAATGTCCCCGCGGCGCGCGCGCAGCGGCGGCACCTTGATCGGCAGCACGCCCAGGCGGTAGTACAGGTCCTCGCGAAACTGGCCGGCCGCGACGAGTTGCTGCAGGTCGCGGCTGGTCGCCGCCACGATGCGCGCGTCAAACGGCACCAATTCGTTGCTGCCCAGAGGCTCGATCTCGCCCTCTTGCAAGGCGCGCAGCAGCTTGGCCTGCAGGCCCGCTGGCATGTCGCCGATTTCGTCGAGAAACAGGGTCCCCCCATCGGCCAGCTTGAACTTGCCGGCACGGCCCTTGCGGTCGGCGCCGGTGTAGGCGCCGGGCGCAACGCCAAAAAACTCGGCCTCCAGCAGCGTGTCGGGCACCGCCGCGATGTTGACGCTGACGAATGGCCCACCGGCCCGCGCCGAGGCGGCGTGGATCGCATGGGCCAGCAGTTCCTTGCCGGTTCCCGTCTCGCCCAGCAGCAGCACCGGGCTGCTGGAGGCCGCCGCGCGGCGCGCCTGGCGCTTGACCTCCGACGCCGCCGGACTGCTGCCGACGAAACTCGCAAACGTGTAGCGCGACTGCCTCGCCACGCCTCGACTTATCGCCTTCTTGGCCGCCAGCTCACGCTGCGCATCCTGCAAATCCTGCTGGAGCTTGGCGAACTTGGCGATCAAGGGCGCCATCGTCGTGGTCGGCTGATCGAACAGCACGATGCCCAGCGCACCGATCACCTCGCCGCGTTCGTCGCGCAGCGGAATGCGGCTGACCGCGAATGTGCCCGCGCGGTTGGTCAGCAGATCGATCAGGATGGGCTTGCCGGTTTGCAGCACCTGGTGCATCTGCGTGTTCTGCACAACGCTGGAAACCGGGTGTCCAACGAAATCCTCCTCGCGCGCGTAGCCCAGCGCGGGCAGGTAGCGGCGGTACTGGTCGTTGATCCAGACCACGCGCGCGTCGCGGTCCACCAGCAGCATGCCCTCGCTGGCGCCGGCAAACAGGTCGAACATGGAGCGCGCGGCCAGCTCCAGAATGGCCGACGCATCGCGCGGCAGCGTGGACGGGAACACCGAAGCCTGGGCCATGCAAGCATGTTAGCCGTGATGCCTGAACCAGAAATTTGTAGATACTTCTACAAAAGCCAGAATTCTCCACCTCAAAAGGCCTGAAAACGCCCAATTTCAACAATGATTCAGGCAAAAATCTTAATCAGAATCACCACGGGCAGCTATCTTTTTTGAACTATGCCGAAGCACCGGTCTCGGCATCCGACAAACGCAAAAAATGCTCGCGGTAGTGCAGCAGTTCGTCGATGCTCTCGTGCACGTCGGCCAGCGCGGTGTGGGACTGTCGCTTTTTGAAACTCGAATACACCTGGGGCCGCCAGCGCCGCGCCAGTTCCTTGAGCGTGCTCACGTCCAGATTGCGGTAGTGCAAAAACGCCTCCAGCGCGGGCATGTACTTGACCAGGAAGCGCCGGTCCTGCGAGATCGTGTTGCCGCACAGCGGCGAGGCGCCCTTGGGCACGTAGCGCTGCAAAAAGGCGATCAGTTCGCGCTCGGCCTGCGCCTCATCCACCGTGGAGGCGCGCACCTTCTCGGTCAGGCCGCTGTTGCCGTGCGTGCGCTTGCACCAGTCGTCCATGCCCCCCAGCAGCGCATCGCTCTGGTGGATCACGAACACCGGGCCCTCGACGCGTGTGGTCACCTGGGGATCGGTCACGACGACGGCGATTTCGATGATGCGGTCATGTTCGGGATTCAAGCCGGTCATCTCGCAATCCAGCCAGACGAGGTTCTGGTCGGATTTGGGCAGGGCGGGCGCAGTGGTAAGGAGATCAGACATCGGGGAATTGTCGCCCACGCCAGCGCGTTTATGATGCTGACCCTTCGGTCAATAACATGTCCACTGCCTCGCCCCCTCCCCGCCCCAACGCCGCGCGTGTGCGCCGCAAGGAGGAGCGCCCGGGCGAATTGCTCGACGCCGCGCTCGATCTGTTCACCGAGCAAGGCTACGCGGCCACCCGGGTGGAGCAGGTGGCGCAGCGCGCCGGCGTCTCCAAGGGCACGCTGTTTCGCTACTTTCCAAGCAAATACGAACTGTTCAAGGCCGTGGTGCGGCACAACGTGGCCGCCACCTTGCGCGAAGGCCTGGCCGAGATGGCGAGTTTTGAAGGCCCAGCGGCCGAGCAGTTGCGCCGATTTTTGAGGCTGTGGTGGGAGCGCTACGGCTCGACGCGCGCCTCGGCCATCACCAAGTTCGCCTTCAACGACGTGGCCGGTTTTCCCGAGTTGCAGGCTTTCTACCAGGAAGAAGTCATTGGCCCGCTGCGCGGCGCCGTGCGCGCCATGATCGAGCGTGGCATCGCCCGCGGCGAGTTCCGCGCGATGGACAGCGTGCAAGCCACCTACGCCGTGTTTGCGCCGCTGTCGTTCATGGTGCTCTGGCGGCACAGCATCGGGCGCGCGAATCTCGCCCCCATTCCCCTGGACCCCGACGCCTTCCTGGCCTTGCAGGCCGAGCTGCTGGTGCGCGGGTTTTCCGTCTCCTCCCCCTCATCGACAGGAACCGATTCATGAAGCGTTGGATCACCGGGCTCGGCCTGCTGGCACTGGCCGTGTTGCTCGCGCTGGGCGTGATGCGCGCCCTGCAGTCGCGCAAGACCGCGGCCGAGGCCGCCGCACAGGCCGCCCAGCCGGCGCAGCTCACGGTGGAACTGTCGCCCGCCGATCTGGTGCGGGTGCGCCGCGTGGCGCTGGCGCGGACGGTATCCGTCTCGGGCACGCTCAAGGCCGTCAACAGCGCGGTAGTCAAGGCACGCGCGGCGGGAGAGTTGCGCGACCTGACGGTCCGCGAAGGCGACAGCGTGCGCCGCGGCCAGGTGCTGGCGCGGGTGGAGGTGACGGAGTACGCAGCGCGCGTGCGCCAGGCCCAGGAGCAGGCCGAGGCCGCCCAGGCACAGGTCGCCATCGCACAGCGCCAGTACGACAACAACAAGGCCCTGGTCGAGCAGGGGTTCATCAGCGCCACGGCGTTGGAGACCTCGCAACTGAGCCTGCGCAACGCCAAATCCACCTATCAGGCGGCGCAGGCGGGCGTGGACGTGGCGCGCAAGGCCGCCGATGACACGGTGATCCGCTCGCCCATCGACGGCGTGGTCGCCGCCCGTCTGGCGCAGCCCGGCGAGCGCGTGGCCGTGGAGGCCCGGGTGCTGGAGCTGATCGATCCGCGCGCGCTGGAGATCGAGGCCGCCATCCCCGCCGCCGATTCGGTGGCCGTGCGCCTGGGCCAACTGGCGCGGCTGCGCGTCGACGGCCTGGCCCAGCCGCTGGAGGCCCGCGTGACGCGCATCAACCCCAGCGCGCAGGCGGGCTCTCGCAGCGTGCTGATCTACCTGAGCGTGCCGCCCACGCCCGGCCTGCGCCAGGGCCTGTTCGTGCAAGGCAATCTGGCCACCGCGCAAACCGAGTCGCTGGTGCTGCCTCCGGCGGCCGTGCGCACCGACAAGCCGGCCCCCTATGTGCAAACGGTG
>DAIOSZ010000096.1:0-13327 GCA_036752305.1 Burkholderiaceae bacterium
GAGGGTAGTCCAGTGAGCGCGCCGGGCCGCTCCCAAGCGCGAATCCCGCAGCGCCATGCGCGGAGGGTAGTCCAGTGAGCGAATCGGCCTCCTCGCCCAAGGCGCGCGGCGCGGCTGGCTGGCGCGCCGAAGGCGAGCGCAGCTACCTGTGGGTGATCAAGCTGATGGTGGCACTGTCGCTGGGCCTGGGGCGGCGCCTGTCCCGGGTGGTGGTGCACGGCATCGCGCTGTATTTCGTGTGCTTCGCGCCGCGGGCGCGGCAGGCCAGCCGCGTTTATCTCGCGCGCGCGCTGGGGCGCCCGCCACGCTGGCGCGACGTGTACGCGCATGTGCTGTGCTTTGCCAGCACCATTCACGACCGGGTGTACTGGCTGCGCGGCGAGCAGGGGCGTTTTTCGGTCCAGATCGAGGGGCAGGAGCATGTGCAGGCAGCGCGCGGCGCTTCGGGACGCGGCATCGTGTTCGTCGGCGCGCACATGGGCAGCTTCGAGGCGCTGCGGGTGCTGAGCCAGGACGATGACTTGAGGGTGCGCATGCTCATGTACCCGGACAACGCGAACAAGCTCAACGCGGTGCTCGGCGCGATCAACCCGGCGCTGCTGGGCAGCATCATCGCGCTGGGCCGGCCGCAAGCGCTGCTGCAGGTGCGCGATGCGCTGGCCGAGGGCGTGTGCGTGGGGGTGCTGGCCGATCGGCAACTGGCCGACGGCGGCGGCACGCGGCTGCCGTTTCTCGGCGCCGACGCCCCATGGCCCGACGGCCCCTGGCGCATGGCGGCGATGCTCAAGGCGCCCGTGGTGTTCATGGCGGGGCTCTACCTGGGCGACAACCGCTACCGCGTGTGCTTTCTCCCGCTCGCCGATTTCTCGCGGGTGGAGACCGCCGGGCGCGAGGCGGCGCTTCGCGCCGCGCAGGCACGGTATGTGCACATCCTGGAGGCGCTGTGCCGCGAAGCGCCCTACAACTGGTTCAATTTTCATGATGTCTGGCGTGCGTCGTAGCGGTCTGACCGCCTTGCTGGCCTTTGGGCTGTGTGCGGGAGCCTGGGCACAGGGCTCGGGCTTTGGTCTGGACAGCGTGATGAAGGATCTGGCGGCGCACCCGGTGGGCCGCGCGCGCTTTACCGAGACCAAGCGTCTGGCGGTGCTCGACCAGGCCATCGTCAGTCAGGGGGAGCTGCGCTTCTCGCCGCCCGACCGCCTGGAGAAACACACCAGCAGCCCGGTACGCGAGAGCTTTGTGCTGCAAGGCGGCCTGGCGAGCATGGAACGCGGCGGCCAGAAGCGCGAAATGCGGTTGGCCGAGTTTCCCGAGCTGATGGGCATGGTCGAGGCCCTGCGCGGCGTGCTGGTCGGCGACCGCGCGCTGCTCGACAAGCACTACAGCTTGCAGTTCGACGGTTCGCCCAAGGGCTGGCGCATCGTGTTGACGCCGCGCGAGGAGCGTGCCCGGCGCTGGGTGCGGCAGATCGTGGTCAGTGGCGTGGGCCATGCGGTGCAGGGCATCGAGACGCAACTGGCCGACGGCGACACGGCATATCTGGACATCAAGCCGCTGCCATGAGCAAGCGCTGGCCGCTGCTGGTCTGGCTCGCGGGGCTGCTGGTGTGCGCCGCGGCGATGCTGGGCGCGCGCTACAGCACCGACATGTCGGTGTTCCTGCCGGCGCATCCGAGCGAGGAGCAGCAACTGCTGGTCGATCAGATCAAGGATGGCGCGCTCTCGCGCGTTTTGCTGCTGGGGATCGAGGGAGGCAGCGCGGCGGCCCGCGCCGAGGCGTCGCAGGCGCTGGCGGGGTGGATGCGTGACAGCGCGGCGTTCACGGCGGTGGTGAACGGCCATGCCGCGGGCTTCGAGCGCGACCGCGAATTGCTGCTGCGCTACCGCTATCTGCTCAGCCCGGCGGTCACGCCCGGGCGATTTGAGGCTGGGGGCCTGCGCGAGGCGGTGGCCGCTTCCATCGCCCAGCTGGGCTCCTCGGCGGGACTGGCGCTCAAGGCCTTGTTTGCGCGCGACCCCACCGGCGAGATGCTGCAACTGCTGGATGCGTTGTCCTCGCAAAGCAGCCCCGCGGCGGGCGACGGGGTCTGGGTGTCGCCCAATGGCGAGCGCGCGCTGCTGATGGCGATGACGCGCGCCAGCGGCGCCGACACCGACGCGCAGGAGCGCCTGCTGGCCGAGGTGCGCGAGCGCTTCGCGCAGGTGAACGCCAGCGGCGGTCTGCGACTGCGGATGTCGGGCACGCCGGTGTTTTCAGTCCACGCGCGCGAGACGATCAAGTCCGAGGTGACGCGGCTGTCAGTCCTCGGCACGCTGGGCGTGGTGACGCTGCTGCTGCTGGTCTACCGCTCGCTGCTGACCTTGCTGGTGGGCCTGCTTCCGGTGGCCTCGGGCGTGGCCGCGGGCGTGGCGGCGGTGGCGCTGGGGTTTCCAGCGGTGCATGCGCTGACCATCGGCTTTGGCACCACGCTGATCGGCGAGGCGATCGACTACAGCATTTACTACTTCGTGCAGGGGAGCGATGCCGTGGCCTGGCAGCGCGACTTCTGGCCCACGGTGCGCCTGGGCGTGGCGACGTCGGTGTGCGGCTTCGCGGTGTTGATGCTGTCGAGCTTTCCAGGGCTGGCCCAGCTCGGCGCCTATTCGGTGGCGGGTCTGCTGGCGGCGGCCTGGGTCACGCGCCACGTGCTGCCGCTTTTGCCGGCACGGCCCCCGGAGCTGGGTCGGCTGGAGCGCATCGGGGACGTTGCCGCGCGAGCCTTGCATGGCCTGGCTCGCCTGCGTTGGGTAGCCGTTCTCATGACGCTGGGAGCCGTCGCGGTGGTCGCCTTGTGGCCTGGCCCGCGCTGGGCGACGGGTTTGTCGGGCCTGAACCCGGCGCCGCTGGATCTGCAGGCGCTGGACACCGAATTGCGCCGCGACCTGGGCGCGCCCGATCTGCGCCACATCGTGGCGGTGACGGCGTCGACGCGCGAGCAGGCGCTGGAGGCAGCGGGGCAGGTGTATGCCGCGCTGGCGCCGGCGTTGCGCCAAGCAGGCCAGGGGGACCTGTTCAGCCCCACGCTGTTCCTGCCCAGCCAGGCCGTTCAGCGCGCGCGCCAGGTCGCGCTGCCCGACGAGACCGCGCTGCGCGAACGCCTCGCGCTCGCGCTGGCCGACCAGCCGGTCAAGCCCGAGCGGCTGGCGCCGTTTGTCCAGGACGTGGCGGATTCGCGCGCGCTTGCGCCGCTGGCCGAGGAGGATCTGCGCGGCTCCAGCCTGGGCTTCGCGGTGCAGACGCTGGTGCTGCCGCGCGAGCGGGGTTTTGCCGTGCTGATGCCGCTGCGTTCGAGCACCGAGGCGGCGCCGAGCGCGCTGGTGAACGCGTGGCTGGCCAGGATCCGGCTCGCCGGGGACGCGCGTGCCTTGTTTCTTGATCTGGAGGAGCAGACGCAGCGCATCTTTGGCGCCTATCTCACCGAGGCGCTGATGCTGGTGGGCGCGGGCGTGTTGGCCGTCACGCTGTTGCTGGCACTGCAACTGCGCTCGGCCACGCGCGTGCTGCGGGTGCTGGCGCCGCTGGCCGCCGCGGTGGTCTGGGTGGTGGCGGGCCATGCGCTGGCGGGTGTACCGCTCACGCTGCTGCCCCTGATCGGCCTACTGCTCATCGTGGCCGTGGGCTCGAACTACGCGCTGTTTTTTGACCGGGGGGTGGATGCGCGGACCGGCGCCGGCCGCGTGGCGCTGGCCTCGCTGGTGTTGGCGAATCTGTCCACCTTGATGGGCTTTGGGCTGCTTGGCTTTTCACAGGTACCGGTGCTGCGCGCCGTGGGAGCCACCGTGGGGCCGGGCGCGTTGCTGGCGCTGGTGCTGGGCGCCTTGTGGACGGCGAGGAAGCGCGCATGAACACCGCCGGCAAGGGATGGCTCGTGGACCTGTGGCGGCGCCTGGCCTGCCTGTGGTGGCTCAAGGCGCTGGGCAACACGGCGTTTCTCGTCGTGTTTTTCTGGCTCTACCTGTGGGTGCAGGCGCGTCCCCAGTTCGCTGTCACGCAGATTCCCGCCACGGCGCTGGACCGTTGGATCGGCTTTCAGCCCTGGGCGATCGGTCTGTACCTGTCGCTGTGGGTCTACACCGCTTTGCCGGTGGCCTTGCAACCGAGCTGGCCGGCGTTGCGGCGCTACGGTTGGTGGATCGGCGCGCTGTGCGCGCTGGGGCTGCTCATGTTTGCGTTGTGGCCGAGCTCGGTTTCGCAGGCGGTGGGGCCGCGGCTGGGCGCCAGCCCCTGGTTTGCCACGCTGTACGCGATGGACACCAACGGCAACGCCTGTCCCTCGCTGCACGTGGCGGCCGCCGTGTATTCAGCGTTGTGGCTGCGCGCCCAAGGGCACGCCATGGGAGCGCCGCGCGCCTGGGGGGTGGTCAACGTGCTCTGGTGCGTGGGCATCGCGATATCGACGATGGCGATCAAGCAGCACCTGCTGATCGACGTGGCGGCGGGCGCCGCGCTGGGCGCGTTGATGGGCGCCTGGAGCTTGCGCGGGCCACTGGCCGGGCGGGCGCCAGCGCCATAATTTCGAACCTGCGAAGAGGATCACCCATGGCTCAGACACAAGCGGAACTGCCGCACATCGACCGCTTCGACTGCGACGTGCTCATCATCGGCGGCGGGGGGCCTGGAGGCAGCACGGCTGCGGCTCTGCTCGCCCAGGATGGGCGCGGCGTGGTGTTGCTGGACAAGGATGCGCACCCGCGCTTTCACATCGGCGAATCGCTGCTGCCGGCCAATTTGCCCTTGTTCGAGCATCTCGGGGTTGCCGAGCAGGTGCGCGCCATCGGCATGGAAAAATGGGCGGCCGAGTTCGTCTCGCCCTGGCACGACCACATGCAGCATTTCCGCTTTGGCGATGCCTGGGACAAGAGCATGCCGTATGCCTACCAGGTGCGCCGTTCGGATTTTGATCGCCTGCTGATCGACAACGCCGCCGCCAAGGGCGCCCAGGTGCATCAGCGCTGCAAGGTCCACCAGGTGGAGTTCGCGCGGGACGAATCGGGCGCCCGAGTGACTGCGCGACATGACGACGGTCGTGAGCAAAGCTGGTGCGCGCGTTACGTGATCGACGCCTCGGGCCGCGAGACCTTTCTGGCCAACCGTTTCCAGATCAAGCACAAGAATCCCCAGCACAACAGCCTGGCGGTGTACGCGCATTTCGCCAACGCTCGGCGCAATGAGGGGCAGGCCGAGGGCAACATTTCGCTGTTCTGGTTCGAGCACGGCTGGTTCTGGTTCATTCCGCTGGTGGATGGCGCCACCAGCGTTGGCATGGTCACCTGGCCTTATTTCATGAAGACACGTGGCGAGCGCAGCCTGCATCAGTTCCTGATGGACGGCATTGCGCTGTGCCCACCGCTGCTGGAGCGGATCAAGGATTCACCCTGCACCCATCCGGCCGAGGCGACGGGCAATTTCTCCTATCTCTCGGAGCGCAATCACGGGCCGAACTATCTGATGATCGGCGACGCCTTCGCCTTCATTGACCCCGTGTTTTCCTCCGGCGTGATGCTGGCGATGCAAGGCGGCTTCTCGGCGCGCGACTGCCTGAATGTCTGCCTGGATCAGCCCGCGCGCAAGGCCAGTGCCATGGCCGAGTTCGACAGGATTTCACGGCTGGGTCCCAAGCATTTCTCGTGGTTCATCTACCGCATGACCAATCCGATCCTGCGCGACATGTTCATGGGCCCGCGCAACGTGATGCGCGTGCGCGAGGCGCTGCTGTCGCTGCTGGCGGGCGACATCTACGGCCAGACGCCGATCTGGCGCGCGCTGCGCGTGTTCAAGCTCATCTACTACGGGATGTCGATCACCCAGGCGCGCACCGCCTGGCGCGCCTGGCGGCGGCGGCAGGTCAACATCCGCGCGGTCGACGCCTGATGCCCGAGGTTACCGGCCGCCGGGTCGCCGCGCCGCCGCTGCCCTGGCGCATCTACGAATGCATTGCCATGGTGCTGGGCTTGTCGGCGCTGGCGCTGATTTGCCTGGCCTGGACGCCGTTTGCGCTGCTGCTGCATCCGCTGCTGCCCGCGCGCTGGGGCAGGCCGCTGGGCCGACGCGCGATCATGATCGGATTTCGGCTGTACACCTGGATCCTGCAGACGTTCTGTGCGTGCCGTTTCGATTTGCGCGCGGTGGATGCGCTGGCGGGCGAGGGCGGCTTGGTCGTCGTGGCCAACCATCCCTCGCTGCTGGACGCCGTGCTGATTCTGTCGCGATTGCCCAATGCCGTGTGCGTGATGAAGGCCTCGCTCATGCGCAACTGGTTCTTCGGCGCGGGCGCACGGCTGGCGGGCTACATCACCAACGATTCACCGCTGTCGTTGATCCGCCAGGCGCGCGGCGAGTTGCGCGCGGGCGCGCAACTGGTGATTTTTCCAGAAGGCACGCGCACCACGCGCTGGCCGATCAACCCCTGCCAGGCCACGGCAGGGGTCGTTGCGGCCCGCGCGCGAGTGCCGGTGCAGGCGCTGCTGATTCACATGAGCAGCCCGTACCTGGGCAAGCGCTGGGGCTTGTGGAATCCGCCGCAACTGCCGTTGAGCGTGAGCGTGGCCGCCGGGCGGCGTCTGCCGCCGATGGCCAGGCCCGGCGAGTTCGGCGCCGAGATCGAACGCTATTACCAGCAGGAACTCACGCCTTGAGCTTGGCCAGCAGTACTCACCTCGTCCTGATTCCGAGCTACAACCCCGGCCCCCGTGTGCGCGAGACGGTGGCGGCGGCACGTGAGCGCTGGAGTCCGGTGTGGGTGATCATTGACGGCAGCAGCGACGAAAGCCCGGCCATCCTCGCCGACATGGCCGCGCGGGACCCCGGTCTCACGCTCATCACTTTGCCGCGCAATGGCGGCAAGGGCGCGGCCGTGCTGGCGGGCATCGAGGCGGCGGAACGCCTGGGCTTTACCCATGCGCTGACGATGGATTCCGATGGCCAGCACCCGGCCGCGCTCATTCCCGAATTCATGGCGGCGAGCCAGGCCGAGCGCGATGCGATGGTTCTCGGCGTGCCCGTGTTCGGGCCGGAGGCGCCCCTCTTGCGCGTGCGGGGCCGCAAGGTGTCCAACGCCTGGGCCAACCTGGAGACGCTGGGCATGGGCATCGGCGACTCGCTCTATGGCTTTCGCGTCTACCCGATCGCACCGCTGGCGCGCGTGATGCACGGTCAGCATTTCATGCGGCGGTTCGATTTCGACCCCGAGGCCGCCGTGCGCCTGTGCTGGGCGGGCGTGCGCCCGGTCAATCTGCCCGCGCCGGTGCGCTACCTGAGCGCGGGCGAGGGCGGCGTTTCCCACTTCAACTACTGGCGCGACAATTTGCTGCTGACGTGGATGCACACGCGGCTGTTCCTGGGCTTTCTGTTGCGCTTGCCAGTTTTGCTGATCAGGCGCTGGCGCTGAAAGCCGCGCCCGGTGGCGTGTGCTTCCCCGATTCGCCTTTGGAAAAAAGCGACGCAAAGGACGTCAAGCGTTTCCCTTGAACTCCAGGTCGTGCATCCAGGCGGCATGCTTGGGCGCCTTTTTCGTCGCGCTCCACTCCTCCAGCATGGCCCATTTCACGTCGTCGAGCCGCTGATACATGTCGGGGGTGCCGACGTTGGCGGCCAGCTCCAGGCGGTGGCCGTTGGGGTCGTGGAAGTAGATCGATTTGAAGATCGTGTGGTCGGTCGGGCCGATCACTTCAATGCCATCGGCCTCCAGGCGCTGCTTGGCTTCTTCCAGGTCTTGCAGGCTGTCCACCTTGAAGGCGATGTGCTGGACCCAGGCAGGGGTATTGGCATCGCGGCCCATCGGCGGCGAGTTGGGGATTTCAAAGAACGCCAGGATGTTGCCGCCGCCCGCGTCCATGAACAGATGCATGTACGGATCGGGCGCCTTGGTGGAAGGCACCTGGTTCTCTGCGATCGCCAGCACGAAATTCATGTTGAGGTACTTCTGGTACCACTCGACGGTTTGCTTGGCGTCTTTGCAACGATAAGCCACGTGGTGCATGCCACTGAGTTTCATGATGTTCTCCTTGGACAGGGGGTGAAAGAAAAGGGTGGGCGTTGGTTGTCTACTGGGCACCGCGCGCCAGGCGCATGGCTTCGCGCAGCACGGCGATGTCGCCGATGTGGTTGGACAGCAGCAGGATGAGGCGCGCGTTGACGCGCTCGCTGTCTTCGTCGCTCAGACCCTGGTGCATGTCGATCAGGGCTTCATAGAAATCGTCGCCGGGCGTGAAGTCCCGGAAGTAGCGTTTGCCTGCCTCGCGCAGATTGGGGCTGAGGATGAGGCCGGCGGGTGCCTGGGAGATGGGTGCGTGGCTCATGTCGGGGCGTCCTTGCGGGTCAGGCGGTGGCGTTGCAGGTGGCGCGTGCGAGCGCGGCTTGAACGGCGGCTGCGTCCAGGCGGCGCCAGCGCGCGGCCACGTGCTGGTCGGGCCGCAACAGATAGGTGGTGCCGGGCCGCAGGTCGTAGCGCTTGGCGACCTTGCCTTCGGTGTCCACGACCGTGGGCAGTCCCTGGGCGTCGCCCGCCTCACCGCATACCACCAGGGGCTTTACCGGGATGGAGCCCGTGGCCAGCGCGTCCAGCGTGGCGCGCGTCGCCGCGTCAATCTGACCAGCCTTGGCAACGTAGACCAGGCACTGGAAGTCTCCACCGCACTGGTCGAGCAACCAGGCTGGCTGGCCGTTCGCGCCAACTGGCGCATCGTCCATGGGCGCGCCAGGAACCATGTCGCCAGCGAAGGTGTCGCTGTCCGCGGTGTTGAGTGCGGAGCGCACCAGGAACGAAGGCATGGACAGCCGGCCCGAATTGACCAGTTTCCGCGCAAAGGGATGCTCCCGAGCCAAGTCGAGCACCGCGTTGCGGAAATTCCGGCTCATGCGGCTTTTGGGCGTGATGAAGTCGGTGGAGCGGGTGGAGTTCAGCAGGTTTTCGTCGGCCGCATAGGTGCGGTCGGCGCTGTAGGTGTCCAGCAGCCGCTCGGGCGCGTTTCCTTGCACGACCAGGGCCAGTTTCCACAGCAGATCGTCGGTGTCCTGGAAGCCCGAGTTGGCACCGCGCGCGCCGAAGGGCGAGACCTGGTGCGCCGCGTCGCCGACGAACAGCAGGCGGCCATGGCGGAATTCATTCATGCGGCGGCACTGGAAGGTGTAGATGCTCAGCCACTCCAGTTCAAAGGGCCGCTCGTCCCCGAGCATGGCCTTGATGCGCGCGACGACTTTTTCGGGCTTCTTCTCCTCTTCGGGGTCGGCGCTCCAGCCCAGTTGGAAGTCGATGCGCCAGACGTTGTCGGCCTGCTTGTGCAACAGGACGCTCTGGCCGGGGTGGAACGGCGGGTCGAACCAGAACCAGCGCTCGGCGGGAAAGTCAGCCTTCATCACCACATCGGCGATGAGGAAGCGGTCCATGAAGATGCGCCCTTCAATGTCCAGCCCGAGCTGGCGGCGGATCGGGCTGCGCGCACCGTCGGCAACAATCAGCCAGTCGGCCTCGATGTCGAAGCTGCCATCAGGTGTTTCCACCGTCACCCGCGCATGGTCGGCTTGAGGCTGCACCGAAATCACCTTGTGTTGCCAGCGGATGTCGGCGCCGACTTCGAGCGCACGCGCGATCAGCATTTCCTCCAGGTGGTACTGCTGGAGGTTGATCATCCCCGGCCGCTTGTGTCCGGCTTCGGGCACCAGATTGAACCGATAGACCTCCTCTTCCTGCATGAAGGTGCGGCCCACGTTCCAACTCACGCCCTTGGCGCAAGGCGTCTCGCCCAGACCCAGGCGGTCGAGCACCTCCAGCGCGCGTTTGGCATAGCACACCGCGCGCGAACCGACCGAAACGGTCTTGTCCTCATCGAACAGCAGCACCGGTAGGCCATGCTGTCGCGCATCTATCGCGGCGGCCAGTCCGACGGGGCCGGCACCGACGACGATGAGCGGGCGCCGCTGCGGTGGCGTGGCGCGCAAATCGTCCGGAGCCCGGTACGGATAGACAGGATTGACGTAGGTTCCCACGAATATGTCTCCTCAAGTGGGTGGGGTCGCTGACAAGTGAATTTACTATAAGTAAATCAGTTTACCTAATCGAAATAATTAATTGAGTGATTTTGTCGGATATGTGGTCAAGGTGATATCAGGTGATGAGACATTTGCCACGCTGGAGGCGGGCCGATTCCCTCGGCCCGTAATACGATGAGGGGCCGATGGCCGACAACTTCTCATCACTGTTCGAGTTTCTGCCGATCGGGGCCTACCGCAGTAGCCTCGACGGGAGACAGCTGCGCGCCAATCGCGCACTGGTCAAGCTCAACGGCTACGAGGATGAGGCGACGATGCTGGCCGAAGTCAACGACATCGAACGCCAGTGGTACGTCGATCCTGGCCGCCGCGCCGACTTCCGTGAACAGCTGTCGCGGCACGGGCAAGTCCATGATTTCATCTCCGAGGTCTATCGTTACAAGACGCGCGAGCGGATCTGGATTCGCGAGCACGCATTCCTGGTGCGCGATGCCGACGGGGCGCCACTGCACTACGAAGGCACCGTGGAGGACATCACGGCGCTCAAGCGGGGCGAGGATGCGCAACACATCGTGCTGGAGCAGCTCAGTCAAGGGGTCGCGGTGTTCGATGCCGATGGCATGTTGGTCTACGCCAACAAGAGCGCGCAAGAGCTCGCGGGCATCGGGGACACGGACGTGCAGCAGCGCCTGTCGCTGCGGGAAATCGTTACAAGGCAGTTCGCGAATGGCGAGTTCGATGAACCTTACGCCAGTACCGACGTTCGAGCCCTGGTGCGGCGGTGGCTTGACAGTTCCGTACCTTTCAAACTGCACAACTATTCGCGCAAGACACGCCAGGGGCGAGCGCTGGAGGTGCGCTCGAACCGGTTGCCCAACGGAGGCATGGTGCGTCTCTACATCGACGTCACCGACCACGTGACCGCCCAGGACGCGCTTCGCGCCCGGGAAGAATTGCTCCGGGACGTGATAGAGAACATCGAGCAAGGGGTGCTGGTGGTCGACCCGGGGGGTGAGTTGCGCACTTTCAATCAGCGCTTTCTCGATCTGCTGGCCCTGCCTCGAGAGTTGATGCTCACTGCCAAGCATGCCAACGACATCATTGAATACCAGATCAAGCACGGCCATTTGGATGGCGCCGTCGAGATCGAGGGCGAGCCCAGTGGCGCGAAGACCGTCGCTCAGGAGGTGTTGAATGGCGAGCGGGACCAACTTCCCACCAACTACCTGCGCGGCACCTTCGATGGTCGCGTGTTGCGCCTGAAGACCTGCTACCTGAGCGACGGCAGTCGCCTGCGCACCTGTCTCGACTTGACCGATATCCATCGCGCCAACGATGCACTGGCCAGCAAGACGCGCTTGCTGGAGGCGGCGCTGGCGCACATGAGCCAGGGCATGCTGATGGTCGATGCGACTGGGGCGGTACAGGTCGCAAACCGCCGCTACGGTGAGTTGCTCGGACTGCCTCCAGCCTATTTTGAGACCCCTCGCGTGGCGCGCGAGGTCTGGGAGTTCCAGCTTGAGCGCGGAGACTTCGCGGACGACACGGAGACTTCGGTGCTCGTCGGCCAGGGCATGCTTGGCGACGATGGCGGCCTCGTCCCGATCACCCGGCCCAGTTTCCTGCGCAATGCGTTCAATGGGCAAATCCTCGAGGTATCGACGCATCCGTTGGCTGACGGTGGCATGGTTCGAACCCTCACCAATGTGACCGCCTACGAGGAGGCGCGTCGTGACCTCTCGTACCGCAGTGCGCAGCTTCAGCTCACGCTCGACAGCATCGAGCAAGGGCTGGTCCTATACGACGGCACCGGGCGCATCGAGACCTACAACCGGCGCCTGTTGGAATTGCTCGACATTCCCGGCGAGGCCATGGCGGGCTTTCGCACCGTCAGCGACATGATTGGCTGGCAGCGCGCGCACCGCCACTTCGCCTCCGGCATCGAAGGGCGGTCGAGCGAGGAGGTCGAGCGCATGCTCGATGCCATGGCGGGCGAGCAGGTGCCGAGCCTGGGCAGCGCGTACCGCCGCCGCACGCCCCAGGGCCTCATACTCCACGTGCAAACGCGGGAGGTGCCCGGCGGTCGCGTGGTGCGCACATTCCTCGACGTGACCGAGACCTACCGGGCCAATGAGGCTTTGGCCGAGAAGTCGCGCATTCTCGATGCGGCGCTGCAATCCATGGACCAGGGCATGGCCATGTCGGACGCTGACGGCAATCTGCTGGTGAGCAATCGACGGTTGAAGGAACTGCTGGCCTTGCCCGAATCGCTGATGGCCTCCCGGCCGTCGACACGTGACATCTGGGAGTTCCAGATGCGTCGCGGGGACTTCGCCCATGACCCGAACCTCGCGGCGTTGGCGGCACAAGGATCTCCGGACGGACAGGGGCGGGTGCTGCCCATTCACTCACAGACGTTTCGGCGCCGCTCTCCGAACGGGCGGGTTCTGGAAGTCAAGGTCAGCGTGCCTGATGGTGGCGGCGTGATTCGGACCGTGACGGACATCACCGGCTTCGTGCGTGCCGAGCGCGCGCTTGAGCAGAAGGAAGCCCAGTTGCGGACCGTGATCCGACATGTCCCTTTCCCGATCTGGCTCAAGCAGCGCAACGGCGTGTTTCAGGTTTACAACGAGGCTTACGCCACAATGTTTGGCGTCGAGGCGGGGCGCTTTGGTTTGCTGGGCACGCAGATGTACGACGAGGAAGAGGTGGCGATCCAGCGGCATACCGACCATGCCGCGATGAGCGCCCATGAGCCGTTGGTTTTCGAGCGTACGTTCACGGTACCGGGAGGCGACAGGCGCACCGTTGAGATCACCAAGGTGGCCCTGCGCGACACCAATGGCCGCTGCACCGCCATCATCGGCACGGCGCGCGATGTGACGGCCACCAGGGAGCACGAGGCCTTTCTGATCGCCGCTCGCGAGTCGGCCGAGGCCGGCACACGGGCCAAGGCGGAGTTTCTGGCCAACATGAGCCACGAACTTCGCACGCCGATGAATGCCGTGATTGGCATGACGGAACTCTTGCTGGGTAGCTCCCTCGATACGGCGCAGCGCGAGTACGCACAAACCATCCGTGCCAGCGGAGACGCCTTGCTCGCCCTCATCAACGACATCTTGACGCTGTCGAAGATCGAGGCGGGCAAGGTCGAGCTTGAGCGAGAACCCCTGAGCCTGCGCGACTGTATCGAATCGGCCATCGACATCGCGGCCGGGTCGGCGCGCGGCAAAGGACTGGAGATGCTCTATTGGCTTGACGACGACGTTCCCGACGTCGTGCTCGGCGACCTGACCCGCCT
>DAIOSZ010000097.1:0-868 GCA_036752305.1 Burkholderiaceae bacterium
CAGCGAGTCCAGTTCGCTCCCGGTCGCGTCGATGCGCCCGGCCAGTTCCCGCAGGTGTTCAGCGCAGCGCAGGAGGGCGCCTGGGCCATTTTCCGGTTCGGCCCCGCCCATCCCCGGCTGTTTCCCGGCATGCAGTTCCCGGTGGAAGCCGCGCCCGAGCTGTACAAGCAGATGGTGCCCGACTGGCTCAACGCGCTGCCCACGCCCAACCCCACAACCGCGCACCTGGGTGAACTGGCGCGCCGCTTGAATGGCGCGGTGCTGGTGAGCCATTCACAGTCCGGCATCTACCCCTTCCAGACCGTGCAGCAGGACCGGCGGGGCGTGCGCGGCATCGTCTCGATTGAGCCCGGCTCCTGTCCCTCGGCCGACGGCGACATGCGCCCCTACGCGGGCCTGCCCATCCTGGTGTTGTGGGGCGATTTCGTCAACGAATCCCCGCGCTGGGCGCCGCGCCTGAAGGCCTGCCGCGAGTTCGTCGCCGCAGCCAACGCGGCCGGCGCCAGGGCCGAGCTGGTGGTGCTGGGCGACGTGGGCTATCCCGGTGCCTCGCACATGCTCATGCAGGACCGGCACAGCCTGGGCATCGGCAACTGGCTGTCGAATTGGATCGCCACACGGGTGCCCGCCTGAGCGGCGGGGCGGCTTGTCCGAGCGCATGCCCCACGGCGATTCGAGCCGCCACGCGGCGGTGCTGGCAGGTGGGACGGGCGGCGAAGGGGTTCGCCACCGCCTGCGCCTGACGCTGCTGTTTTCCGACCTCTCTGGCTCCAGCCACCTGAGCAGCGTCGTCGATCCGGAGGACTTTCTCGACGTCATTGACGCCTTGCGCGAGATCTGGCACCGGGTGGCCAGCGGCAGCGGCGGG
>DAIOSZ010000097.1:878-13164 GCA_036752305.1 Burkholderiaceae bacterium
AAGGCGACGGCGTGCTCATGGTATTTGGATACCCCTCACCCGCCGAGGACGATGGCGTGCGGGCCGTCGAGGCGGCCCTGCGAATCCAGGAAGAGGTCAGCCGGCTGTCGTTGGCCGCGATTCCCGTCGAGCACCTGCCGCTGGCCGTGCACGCGGGCGTGCACGCTGGCCTGGTGGTGGTAACCGAGGGCGACATGGCGCGCGGCCATCTCGACCTGGCGGGCCAGGCCGTCAACGACGCCGCGCACCTGGCGGCGGCCGCCGGACGAGGCCAGGTGCTGGTCGCCACGGCCGCCCTGGGGCCCTACACCCATTGCTTCGAGCTGGCACCGGTGACCGCCGACCAGCGCGCCAAAACCGCCGAGCGCGCCTTCGTCCACGTGCTGCGCCGCAGTTCCCTGATCCGGCGCTTTGACGCCATGGCCGCGCGCGGGCGTTCGCCGCTCGTGGCCCGTGACGGTCCCTTGCGCGCATTAGTGGACTTCATGCAATGGGCACGGCCGGGCGATGAGCCCGGGTCCATGCTCATATCGGCGGGCGCCGGCCTGGGCAAGACGCGCTTAGTAGAGGAGGCCGTCGCCCGCCTGCCCTTCGACACGCTGCGGCTCTTGCGGGGCACCTGCGAACATTCCTTGCACCGGCCGTTTTTGCAAGCCTTTGCCGAAATGCTGCAAAACGCCGATCCGGCCGCCTGGGGCGACGACGGCACGCCGTGGGCGCGTCTGCTGGCGCGCGTCGCGGCGCTGAGCGCACCCGCCGATGGTCCTGCGGGGGCTGGCCTTGGCGACATCGGCATCCTCAACGATTTGTGCACCGCGCTGCGGGATCTGTCCAAACTGCAGCCACTGGTTCTGGTGATCGACGATTGGCACTGGGCCGACGACGCCAGCCTGCATCTGGTGGCGGCGCTGATGGCGGCGCCGTCGGGGCCGCGCCTCGTGCTGGCCACGCGAACACCGACTGCGGGCAGCCGCGCGGCGGCGCGCGAGACGCGGCTCGAACTCCAGTCGCTGACCCTGGAGGAGGGCTATCCGCTGGCCGTCCGCTGGGTGCCGCATCTCGATCCGTTTCTGTACGAACGCATGCACGATGCCTCTGGCGGCAACCCGCTGCTGCTGGAGGAGCTTTGCCAACAGGGTTCGCTGCACGCACTGAGCCGAGCCCTGGACGGGAGCGCATCGCCCGTGGTCTGGCTGGCCAATCTGGTGGCGGCCCGTTTGGGCACGTTGTCGGCATCCAGTCTGGAGATCGTGCAGTGGTGCGCGGTGGTCGGGAGCGAAACCCCGGCGCGCCTTCTGTGCATCCTGATGGGACGTGAGCCAACCGTCGATCAATTGCTCGCGCTGCGTGACGCCGACCTGCTGAGCACCCGCGCCAACGGCCAGGTGCTGCGCTTCAAGCATGCGCTGACACGCCAGGCGGTCTACCAGCACATCGGTCCGCGCCAGCGCGAGAAGGCTCACGAGCGCGTGCTGGATGTCCTGAGCAGGCCTGGCTCGGCCGGGCTGCATCCCACGCCGCAACTGCTGGCGCATCACAGCGAGGCGGCCGGTCTGTGGGCCTTGGCGGCCCGCCATGGCGAGGAAGCCGGTGACGCGGCCATCCGCGCGCATGTGCTCGACCGGGCGCGCGCGAGCTACGCGCTGGCGATGCAAGCGCTGGAAGGCCAGACCGCGCGCTCGCCGGAGCACGCGCGCCATTGGGCCGCGCTGGCCGCCAAGCGCGCCATGGCCAGTGTCTTCGACCCCTTGTCCATCAACTGCGATGTGTCGATCTTCGAGCGGGCGCTGGCGCTGTCGCGCGGCGCCGGCACGCCGGCGGACGTGATGCGATCGCTCTACGGCCTGGCCTACCTCTGCTACGCCACCGGGCGAACCCAGCGGGCGCTGGCCCTCAGCACGGAGATGACGAAATTGGCCGCCGATCGGGAGAGCTCCTGGACGCGGGCGCAGCTCGATGCCCTGCGCGGCGCCATCCTCTGCACGTTGGGGCGCCACGGCGAGGCCATCGGCCTGATCGATCACGCCAGCGGGGTAATGCGCGCCCGTGCGCGGGACCGGGAATCACTGGCCATTGGCATGGCCTACGCGCTGGCCTGCAAAGGCGGCATCGAGGCCGACCGAGGCCGGTTCGGCCCGGCACACGCCTGCTTCGACGAGAGTCTGGCGCTGCTGGAAGGAACGCTGCACCCCTTGGGCAACTCGGTGCGCAACTGGCTGGCCGTGGCGCTCAACTGGCAGGGCGAGTGGGCCGAGGCGCGGCGCGTGGCCCTCGACAGCATGCGCATCGCCGAACATACCCGTGCTCTGCTGCTGCTCTCGGCCGCGCAAAACTCGCTGGGCTACGCCACCTGGGCCGAGGCGGCGGCCGACCCGCGCGCGCCCTTGCTGGAGCAGGCCATGCGCTGGGCCGACGAGCGGGGCGGCCTGCTCAATGCCGCTATCTATCACGGCTGGTTGACCGCCATTGCCGCCGCCCGGGGCGACGAACCCGCCGTGCGGCACCACGCCGGCATCGCACTCACGCGCGCCCGCGTGGGCGAACGCATGGGCGAGGCCGTCGCCTGCCGCAGCCTGGCGTGGCTGCACGCGCTCAAAGGCCGGCCAGACGCCTCACAGCGCTGGCTGGCGCGAGCCCAGGTGGCGGCGCACAGGCGCGGGTCGGCGCGCGAGGAGGTGCTCAATACCTTGCTGGAGGCGCAGCTTGCCATGCGCGAGGGGCGGATGGATGCCGCCGACGCCGCATTTTCAGACGCGGCGCGAGGCTTTCAGCAACTGGGCATGCGGTGGCACCGATCGCAGGCAGACCAACTCGCGAGGCATCGCTGCGTGGAGCGCGTCGTTCTGAATTGATGCGGCCCATGCCGCGCTGTTCATTTGATCGCCCCCGCGTTGTTCGGATCAGGCACGATCTGAAGGTCAATTAGCTTTTGCAGGTATACGGCCGCGTTCAGTTTGCAGCCCGTTTTGGAGGGATGAAGTTCGTTGGACCAGTAGTTGTTGTAAAAATTCGGGTCCGTGCCGTCATATTTCGAGGCGACATTTTTAAACGTCTTTCGAAGATCGATGTGATGGATCCGATTATTGGAATTATTTGAAATCTCTGCAATCGCGACATTCAGCGCGTCGATGAGATCGATCATGGCCTGATTTCGTGCGCCTAGATCCTCTGAAAATTTCGCATGATCAAAAATTGGCTTAAGCCAGGGGCCAAATGTCTCTCTACCCTCTTCGCCGACGCCAATGCCCGACACGGTCGGGTAGCCATATCCATGAATGAGTATGGGATCTTTGCGGTTAAATTTGTCCTGGGTCGCAATCATGAGGTTGCATATTTTTCCAAACCGATCCTTGACTCGCAAAATAAAACCCTTCAACGCATCATTGTTGTCGATAGTAATCTTGCCGCTTTTTTTCTCCAGATTCTCCGTCAGAATTTCAAATAATACGGAATTCTTTGGAGACTTAACAGGAAAGACCAGATCGTTGCCGCCTCCGTCGAGGAGAATGGCCTTGATGTCGGTCCCACCGTCGAGCGCGTCATGCAGACTCCTCTTGAGTATGGTGAGTTGATTGTCTTCGGCCATCCATTCGAGCCGATATCCAATAGCGGTGAGCTTATCTTTTCCTTTGACTGGATCAAATCCAATTTCGATCAATTCATTGAGCAAACTGGTGACTCCAATAATTGTCGGAATCTTGGTCAACCACGAATCGCCCACTGCCATCGTCGGAATATGAACCGTGTCAGCACGGGCCGGATCGGTTTTCATCGGAGCGATGCCAAATTCCGCACCGTCCTTCTCACTGCGCCCGGCGGGCAGCGACGTCGATCCCCGGATCAAGAAAGTCAGCCCCGTCGGCCCTGGGCGCAGCGGGTGCGGGCAGGTCATCAGCCCTCGCAAAAAGCCTTCGAGCACGGCCATTGCGGGTCCTTGGCCGGGGCAGGCATGACGGGCTTGTCCAGGAGGCACCTGCACCTCTGTCTTGCGCTCGCCGCCAAAGGCGGGGAACAACTCGGAGTTGCCGCCCTCCAAGCCTTCATGGTTGGCGGAAATCAGGCCCGCCACCACCACGTCACCCGGCCGGAGTTCAACCGCATGCGGCTTGTCACCCAGTTGGTGCGTCGTGACGGCGGTGCGCCACAACTGTTCGGGCGCAGCGCGCAGTTGCATCGTATTGAACAGGCTTTCGCGCAGGCTGCAAGTCGCTTTCTTCGCATCGCGCAGGTTGCCCGTCCGCAAGGCCCACAAGGTGCCTTCGCGCGCCCATTCCATCAGAATGCGCCGCATGTTGCCGTCCAGCGTCGGCACGAAGCCCATCAAAATGCCCGCCAGGGTGCGTGCCGCGTAGCTGGGGTCAGCCTTCGCGGCGGCACTGCCCAGGACGGCGCGCGCGACCGGGGCGGTGATGGTAGGCCCTATCTTCGGGTCGGCGAGGTACGCGGTCATGGCGCGACTCAAGGCCTGCCCTTGCGCCGAAGCAATGCGTTCCACATCGGGTCCAGGGTGGGGCTGGAACACATAGCGTGACGGGGCCATGAAGTGTCCGGGGTAACGCGGCGTTGCGTTGCCGGTATCGTCCCAGATAGCGCTGCCGCGCTTCAGATACTCGCCGCGCTCACTCAAGCCAAAGAATTGTTCGCATAGGTCCGCCAGAACGGCATCGATGATCTCGCGTGCGTCCAGCGTCAGTTCCCAGCGCGGCTCATCGTTTTCTATTGCTCGCTCGGCGGCGTCCTGCACCCACTTGTCCACGGCCTTCAGAACAGCGGTTGTGGCAGCGGCGCACGTGTCCACATAATTTTTTATGGGAGACGCCAGTGCGATGACCGCGGCATTGGCGTCCCGGGCCTCCTTTTCATACCGCTGGTCCGGCTGACCGCCATCCAGGCCCAGATACAACTCGCCAAAGGATCGGCGCATGCGCGGAAGGAAGGCCGTGATGGTCAGGTTGTTTTCATCTTTCGTGACCCGATCAACCAGGTCTCGACTGCCCACCAGAACTCCGAACGGCGTTTTCAGCACGCCGCCGTGGTCGGCGCGAATGGCCGCCCACACCGAGGCGCTGGTGTAGTCGGCGCTGAGTTCAGGGTCTTCCAGAACATATTTCCAGGCCAGGAGCGCGGCGTTGTGGCCTTGGGTGGCTTCGATGTCGCGCAGTCGGATGATCTCCTTGCGCCCCTTGTCCACGGACCAGCTCAGCCGGGGTTTCTTCAGCTCTGCCGCGCGTTTGCTGATGGCCTTCAGTGCCGCCAGGCCGGGGGTGAACAGGTAAGCACCCCATTCGAGTTCCACCAAGGCTTGCGGGTCTGCGCCGAGTTCAGGCGTGCCGTCGAGCGGGACGCGCACGACGCGATTGTCATGTAGAAACTTGAAGCACCGCTGATACCCCACGTCGGCCACGCCGAGCAAGGGATCGCTTTCCCCGGAATAGCCCCCGCTGCTGTTGCCACCCGTCAACCAGCGCTGAATCACCTCGAACTGCTCGCCGATGCTCGCGTTGTAGGCCATGAACACCATGCCGCGAGGCTCGGCCACACTATCGCTGTTTTTGAGATCGACCGCCGGACCGTACGACATGGATCGGCGCACGATGCGCGGCGGCCGGGCACCGGGAGGCTGCTCGGTAGCGGTTGGGTCGAGGCGAGGGTTGGCCAGGCGGATATGGGCGTGAAAGGGGCATTTTTCGCCCCTGGGATCGTTGCGGTACGCGAAGTCGTTGGAGTCTCCCCGTGTCAAGCCCTTGGCCAGTGCCAGACCAGCGTCCAGTGAGTCCCCGTGCCACCGGCCCATCATCTTGCCGAGCACGAGGTCCCGGTCGGCGACCGGTTTGCCCTGAGCATTTTGACCATTGGATGCCTCCGCGTTGGCGATGGCCGCCTCCAGCCGGTCAACATGCTGGCGCAGCTTGCGCACCACCAGGAAACTGCCGTTTTTGAGCAGTCGGGCCATTGCCGGCGGATCGTCCGCGGGTACCTTGTCGGCCGCATTGGCGTATCCACGGAGCACCTCTCCGGCGTGAACGACGTTGTGCCGGTAGACGGTGCCCCGGTCTTTTTCTTCATAGGCGGGCTGTGACGATACCTCGTCACCATCGAGGTAGCCGAAATGGTCCTTCGGCCTCCCATCGTCCCGTCGCAGCACGTGCATCCACTGCACGCCGAGCAGGCGGATGCCATCCAAGCCTGCCAAGCTTGTATTAACAGCATTGACGATGGCGTCCCGGCCGGGTGCGGCCTTGGCGTCAGATCCGCGGTGCGAGCGGATTTGCAGCACCACGTGAACCTCGCTGAGTTCAAACCGGTCCTGTGTGGCGTCGTCGCTTTCGCTCCATGTTGCCGGGTCCTTGCCATTGAGGGCCGGCCGTCGCCAGCGGCGCGGATGGTTGTGTCTGACGTCGCCCAGCAGACCGGCGCGCCGCTCCATGCCTTGCACGAACTCAACGGGCAAGTGTCCCACTTCGTGGTCGGTATATCCCGCCAGATAGAACGCTTGGGCGGTCAACGAAACCGTAGTGCAGAGGCCGGCGTTGGCGAGCGATGCATCGCCTTGCGGCGTGGCGCACAGAGAGGTGAGCAATTTCCCAAGCGCTGTCGCCGTCTCGCAGCCCACCAAGCACAGGCAGCCTTCGGTCACGCCTCGAACCGGGTACAGGATGCCGGCCTGCACGTCTTTCAAGTCATCGTCCGCCAGTCCCAGCGTCGTGGGTGGCGGGGGGACCGGACGCGGCTCATACGGTGTGTCGCGCAGCCAGTGCAACGCGTCCCCAAAGCGATCTTCGGCCAGCTTGATGTAGCCGGAGAATTCCGTTTCGGTCGTTTTGGTTTTCACGACGTCCGGATAGAACCCATGCAACAGTTCGGCAGCCGCCCGGTGCAGGAGCTCGCCGTCTTCGGTTCCTGGCAAATACCAGTCAGACAGTCGGTACAGCGCGGCCAGGCTGCGCACGCTCTGGCGGAAGTACTCGAGCGTCGCGCGTTCCCGGACCGCGCCGGCGTCGGGGCCGGCGGGTACGCCGGGAATGCCGTGCGGATGGATTCCGTCATTCGCCACGCTGCCGGCGATGGTCTCGGCGCTGGCCAGTTGCAAGGCGGTGGTTTCCCGGTCGCGCGCGTTCGCATCGGAAATGCCCCGCGAAAACCGCTCATGCACCGCCAGATACTGCGTATCCTCATACGTGAGCCCCGGTGGACTGTAGAAAAAGGACGATTCCGCCTGCCGCCCGCGCAGCCAGCGGTCCCATTTCTCGAAGGTGGAGGTACCGCCGGGCACGTACTCCTCGGTGTTGCAGAAAATCAGGTCCAGCGAGTTGGAGACCTTCTGCCAGATGGTGCGGATGTAGGACTCCCAAGAGCCGTCGAAGGTCACCGCCAGCATCACGTGGTCGCGGCCTTGCGGATGGTCGCGCTCCAGGATGGCGATGCGGATGGAGTGGATGCGGCCGACCCGCTCCACGGCGTCGGACATCGCGCGAAACAGGTCGTATTCGTGTGACGAGCGGCGGCCCAGGTGCAGCGTGTTCAGCACCCGCTTGACGCGGGTCTTGTAGGTCACCGCGTCCAGCGAGCCGATGAAGCCTTCCTTGATGGGGGCGTAGACCGTCAGGTCGCTGGTGCTGCCCAGCGTGGCCGATTTGTTGATGACGTCTTTTCTCATGCTTGTCTCCGGATCGTGGGGCGCCTACTCCAGCGGAGACGCTTGCTGCGCATGATCCGTGAAGCACCCGGGCTTCCACAAGGGAAATAGTGCCCGGGCGCTTGTGTGCTGTTGACGTCGCCGCCCGGTGCGCGGTCCAGGCCCTCAGGCCCGCTCCATCTCCCGGCGCAGCTTCACCGCGTTGAGCGACTCATCCAGCGCCACGTCGGCGTAGCTCAGCGACTGGCCCTGGCGCACCGGCCGCGTGACGCGGATGCCGTGGGCCAGGCCCAGCGGCAGGCCGCCCATGCGGCGCGAGGTCTCGGCGGGCAGCAGCTTGCCCCAGACGCAGTAGCCACCTTCGCCGTCCAGCGTGTCGCCCGGGGCCAGGTCGCGCTTGGCGGTGGCCACCACGTCGGCGTTCCAGCCCTGCGCCACGCCGGTGGCCTCGCCGCGCAGCGCCACGCTGGCCACGCTCAGGCCCACTTCCAGGCCGATCAGGTGCCAGCGCTTGTAGAGCGTGAAGTAGCGGCCCGAGGGGTCGGTGTGCGCGTTGTATTCCTCGAAGCAGTTCTTGATGTAGTCCGTCTCGGCCTCCACCGTGACCCAGACGCCCATGCGGATGTCGTAGGGGATCGCGCGTCCGTCGGGTTCCAGGCTGGAGATCACCTCGACCATGCCCTTGCGTTCGAGCACGCCGCCCTCGCTGCGCGGCCGCGTGACGAAGGGAATGTCCTCCACGCTGGCCGGCGGGTACAGCAGGCCGTTGCTGGGCACGGCCAGGCCGGTGGCGTTGGAGACGGCGGTGCTTTCGATGCTGGGTTTGGAGCCGTCGAGAAAGCTGTTGAACATTTTCGGGTTCAGGCCGCCGCGCTCGGCCTGCTCGGGCGTGAGGCCGTAGTAGCCCCACACCGTCTCGGGCGTGGATTGGCAAAAGTGCGGCAGCCACTTGTGCCCGCGCCCGGCTGCCACCACCGGAAAGCCGCAGGTGCGCGCCCAGTCCACCAGGTCGCAGATCAGCGCCGGCTGGTCGCCAAACGCCAGCGAATAGACCACGCCGGCCTCGCGGGCGCGCCGCGCCAGCAGCGGGCCGCAAAAGGCGTCGGCCTCCACCGTCACGTTGACCACGTGTTTGCCGTGGGCAAAGGCCTCCAGCACATGGTCGCAGGCCGCCAGCGGGTGGCCGGTGCATTCGACCACCACGTCGATGGCCGGATGGCGCACCACGGCGCTCCAGTCGTCGGTGATCCAGGTGTTGCCCTCGCGCAGCGCGGCATCCAGGCTGGCGGCCTGCGTCTGCCCGGCCGACCAGCCCACGCGCGCCAGATTGCGCCGCGCGCCCTCGGGCGAGAGGTCGGCAATCGCCGCCAGATGCACGCCGGGCGTGCGCGGCACCTGCGCCAGGTACATCGATCCGAATTTGCCCGCGCCGATCAGCGCCACGCGCACCGGGCGCCCTTCGGCCTGGCGTTGCAACAGCTTGCCGTAAAGGCTCATGCCATTGCCTCCTCGGGCTTGGTGGCGCCGGCAAACGCGGGCTCGGGGCTGGTGTGCAGCGCGCTGGCGGGCAGGCCGTTCTTCCAGGGCACGGCCACGGGATAGGGCTTGAGCAGGCAGTCGTCGGGCAGCGTCTCGATGGGCGCAAAGTCGCGGTGGGCGATGTATTCGGGCCGCTTGAAGCGGCGGATGTGGTTGCTCAGGGCGCACAGGCTCAGGTAGACGCTCACGCGGTTCCACGGCGACAGGTTGCTGGTGGAAGCATGCACCAGACAGCCGTGGAACACGATCATCGAGCCGGCCGGGCCTTGTGGGCTGACGATGCCGCCGTGCTTGCCGCCCGCCCGTTCGACGAGTTGCGAAATCAGGCCGTTGTCCACCGTCCACAGCGGGTAGCTGGTGGTGCTCAGGTCGTGCCGGGCCTCCACCACGCCGCGTTTGTGGCTGCCGGGGATGAACATCAGCGGCCCGTTGAACTCGTTCACGTCGTCCAGGAAGATGGCCACGTTCATCGCCCGCGCCTCGGGCATCCAGTCGTCGTTGAGCCAGGTGCCGTAGTCCTGGTGCCATTGCCAGACGTCGCCTTCAAACGCCATCTTGCCGTTGATCTTGAACTGGTGCATGTACAGCTGCTCGCCAAAGAGCTGCTCCACCGGATCGACCATGCGCGGGTGGCGCGCCAGCCGCGCGAAAGGCTCGCTCACCAGGTGCGCGGCAAAGTTGGTGCGCACCGCGTCGGAGCCTTTTTCGCGCACGTTGTAGGCCTCGCGGCGGCTGTACAGCTCGGGCACCGCGTCGGTGAGCGTTTTCACCTCGTCGGGCGAGAACAGGCTGGGGAAAAAGAGGTAACCGTCGCGGTCGAATTGGGCGAGTTGCTCGGCACTGAGTTTCATGGGGCAATGGCTCCTTGCGGGTGGGAAATCGGCTGGCCAGGGGTGGGGGCGGGGGCGTTGAGCAGTTCTTCCAGCCTTGCGGCCAGCGCCTGCCCGGCCTGGCGGGCATGCTGCTCGGACAGGCGCGCGGCCTGCTCGGCGTCGCCCAGGGCGATGGCCTGGGCAATCGCCTGGTGTTCGTCCCAAATGCTGGCGCGCTGCGGCTGGTGCGCCAGCACCGCGCCCATGGCTCGGCGCAGATGCTGCCAATGCGGTTGCGCGGTCTGGCCGATGAAGGGGTTGCCGGCGGCGGCGTAGATGGCGTGGTGAAAGTCCAGGTCGGCCTCGACCATGGCGTTGATGTCGCCGCCTTGCGCCGCCGCCCGGCCGCGCGTGAACAGCCCCTCATCCAGCCGCGCGCCGCGCTCGGCGGCCAGACGGGCGGCCAGCGCATCAAGCGCGCCGCGCACGGCGTACACGTCGCGCACCAGCGCGGGGTCCAGGGGCGTGACGGCCAGGCCACGCCCGGGAGCGTCCTGCACAAAGCCGTCGCGCTTGAGCAGGCGCAGCGCCTGCAGCACCGGCTGGCGCGAAACGGCCAGCCGCTCGGCCAGATCCTCCTGCGTGAGGCGCGCGCCGGGCGCCAGCGATCCGTCGCAAATGGCCCGCAGCAGGGCCGCATGTGCCTGATCGACCAGATCGGGCACGGCTTCGAGGCGGGGGAGGGGGGCGGGCCCAGTGCCAAGCGCTCTGTTCTCTGTATACAGAATACGAAACTCGCCGAATCACCGGTATCGGTGTTTTCCCGCTCGGAACTTGAGGGTGGCAAAGACGGTTGAATGCTATACAGTTGATAGCTGTCCGTGGTTGCCTTTTCTGGGATTTAGGTCGAATTTATGCCATAAAAGCCCTGAAAACAGGCTTCCAAACAGGCCGAAACGACAACATTTGTAGAGCATGCAACAAATATGTAGATGCATCTACAAAAATTCGGGTGACGGCGCCTCGGATCAGCGCAAGGCCGCACAAGCCCGGCCCGGCGAACGCACGCCCGCCATTGCCCAAGGCCCGAACGCGTCAGCGCTGGCGCCCGCTCAAATCACCTTGCCCAGCCGATACCCCTGAATCTCGTCCTCCGACTTGCCCAGCAGCCCGCGCAGCAGGTCTTCGGTGCTGCTGCCCAGCCGGGGCGGCGGCAGTTGGTACTGCACCGGGGTGCCCAGCAGGCGCAGCGGGCTGGCGATGGTGGAGACGGTGGCGCCCTCGGGGGTGGGCATGTCCACGCGCAGGCCGCGGTGGATGACCTGCGGGTCCTCGAACACCTGCTGGTAGTCGTTGATGCGGCCGCAGGGCACGGCCAGGGCTTCCAGCCGGGCGATCCAGTCGGCGCTGGTGCGGCCGAGCATGGTGGCGGCCAATTCCGGCACCAGCGTGTCGCGGCCGGTGATGCGGCCGGTGACGCGGGCCCAGCGCGGGTCGGCGGCGAGGTCGGGGCGTTCGATGGCCTCGCAGTACTTGAGCCACTGCGCGTCGTTGCCCACCGCCACCACCATGGGTCCGTCGGCGGTCTGGAACACCTGGTAAGGCACCAGGCTGGCGTGCGCGTTGCCGTAGCGGTGGGGCACCTTGCCGCTGGCAAAGTAGCCGGTCACCTGGTTGCCGCCCAGCGCCACCAGGCAGTCCAGCAGCGCCATGTCGATGGCCTGGCCGCGCCCGGACACCTCGCGGTGGCTCAGCGCCGCCAGGATGGCGATGCAGGCGTACATGCCGGTGATCACGTCGGCAATCGCAATGCCCACCTTCTGCGGCCCGCCGCCGGGCCGGTCGTCGCGCTCGCCGGTGATGCTCATCAGGCCGCCCTGCGCCTGGAACACGAAGTCGTAGCCCGGCTTGTGCGCGCTGGGCCCGCTTTGGCCGTAGCCGGTGATGGAGCAGTAGACCAGGCGCGGATTGAGGGCGCCGAGCGATTCGTAGTCGAGCCCGTAGCGCTTGAGGTCGCCGAGCTTGTAGTTTTCGACCACCACGTCGGAAATTGCCGCCAGCTCCCGCACGAGCTGCTGGCCCGCCGGGCTGGCGATGTCGATCGTGATGGACTTCTTGCCCCGGTTGGCAGCGGCGTAGTAGGTGGAGTCGCGCGTCGGCTCGCCGCGCTCGTCCGCGACCCACGGCGGCCCCCAGCCGCGGGTGTCGTCACCCAGGCCGGGGCGCTCCACCTTGATGACCTCGGCGCCCAGGTCGGCCAGGTTCTGCGTGGCCCAGGGGCCGGCGAGCACGCGCGAGA
>DAIOSZ010000098.1:0-13163 GCA_036752305.1 Burkholderiaceae bacterium
GCGCGTGAGCATGTCGTTGATGGTGTAGTTGCGCACATGGCCCATGTGCAGCTTGCCGCTGGGGTAGGGCAGCATCGAACAGGCGTAGTACTTGGGCTTGGCGGCGTCCTCGGTGACGCGGTACACGTCGCCCTCGCGCCAGAGCGCTTGCGCGGCGCGTTCGACTTCGGTATGGCTGTATTTGTCCTGCATGCCGAAATTGTAGGCGGCGCCCTGGCCGGCGCGCCGTTGGCGGGCCGCGGTCCTGGGTCACCGGATTTGTCCCCGGATTCGCGGCCGGCGCGACCACCGGACGCGAAACTTCAATCAATCGTTTGATTTTCGCCTACACTTCCGCTCCATGCCTCCCCCCGAACCCCTGCGCACGGGCCAACGCGCCGACGGCACGGAAGCACGCGAGAAGCTGCTGCTGGCCGCGCTGCGCCTGTTTGCCGACCGCGGCTTCGCCAAGACCTCCACGCGCGACATCGCCCGCGAGGCCGGCGTCAACGTTGCCTCCATCGCCTATTACTTTGGCGACAAGGCCGGCCTGTACCGCGCCACGCTGACCGAACCCATGGGCGGTGAGCCGGACGGCTGTCCCGTCTGCTGGCCGCCCGGTGCTTCGCTGGAGCACTCGCTCGGCTTCTTCTACCGGGAGTTCCTGGCGCCGCTGGCGCGGGGAGAAATCACGCGCCAGTGCCTGCGCCTGTATTACCGCGAGATGTTCGAGCCCTCGGGCGTGGACGGCGGGCATGTGGACGACCAGATGGGCGCCAATGTCGAGGCCTTGCTCGACCTGCTGCGCGGCCAGTTCGGGCTGGCGCCTGACTACCAGGACGCCGCCCTGCGGACGCTGGCCCTGTCGCTGTGCGCGCTCGGCCTCAATCTGTACGTGCTGCGCGACCTGGTGACGCAGCGCTATCCCGATCTGCTGGCCGATGAAGCCGCCCTGGCCGAAACGGTTGGCCGGCTGACCGAGCTCGGCGTGGCGATGGTGCGGGCCGAGGCGGCGCGCCGGATGGGCCACGCCACGTCCGGCGTGGCCCGGTCAAACCCTTCTTTTGAAAAGTCCCTCACATGAACGGCAATCTTCCGCGCCTGATGCGCATGGCCGGCCTGGTGGCGCTGCCGCTGGGGCTGGCCGCCTGTTCGGCGCTGATTCCGGCGGGCACCAGCCGGCCGTCCGATGCGCCGCGGGAGGCGCTCGCCAGCCCCCCCGACCAGTGGCAGGCACCGTCGCCCGGCGCGCCGGGTGTGGCGGCGCCCGCCGCCAGCGACCGCCTGGCGGCCTGGTGGGCGCGCTGGAACGACCCGGTTTTGGACGAATGGATCGCTGCCGCGCAATCCGCCAGCCCCACCGTCTCGGCCGCGCGCGCGCGGCTGGCTCAGGCCGAGGTGGCGCGCGCCAACGCCAGCGCGAGCTTCCTGCCCGCCGTTGATGGCTCGGCCAGCGGCCAGCGCGGCGCGCAATACCCCTTGCCGCTGTCCACCATCGTGCAAGGCGGGGTGCAGGCGCGCTGGGAGCTCGATCTCTTCGGCACCCTGCGCACGCAGGCCGATGCCGCCGAGGCGCGCGTCGGCGCGGCGCAGGCGCAGTGGCACGACGCCCGCGTCTCGGTCGCGGCCGAGGTGGCCCAGCAATGGACCTCCCTGCGCGCATGCGCCGAACTGCTGCGCAACGCCGAAGCCGACAGCGCCTCGCGCGGCGAAAGCGCGCGCCTGTCGGCCATTGCCACCCGCGCGGGCTTCGTGGCCAGCGCCGCCGATGCGTTGGCGCAGGCCGCCGCCGCGCAAGGCCGGGCGCGCGTGGCGCAGCAGTCCGGCCAGTGTGACGCCATCGTCAAGGGCCTGGCCGCGCTCACCGCGCTGCCCGAGAGCCAGATACGGGAAAAATGGCGCGCGGTGGCGGTAGATAGGCCATCAATAGCTATGTTTTCGGTAGCAAATCCGATCGCCGCCCTGCCCGCCGAAACCTTGGAGCAGCGGCCCGACCTGGCCGCCGCCGCGCGGGCCGTGGAAGCCGCGCGCGCCGATGTCGAGCAGGCCGAGCGCGCGCATTACCCGCGCCTGTCGCTGTCCGGCCAGTTGGGCCTGGGCCGCGCGCGCGTGGCCGGCAACGACCTGAACCTCACCACCTGGCTCATCGGGCCGCTGTCGCTGTCGGTGCCCATTTTCGACGGCGGGCGCCGCCGCGCGGCCGAGCAAGGCGCCCGCGCAGCCTACGAAGACGCCGTGCTGGCCTACGCCGCCGCCGTCCGCCGCGCGGTGCGCGAGGTGGAAGACGCGCTGGTGCAACTGCAATCGACCGCGCGGCGCAGCCAGGAGGCCGAGCTCGTCGCGCGGCAGATGGCCGCGCATGTGGCGGCCTTGCAGGACAAGCAGCGCGCAGGCCTGGCCAGCGGGCTGGAGGTGCAGGAGGCGCGGCGCAACGCGCTCGGCGCCGAGGCCGCCTGGATCGCGCTGCAACTGGAGCGCAGCACCGCTTGGGTGCAGCTGTACCGCGCCACCGGCGGCGGCTGGGGCGAGGCCCCGCGCGTGCTGGTGAGTTCATGAGCGGCGCCACGCCCCGCTCCATTCCCCCGACACGGCAATCAGAACCTTGAACGGAACCGTCATGACTTTCCGCAGTTTTTCCAACCGCAAAACACTGGCCGCAGTGGGAGCCGCGCTGGCGCTGGCCCCGGTCGCCTGGCTGGCGCTTCCGGCGGGCGCCGCCGACGAGGCCAAGAAGCCCGCGACAGCGCGCCCGGCCATGACGGTGACCACGGTGGCGGCCCAGATGGGCGAGCTGCCCAACCGCGTGGGCGCCAACGGCAACATCGCCGCCTGGCAGGAGGCCAGCGTGGGCGCCGAGGTCGGGGGGCTGCGCATTGCCGAATTGCGCGCCAGTGTGGGCGACACGGTCCGCAAGGGGCAGGTGCTGGCGGTGCTGGCCGGCGAGGCGGTGCGCACCGATCTGGCGCAAACCGAGGCCACGGCGCGCGAAGCGCAGGTGGCGCTGGCCGAGGCGGCGGCCAACGCTCAGCGCGCGCGCAGCGTGGACGGCACCGGCGCCGTGAGCCAGCAGCAGATCGCGCAGATGATCGCCGCCGAGGAGTCGGCCAAGGCACGGCTGGAAGCCGCGCGCGCTGTCGCGGCGGCGCAGCGGCTGCGCCTGTCGTACACGCAGGTGCTGGCGCCCGACGCGGGCGTGATCACGCAGCGCGCGGCGACCATGGGCGCGGTGGTGGCGCCGGGCCAGGAGTTGTTTCGGCTGATCCGCCAGGGGCGGCTGGAATGGCGCGCCGAGGTTACGTCCAACGACCTCGCCCGGCTGGCGCCCGGAACGCGTGTGCAGGTCACCACCAGCGCCGGCACGCGGGTGCAGGGGCGCGTGCGGCTGGTCGGGCCGACGGTTGACCCGCAGACGCGGTTTGCCATCGTCTACGTCGATCTGCCTGCGCACCCGCAACTGCGCGCGGGGCTGTTCGCGCGCGGCGAATTTGATCTGGCGGCCAGCGGCGCGTTGACGCTGCCTGATCAGGCGGTGGTGGTGCGCGACGGCTTTGACCATGTGTTCGTGATTGGCGCCGACCACAAGGCGCGCCTGACCAAGGTGGAGATCGGCCGCCGCGCGGGCGACCGGGTGGAGGTGCTGCGCGGCCTGGGGCCGCAGGCCCAGGTGGCGGTGCAGGGCGCGGGCTTCCTCAACGATGGCGACACGGTGCGCGTGGTGCCCGCCAACGCCCCTTCGAACGCTTCCAAGTAAGGAGCAGCCCGGATGAACGTTTCCGCCTGGTCGATCCGAAACCCGATTTCCGCCGTCATGGTGTTCGTGATGCTGACCTTTGCCGGTCTGCTCTCGTTCAACGCCATGAAGGTGCAGAACTTCCCCGATCTCGACCTCCCGACCATCACCGTCGCGGCCCTGCTCCCCGGCGCCGCGCCAGGGCAGTTGGAGACCGACGTCGCGCGCAAGATCGAAAACAGCATCGCCACGCTGCAGGGCCTCAAGCACATCTACACCAAGGTGCAGGACGGCGGCGTGACGGTGACCGCCGAGTTCCGCCTCGAAAAGCCGGTGCAGGAGGCGCTGGACGACGTGCGCTCGGCCGTCAGCCGCGTCCGCGGCGACCTGCCGGGCGACCTGCGCGACCCGGTGGTCACCAAGATGGACCTGGCCGGACAGCCGGTGCTGGCCTTCACCGTGGCCGGTGGCGGCATGGACGACGAAGCGCTGTCGTGGTTCGTCGATCACGAGGTGACCAAGAAGCTGCTGGCCGTGCGCGGCGTGGGGGCGGTCAACCGGGTGGGCGGCGTGGATCGGCAGGTTCAGGTTCTGCTGGATCCGGCGCGTCTGCAGTCGCTGCGGGCCAACGCGGCCGACGTGTCGCGCCAGTTGCGTCAGGTCGAGGTCGAAAGCGCCGCCGGGCGCACCGATCTGGGCTCCGGTGAACAGCCGGTGCGCGTGCTGGCGACTGTCAAGTCGGTGGACGAGCTGCGCGCGCTGCAACTGATGCTGCCCGACGGGCGCCGGATCCGCCTGGACGAGGTGGCCACGGTCCGGGACACGGTGGCCGAGCCGCGCGCCGCCGCCTTGCTCAATGGCAAGCCCGTCGTCGGCTTCGAGGTCGCGCGCTCGCGCGGATCAAGCGAGGTGGAGGTTGGCGCGGCGGTCATCCAGGCGCTGGAGGAACTGAAAGCGCAGCGCCCCGGGATCGAGATCACCGAGGCCTTCAACTTCGTCAAGCCGGTCGAGGAGGAATACCAGGGCTCGATGAAGCTGCTGTACGAAGGCGCCTTGCTGGCCGTGCTGGTGGTGTGGCTGTTCCTGCGCGACTTCCGGGCCACCTTCGTGTCGGCGGTGGCGCTGCCCATGTCGGTCATCCCGGCCTTCATCGGCATGCACTACCTGGGTTTCACGGTCAACGTGGTCACGTTGCTGGCGCTGTCGCTGGTGGTCGGCATCCTGGTGGACGACGCCATCGTCGAGGTGGAGAACATCGTGCGCCATCTGCGCATGGGCAAGACGCCGTTGCAGGCGGCCATGGAGGCGGCCGATGAGATCGGCCTGGCGGTGATCGCGACCACGTTCACGCTGATCGCGGTGTTTCTGCCCACGGCCTTCATGAGCGGCATCGCGGGCAAGTTCTTCAAGCAGTTCGGCTGGACCGCCTCGCTGGCGGTGTTTGCCTCGCTGGTGGTGGCGCGCATGCTCACGCCGATGATGGCCGCCTACCTGATGAAGCCTTTCGCGAAGGAGCATGCCGAGCCGCGCTGGCTCTCGGCCTACCTGAAGATGGCGGCCTGGTGCGTGCGCCACCGCTGGGTCACGATGCTGGGCGCGCTGGCGTTCTTCGTCGGCTCGATCATGCTGATTCCCCTGCTGCCGCAGGGCTTCATCCCGGCCGACGACAACTCGCAGACCCAGGTCTACCTGGAGCTGCCGCCCGGCACCACGCTGGCGCGGACGCGGGCCAGCGCCGAGGCTGCGCGCGCGCTGGTGGCGCAGGTGCCGCACGTCAAGAGCGTCTACACCACCATCGGCGGAGGTTCGGCCGGCGGCGACCCGTTCGCGCCGCAGGGCTCGGCCGAGGTGCGCAAGGCCACGCTGACGATCCAGCTCGACCCGCGCGGCGCCCGGCCGGTCAAGCAGCAGATCGAAAACCAGATCCGCGCGGCGCTGGAGCCGCTGCCCGGCGCGCGCACCAAGGTCGGCCTGGGAGGATCGGGCGAGAAATACATCCTCGTCCTCACCGGCGACGATCCCGCCGCGCTCACCAAGGCCGCGCTGGACGTGGAGCGCGACCTGCGCACCATTCCCGGCCTGGGCTCGATCGCCTCCACGGCCAGCCTGATCCGCCCCGAGATCGCCGTTCGCCCCGACTTCGCGCGCGCCGCCGACCTGGGCGTGACCAGCAGCGCCATCGGCGAGACGCTGCGCATCGCCACCGTGGGCGACTACGACTGGGCGTTGCCCAAATTCAACCTCGCGCAGCGCCAGGTGCCCATCGTCGTCAAGCTCGACGACGCCGCCCGCAAGGACCTCGACCTGCTCTCGCGCCTGACCGTCAATGGCATCAAGGGACCGGTCACGCTGGGACAGGTGGCCACGCTCGAACCCTATGGCGGCCCGGCGGTGATCGACCGCTACGACCGTTCGCGCAACATCAATTTCGAGATCGAACTGTCGGGCCAGCCGCTGGGCGAGGTGAAGCAGGCGGTGGAAAAGCTGCCCGCCGTGCAGGGCCTGCCGCCCGGCGTGCGCGTGGTCGAAGTGGGCGACGCCGAAGTCATGGGCGAGCTGTTCGCCAGCTTCGGCCTGGCCATGCTCACCGGCGTGCTGTGCATCTACGTGGTGCTGGTGCTGCTGTTCAAGGGCTTTCTGCACCCGGTCACGATCCTGGCGGCGCTGCCGTTGTCGCTGGGCGGCGCCTTCGTGGGCCTGCTGCTGGCGCACAAGAGCTTTTCCATGCCGTCGCTGATCGGCCTGATCATGCTGATGGGCATCGCCACCAAGAATTCGATCCTGCTGGTCGAATACGCCATCGTGGCGCGGCGCGGACATGATGGCGAGCCGCCCAAGAGCCGTTTCGACGCGCTCATGGACGCCTGCCACAAGCGCGCCCGGCCCATCATCATGACCACCATCGCCATGGGCGCCGGCATGATGCCCATCGCGCTGGGCTGGGGCGAGTCCGACCCGAGCTTTCGCGGGCCCATGGCCATCGCCGTGATCGGCGGGCTGATCACCTCCACCGTGCTGAGCCTGATCGTCATTCCGGCGGTGTTCACCTACGTGGACGACCTGGGCCAATGGTTTTCCCGTCTGTGGAGCCGCCGCAAGCCGACATCCGGCGGGGGAGGTGTGGTCGAGTCAAGCGTGGCAGCTCACGCCGTCAACGGTATAAATACCGAAGGGCAGCATCCCGCATAATCTGGCAGGAGATGAAGCTCGTTCAGATCAACCCTGACACGATCCCGATTGGCGAGGCGCTGCCGTTCTCGTTGCGCTGCAGCGACGGCGAGCTGATGGTCAACCAAGGGACGGTGCTCGAAAGCCGCGCGGCGCTGGAATTCGTGCGCGAGCGGCGCGCGGTTTACGTCGAAGAGACCCCGGAGCTCGTAAGGCCCGTGATCTCGCGCTTTTCCGCGTTCATCTTCCGTCAATCGATGCTCAGCCAATACCCCAGCACGGCGCCCGAGTCGAGCCAGGAGATGGCGATGGCGCAGGGCCCGTTTGGCGACCCGGCCAAGGGCCCGGACTGGAAGGCACTGACCGCCAACGCGAATGCCGTGCTGCGCGATGCGCTGCAGACGCCGGGCGGGCTCGACCAGTTGGTGCGCCTGCACCGCGAGGTGGCGACCAACGCCAGCCTGTACCCGGACGCCACGCTGGTGGCGCTGTTTCACTACGCCACCACCGACTCGCAGCAATACAGCGCCACGCACGCCATGCTGGTGTCGGCCATCTGCATGCTCGCGGCGCGCAACGTGCTGGGCTGGGACGAGGAGCGGCAGAACACCGCCGGTCTGGCCGCGCTGACGATGAACCTCACGATGACCGACCTGCAGGACGAGCTGGCGCATCAGACCGAGCGCCCCACCCCCGAGCAGCGCAAAATCATCGAGCGCCACGCCGCCAGCGCCGTGGCGGCGCTGCAGGCGCTGGGCGTGGACAACCGCGAGTGGCTGGATGCCGTGCAGCACCACCACGACGTGCCGGCCGGCTCGCTCAAGGGGCGCGACATGGGCTTGCAGATTGCCCGGCTGATCCAGCGCGCCGACGTTTACGCCGCGCGCGTCTCGCCGCGCGCCAAGCGGCCCGGCATGGCGCCGCCGTCGGCGATGCAGGCGGCCTATTTCGACGAGCAGCGCAAGGTGGACGAGGCCGGCGCCGCCATCATCAAGGCGGTGGGCATCTACCCGCCCGGCACCTTCGTGCGCCTGGTCAACAACGAAGTGGCGATGGTCGTGCGCCGTGGCGCCACCACCACCACGCCCAAGGTGGCGGTGCTGATCAACAAGACCGGCATCCCGGCCGGCGAGGCCAGCCTGCGCGACACCGCCCAGCGCGACTTCCGCATCGCCGCCAGCCTGCCGCGGCGTGAAGTCAACGTCAATTTCGACATTCGCCGCCTGCTGGCGTTCTGCTGAAACGCAGCACGGGCCTGGCGGACCGCCCCGCCATTTGCTATTTATTCAGTAGCTGCCCGTGGATGTTTCTATTGGGGTCAAGCTCGAAACGACTCAAAAAATTGGCCTGAAAACGGTCAAAAAAAAGCGCTCGGCGAAGCGGATTTGTAGATATTGTAACAAATATGTCGATATATCTACAAAAATATCCGTTCAACAGCCCATTTTCAGGAATAAAAACGGCCTGATTTCAAGGAAAATCAACCACGGTCAGCTATTGTTTTTATACGTTCCGTGGTGGCGTCCGGATGCGCCCACGGGCGGGCCGCTCAGTCCGCCAAGGGGCCCAGCCAGCGCTCCAGCGCCGCGCTGTCGCGCACGCCCAGCGTCCAGGCGGCGTCGGCCAGGTGCGCGGCGGTGTGCGAGCCGGGGGCCGTTTTGGGCCAGCCCAGCGTGAGCGTCAGCAGCCTTCTCTCGCGCGCGATCAGCAGTTCGCAGCGCTCGCCGCCAACGGTGTAGGCGGGCAGATCCTCGCTGCGCAGGATGCGCCAGCCGTTGACGGCCAGCCACTCGTCGCCCGGCGCCAGGCCCGCGGCCTCGGCCGGGCTGGCGGCCATCACCTGCTGCACGCGCAGGCCCGATGCCTCCTCGGCCACGCGCAGGCCCAGGCGCTGCAGCGTCGGGGGATGCTCGATCTTGACGCTGGCACCGGCGGCTTCGAGCAGCTCGCGGGTCGGCAGTTCGCCCACGCCATGCACCCAGGCGGCCAGCTCCTGCTGCCAGTCGCGGCCCCTCAGCTCGCGCAGCACGGCCAGCAGATCGCCTTCGCTCATGGGGCGGGCGATGGGCTCGCCATCGGCGTCGCGCGCGCCAGCCGCGCAGCGGTGCCAGAGCGCGCGCATCGCGTCGTCCAGCGTTTGCGCGCCCGCGCTGCCCGCGCGCAGGCTCAGGTCCAGGCACAGCGCGGCCAGGGCGCCCTTGCCGTAGTAGCTGACGGTGCTGTTGGGGCTGTTTTCCTGCGGCCGGTAGTAGCGCGTCCAGGCGTCGAAGCTGGCCTGCGCGAGGCTTTGCGCGGCCCGGCCGGGAGTTTGTTGGACCTGATTGAGCGTCTTGGCCAGCAGCTTGAGGTAGCGCGCATCGTCGATCAGGCCGGCGCGGCGCAGCAGCAGGTCGTCGTAGTAGCTCGTGAAACCTTCAAAGAACCACAGCAGCCGGGTTTCGTTCTCGCGGTCGTAGTCGTAGCGCGCGAACTCGGCGGGCCGCAGGCGCTTGACGTTCCAGGTGTGGAAATACTCGTGGCTGATCAGGCCGAGCAGGGTCACGTAGCCGTCCGGGCGCGTCAGGCCGGCGTCCACGCGCGGCAGGTCCTGGCGGCGGCAGATCAGCGCGGTGCTGGCGCGGTGTTCGAGTCCGCCGTAGCCATCGTGCACCGCGTTGAGCATGAACAGGTAGCGCTCCATCGGCGGCGCGGCCCCCTCCGGGTGCCACAGCCCGATGACGGCCTCGCAGATGCGCTGGGTGTCGCGCGCCAGGGCCTCGCCGTCGAAACCGGGCGGCGCGCCGGCCACCACGAAGCGGTGCGGCACGCCGCCGGCCGTGAAGCCCGCCTCCCAGAACGCGCCCATCTCGACCGGACTGTCGGCCAGCTCGTCGTAGTCCGCCGCGCGGTAGCGGCCAAAGCCGCGCGCGTCGGTCTCCACGGGGGACAGGGCGGTGGCCAGCTTCCAGTGCGCGTCGTGCCCGGGCGCGACGACTTGCAGCTCGTGCGCGCCGCGCTCCTGGCCGACCACGCGCAGGCACAGGCTGGTCGGGTTGAAGAAGCCGCGCTGCTCATCCAGCCAGGCGCTGCGCACCGAGGCGTCGTGCGCATAGACCTGGTAGCACAGTTTGAGCGGCTGGCCCGCGCGGCAGGCCGCTGCCCAGCGGTTCTTGGCGGTTTGCCGCAGGGGCACCGGACGGCCATCCTGCGTGGCCTCAAGCCCCGACAGGTGCATGGAAAACTCGCGCACCAGGTAGCTGCCGGGTATCCACACCGGCAGCGCCAGTTCCTGTTCATCGGTTGGCGCGGCGACGGTCAGCGTCAGGTCGTAGCGGTGCGTGCGCGGCGCCGGGGCAGCCACGCGGTAGTGAACGGGAGCGCTCACTTCAGGTCAGGCTGCGCGGTGGCCAGATGCTTTTCGATGTCGGCCGCGCCGATGGCGCCGGGCACGCGGTTGCCGTCGGCGAAGATCATCGCCGGCGTGCCGTTGATGCGGTACTTGCGGCCAAACTCCACGTTGCGCTGCAAGGCGGTGGTGTCGCAGCTGGCCGATGCGATGGGCTTGTCGTTCACCATGTAATCGACCCAGGCCCGGCCCTTGTCCTTGGAGCACCACAGGTTCTTGGATTTTTCCACCGAGTCGGCGCCGAGGATGGGGTAGAGGAACAGGTGCACCGTGACGTTGTTGACCTTCTGCAGGTCGCGCTCGAAGCGCTTGCAGTAGCCGCAGTTGGGGTCCTCGAACACCGCCAGCTTGCGCGCGCCGTTGCCACGCACGATGGTGAAGGCGTCCTTGAGCGGCAACTGGTCGAACGGAATCGCCGAGAGCTTGTCGGTGCGTTCCTCGGTGAGGTTGCGCTTGCCCTTGGTGTCGATCAGGCTGCCCTGGATCAGGAAGTCGCCCTTGGCGTCGGTATAGAGGATCTCGGTTTCGTTGACGCGCAGTTCAAAGACGCCCGGCATGGGCGTGCGCCGCACCTCGTCGATCTTGGGCAGGTTGGGCAGGCGCTCGGCCAGATTCTTGCGGATCGCCGCCTCTTCGCCCTGCGCGAAGGCGGCGGTGGCGGCCAGCAGCAGGGCGCCGGCGAGGCTGGCGAGGGCAAACGCTTGATGGGACGGGTACATGAGGTCTTTCCAGGGAAATCAAGAAATGGGGGCGATGGCCGCGCGCGCCAGCCAGTGCTTGGCCAGTGGCAAGCGATCGACCAGCGAGAGACCGCGGTTGCGCAACTCGCGGCTCAGAGGCGCCGGGTGCGCGAAAAGTTCCTGCAAGCCGGCCATCGAGCGCGTCATGGCCAGCGAGGCCGCGCGGCGCGCGCGCTCGTAGCGGCGCAGCACGCGCTCGTCGCCCGGTCCGCGCCAGTATTCGCGGCCCCGCAACTGCGCGGCCAGTTCGGCCACGTCGCCGAGCCCGAGGTTCAGGCCCTGGCCAGCCAGCGGGTGGACCGCGTGGGCGGCGTCGCCGGCCAGCACCCAGGCGCCCTGCGGGCCGGTGCCGGAAAAGTGGCTGGCGCGCGCGTTCTGCAGCGGCCAGGCGGCGCGCGCGCCCTGCGCCAGCACCACCTCGCCCAGGCCATGGTGGCTGGCCTGACCCAGCCGCGCGGCAAAGGCCTCGTCAGGCAGCGCCATCAGTTGTGGCGCCTGCGCCGAATCCACCGACCAGACCACCGCGCAGCCATGCCCGTCGGCGCCGGTCGGGCCGTCGCGCAGGGGCAGGAAGGCCAGGATGCTGCCGTCGGCTCCAAACCATTGCCGCGCCACGCCGCCGTGCGAGCGCTCGGCGCGGATGCGGCAGGCGATCGCATGCTGGCCGCAGGGCTGCGCCTGCCACTGCACCGCCAGCGCCTCGCGCGAGCGGCTGGCCTTGCCCTCGCAGATCACGGTGAGCGCGGCCTTTTCCGGAGGCGCGTCCACGACGGTCACCAGCGGCTGAAAGCTCAGGGCCTGCATCAGGCGCGCCTCCAGCGCGGGCACGTCAACGATCCCCGCCAGTGCCGCCACGCCCTGCGTGGCCGCATCAAACCCGATCTCGCCGCCGCCATCGCCGTGGACCTGCATGCGCGCCACCGGCGTGGCCGCCTCGTCCGGCCAGGCGCGCAGGCTCTCGAGCAAGGCGCGCGACGCGGCGTTGAGCGCATAGGCGCGGATGTCGGCGGCGCCTGCGGGGGGCGCCGGCGGCAGCACCAGCGCCACGCTCAGCCGCTGCTGCGCCAGCGCGAGCGCGGCCGTGCAGCCGACGATGCCGCCGCCGCGCACGCAGATGTCCGCGAATGTCTGTGCCATGCGCAAATTGTAGGCAGGCGGGCACAATCGGGCGTTTGTCTGCCCACAAGTCCTTTACATGAGCCCCGGCGAATTCGACCTTTCCGCGCGCCTGACCGATCTGCTGGTCTACCCCGTCAAGTCTTGCGCGGGCGTCAGCCTGCGCGAGGCGGTGCTCACCGACCAGGGGCTGGATCTCGACCGGCTGTGGATGGTGGTGGACGAGGCCGGCGACTTCGTCACCCAGCGCGAACTGCCGCGCATGGTGCTGATCCAGCCGCGCGTGCGCATCGCCGACGTGGTGCTGCGCGCGCCCGGCATGCTGGCGCTGCACCTGGCGCTGGAGCAGGCCGAGGCGCCTTGCCGCGTGCGCATCTGGGGCGAAGAGTTCCCCGCCTACGACATGGGTGCGGTGGCCGCGCAGTGGTTTACCGACTTTCTCGGCCGCAAGCTGCGCCTGGTGCGCTTCGACCCCGAGGTGCAGCGCCTGGCCTCGGCGCGCTGGACCGGCGGCGTGGAAGCGGCCAATGCCTTCTCGGACGGTTTTCCGCTGCTGGTGGCCAGCGAGGCCTCGCTGGCCGAACTCAATGCGCGCCTGGCCGCGCAGGGGCGCGCGCCGGTGAGCATGGCGCGCTTTCGGCCCAACATCGTGCTGGGCGGCATCGAGGCGCAGGATGAAGACCGCGCCGGCGAGCTGCACATCGCCACTGCGCCTGGCGAACACGTCGTGCTGCGCCCGGTCAAACCCTGCCCGCGCTGCCCGATCCCCAACATTGACCCCGGGACCGCCGCCGTCGACCCCATCGTCTCCGACACGCTGCAAGCCTACCGGCGCAACCCCATCGTGGACGGCGCCGTCAGCTTTGGCATGAACGCCATCGCGCTGCAAGGCGTTGGCCAGACGCTGCGCGTGGGCCAGGACGTGGGCCTGCGCCTGGCGTTCTGACTTTTTACAATACGCGGTTTCCCCGAAAGTCCCCCATGAGCCTCCAATGCGGCATCGTGGGCCTGCCCAACGTGGGCAAGTCCACGCTCTTCAACGCCC
>DAIOSZ010000099.1:0-13153 GCA_036752305.1 Burkholderiaceae bacterium
TCCACACCGGCGGGCCGTCGATTCCCGGCTCGGGCCTGATCGACAAGGACGTGGTGCTGGAGGCCGATGCCGACGTGATCGGCCACATCAACGGCGGCCACACCGCCCTGCCGTGGAAGCAGGTGTGCAGCCTGTGCGAGCAATCCAGCCGCGCCATCGAGCTGGTGCACAACGGCAACGAGAAGATCGCCATCGAGGCCGCGCGCGCCGCCATCGAGCTCAAATGTCCGCACCGCGTGATCCTGGGCACCGACGCGCCCGCCGGCTCGGGTGTGCAGCCGCTGGGCATGCTGCGCATGTGGGCGCTGCTGTCCAGCCTCGGCGGCATTCCCGCCGAGGTGGTCTACGGCTTTGCCACCGGCAACACGGCGCGCATCCGCGGGCTCAATTGCGGGCTGGTGGAGGTGGGCCGCGCGGCGGATTTCGTGTTCATGGACCGCGCACAGCACACCGCCGGCGCCACGCTGCTGGAGAGCGTGCAGCTGGGCGACATTCCCGGCATCGGCATGGTCATGATCGACGGCCTGGTGCGCTGCGGCCGCAGCCGCAACACGCCGCCGGCCACCGAGGTGCCCGTGGTGCTGGGACATTGAGCAACCCGTCCGTCATGCCCGCCCGCGCCTGCCCGTCCTGCCGCGCGCCCCTGTACGGTGAAGACCTGGCTTGCCACGAAGGCCTGCCGCTGGACATCGAGATCTGCTTTGCCTGCCGTGGCCTCTGGTTCGACCGGGGCGAAAGCCAGCGGCTGGGCGCCGAGTCGGTGGCGCGCCTGTTCACCCGGCTGCATGAGCACCGCTCGGATGCGCTCACGCCGCTGGCGCAGCAGCTTGCCTGCCCCAGCTGCAAGCAGACCCTCACTCGCGGTTTTGACATCGTCAAGCACGGCCGCTACATCACATTCCGCTGCCCGCAAGGCCATGGGCGCTTCAGCCCGTTTGCGTCGTTTTTCATCGAAAAAGGCTTTGTGCGGCTGCTCAGCCCCCAGGAGGTGGGCGAGCTGGCCGAGCGTGTGCGCGTGATCCGCTGCACGAGCTGCGGCGCGCCGGTGGACATCCGCAAGGACCACGCCTGCCCCTATTGCCACTCGGCCTTTTCTCTGCTCGATCCGAAGGCCGTGGAGACCGCGCTGGCGCACTATGCGGGCCAGCATCGCGCGGCCGCCACGCCCGCGGGCGCCAAGGGATCGCCCGAGGCGCTGGCCGACGCGCTGATCGCGCTGGAGCGCGAGCGCTCCAGCGCCGCCCGCGAGGAGGCCAGTGCAGCCTCGCGGCGCTACGGCGCCGATGCCGGAGACGGCATGGGCGAACTCGTGGGCGACCTGGTTGCAGGCGGCCTGGGCCTGCTCGCCGGCCTGCTGACGCGCGATTGACCCACGACAGGAGCCTTCGATGACCCCCAAGAATCTGATTTGCCTGTGGTTCGACGGCGCCGCGCTGGATGCCGCGCGGTTCTACGCCGCGACCTTTCCCGACAGCGCCGTGCATGCCGTGCACCGCGCGCCGGCGGACTATCCCAATGGACGGCAGGGCGACGTGCTGACGGTCGAGTTCAGCGTGATCGGCATTCCCTGCCTGGGCCTCAATGGCGGCCCGGTCTTCAGGCACAGCGAGGCGTTTTCGTTCCAGGTCGCCACCGATGACCAGGCCGAGCCCGACCGCCTGTGGAACGCCATCGTCGGCAACGGTGGCGAGGAAAGCGCCTGCGGCTGGTGCCGCGACCGCTGGGGCCTGTCCTGGCAGATCACGCCGCGCGTGCTCTCCGCGGCCATCAGCAGCCCCGACCGCGCCGCCGCTGAGCGCGCCTTCCAGGCCATGATGCAGATGCGCAAGATCGACATCGCGGCCATCGAGGCGGCGGTTCGCGGCTAGGAATCGGGGCCGCGAACGGGCGATCAGCCCAGCGGCACCGGCACGAAGATCGCGTCGCCGTCGCGCTGCACCAGCAGCGCGACCGACTTGCCGGCCTTCGCCACCACGCCGCGCACCTGCTCCACGCTGGTGGCCGGTTGGCCGTTGACCGAGACGATCACGTCACCCGGCTGCACCCCGGCCGCCGCGGCCGCTCCGCTGACCTGCTCCACCAGCAGCCCGCCCTTGACCTTGGCGGCCTGCTGCTCCTGGGCTTGCAGCGGGCGCAGCGACAGGCCCAGCTTGCCCTGCGCGGCGGCGCCGGCGTCGGCGCGCTGCTCCGGCTTGGCCGAGGCACCCCTGAGCTTGGCGCTCAGCGACAGCGGCGCGCCTTCGCGCCAGATGTCCAGCTTGAGCGCATCGCCCGGCTTGGCCAGCGCCACCTGCGAAGGCAGATCGCCCGAGGTGACGATGGGCTGCCCGTTGGCGCGCAGGATCACGTCACCGGCCTTCAGCCCGGCCGCCTCGGCGGCGCTGCCCGGCTCCACCTTGGCGATCAGCGCGCCCTCTGGCCGCGCCAGCTTGAAGGAGTCGGCAAAGGTCTGGTTGACCTCCTGCACCGCCACGCCCAGGCGCGCATGCTCGACCTTGCCGTGCGCCACGATCTGGTTCTTGATATGCGTCGCCAGTTCGATGGGGATGGCAAAGGACACGCCCTGGTAGCCGCCTGAGCGGCTGTAGATCTGCGAATTGATGCCCACCACCTCGCCGCGCCCGTTGAACAGCGGGCCGCCAGAGTTGCCGGGGTTGACCGCCACGTCGGTCTGAATGAAGGACACCGCGCTGTCGTCGGGCAGCGTGCGGCCCTTGGCGCTCACCACGCCCGCGGTCACGGTGTTCTCGAACCCGAAGGGCGAGCCGATCGCCAGCACCCAGTCGCCCGCGTTGAGCGCCTGGCTGCTGCCCAGCGGAACGGCGGGCAGGCCGGTGGCGTCGATCTTCAGCACGGCCACGTCGGTCTTGGGGTCCTGGCCGAGGACCTTGGCGACGAACTCGCGCCGGTCGGTGAGCTTGACGGTCACCGTCTTCGCCCCGCGCACCACATGGGCGTTGGTGAGGATGAGGCCGTCCGGGCTGACGATGAAGCCCGAACCCTGGCCGCGCGCGGGCATCTGCGGCGCGCTGCCGCGCCCGCCAGGGGCCTGCTGGAACAGTCCCGGCGGCAGGCCGAATTGGCCGAAAAAGTCTTCCGGCGAACCTTTGCCCGGCGCCCGGCCACGCGGTCGGGGCGTGCTCTGGGCGTCTTCCTCGTCTTCGCTGTCGGCCGCGCGCTGCGTGCCGCTGGTGCTGATGTTGACAACCGCCGGGCCGTGGCGCGCCGCGATGGCGGCGAAATTGGGCGCCGTCACCGGGCCGATGGGCGCGGCGTTCGCCCCTGCCTGAGCGGCCGCGGCGGGAGCCGTGACCGCATGCGCCTGCTGCGTCAGGTACGCCACCCCCGTGACGCCTGCACCGCCCAGCACGCCCGCGGCGAGCAATGCGCCGACGAGCTTCTTGGATTTCAATTCAATGGTGTTCATGCCGTTTGCCTTCGTTTGCAATGGCCCACAAGGGGCGGACAAGCGGAATGTGGTGCGCGACGATTAGGCGGAACTTAAGGCGAGGCTGCAAATGCCCGCAATCGATGACTATGTTTTTTGTAGCTGCTTGTGGTCGTATTTATTGAAGAAAATCGATATTTCATATCAAAAAACGAGGCCAAACACACAAATTTTGTAGACATATCTACATGATTTGTAGATATGTCTACAAAAATCCGTCAAATGACCTTCCAAGCCGCTCTCCACGGCCGTTTTTATGCGTACTTTTGGCCTGAAGATCAGAAAACACCACCACGGGCAGCTACTAATTTTGTAGCTGAAAATCGCCTTCCGCTTGCACACGCCTCCGGGGGAGGCGCACGCTCACGCGCAAGCCGCCCAGGCTGGGCGAGGCGTCCAACTGCAAGCGCGCGCCGTGCTGCTCGGCCACGGCATGAACGATGGCCAGGCCCAGGCCGCTGCCATGGCCGCTGGCGCCGGGGGCGCCGGGGGCGCGGTAGAAGCGGTCGAGCACGCGCTGGCGGTCCTCGGGTGCGATGCCGGGGCCGCTGTCCTCCACCACCAGTTCCAGGTCTGCGCCATCCTGGCCGTCGCCGCGCAGGCTCACCCGCACGCGGCCCTGCGCGGGGGTGTAGCGCAGCGCGTTTTCCAGCAGGTTGCGCAGCAGCACGGCCAGCGCGTCGGGATGGCCGACCAGACTGAGCGGCGAATCCGGGCCATCCGCCAGATCGGCGCCGAGCGTCAGCCCGCGCGCGGCGGCTTCGGGCTCGGCTTCGTGCACCGCCTGGCGCACCAGCGCCGCCAGATCGACGGTTTGCGGCGGCGCGGCGCGCGCGCGGCCCTCATGGCGGGCCAGGGCCAGCAGTTGCTCGACCAGGCGCGTGGCGCGATCGACCCCGGCGATCAGGCGCTCAGAGGCGATCTGGCGTGCTTCGGGCGTGGCCGCGCGCTGCAGGCTTTGTACCTGCAGGCGCAGCGCCGCCAACGGCGAGCGCAGCTCGTGCGCGGCGTCGGCGGTGAAGTGCTGCAAGGCGGCCCAGGCGGCGGACAGCCGGGCGAGCAGGCCATTGAGCTCATCGACCAGTGGCCGCACCTCGGCGGGCAGTCCGGCCGCGGCAAGCGGGGCCAGGTCGCCGGCGCGGCGCGCGGCAAGCTGCCGGCGCAGCCGCTCCACCGGCTCCAGCGCCCGCGAGACCACCTGCCAGACGATCAGCATCAGCACCGGCGCCAGCAGCGCAATCGGCAGCACGGTGCGCAGCGCCACCCGGCCGGCCGCCTGGCGGCGCGCGCTCATTTCCTGCGCCACCTGCACGAGCTGTCCGCGCGTTTGCAGCACGTAGACGCGGTAGTCGGTGGCGCTGGCGCGCAGATCGGAAAAGCCGGTTGACAGCAGCGGCGGCAGCAGGCGGGCCGAAGGCGAGCGGTAGAGCATGGTGCCGTCGGCGCGCCAGACCTGCACGATCAGGTCCTGCGCCTGGCGGGTACTGGCCAGCGCGTCGTCGGCGAGCACGCTGGCCGCCAGCCCGCCGGTGAGCGACAGCGCCACGCGCTCCATCTGCGCGTCAAACGCGGCCTCGGTCTCGGCCAGCGCGGTGCGCCAGGTGATGAAGGCCTGCGCCGCGGCGGTCAGCAGCACGGCCAGGAGCAGCAGGCCGATCAGGCGCCCGCGCAGCGACGGGGCGGGGGTTTCCGCCTCATCCGAGCGGTTTGGCCAAGTGGAATCACCGCCCGCAGCTGTGGTTTCAGGAGCCATCACGCTCCTCCTGGGGCGCCAACGCCGGCACCATGTAGCCCAGGCCGCGCTGGTTTTGGATCAGCCCCGCGCCCAGCTTCTTGCGCACGCCGTGGATGTAGACCTCCACCGCGTTGCTGCTGACCTCGTCACGCCAGGCGTAGAGCTTTTCTTCCAGTTGCTGGCGCGAGAGCACCCGCCCCGGACGGGCCAGCAGGGGCTCCAGCACGGCCCATTCGCGGGCGGACAGCTGCACCGGCTGGCCACGCAGCGTGACCTCGCGCGTGGCGGGCACGATGCGCACGTCGCCCCAGGCGTAGGCCGGCTCGGCGCGGCCGTCGGCGCGGCGCAGCAGCGCGCGGATGCGCGCCAGCAGTTCGTCGAGGTCGTAGGGCTTGACGATGTAGTCGTCGGCTCCCGCGTCCAGCCCGGCCACGCGGTCGGCCACGGCGTCGCGCGCGGTGGCAATCAGCACCGGCATGCGCTGGCGGCGCGCGCGCAAGGCGCGCAGCACCGAGAGGCCGTCCTGACGCGGCAGTCCCAGGTCGAGCAGCACCAGGTCGTAGGCGGTGGTGCTCAGCGCGGTTTCGGCCATCTGGCCATCCTTGACCCAGTCGGTCGCGTAGTGCTCGGCGCGCAGCGCATCGAGCACCACTTCACCGATCATCGGATCGTCTTCCACCAACAGAATGCGCATGCTGCCATTCTGCCGCCGCGTGGCCTGCGCTACACTCGCGCGCATCATGTTCATTCATCAGACCGCCATTACAGGTTGCAGCGACCGGGGAGCTTGGCCCTGGCGTCGCTGGCGCGCGGTCTAGCCTGCCCGACACCGGGCGGCGCTCACAGCCCCGGCGCGCGGCGCGGGTTGGCTGGATTTCTCTCTCTCCCCCTTCATCTGCTGGCGCCTCGTCCGCGCGCCAGCCGTCTGGAAAGTCCGTGATCATGATGTCCGAACTCGAATTCAAATCCCTGGCCAGCCAGGGCTACAACCGCATTCCGCTGTTGGCCGAGGCGTTTGCCGACCTGGAAACCCCGCTGTCGCTGTACCTGAAGCTGGCGCACGCCGGTGGCGGCGGCGCGCGCTCGTTCCTGCTCGAATCCGTGGTGGGCGGCGAGCGCTTCGGGCGCTACAGCTTCATTGGCCTGCCCGCGCGCACCTGGCTGCGCGCCAGCGGCTTTGGCGCCCAGGCGCGCACGCAGGTGCTGACCGATGGCACGGTGGTGGAGGAGGCTGCGGGCAATCCGCTGGACTTCATCGAGGCGTACCAGAAGCGCTTTCGCGTGGCGTTGCGCCCCGGACTGCCGCGCTTTTGCGGCGGGCTGGCGGGCTACTTTGGCTGGGATGCGGTGCGCCACATCGAAAAGAAGCTCGCCGGCAGTTGCCCGCCCGACACGCTGGGTTGCCCCGACATCGTGCTGCTGCAGTGCGAGGAACTGGCGGTAATCGACAACCTGTCGGGCAAGCTCTACCTCATCGTCTACGCCGACCCGGGGCAGCCCGAAGCTTTTGCGCGCGCCAAGAAGCGCCTGCGCGAGCTCAAGGACAAGCTGCGCTACAGCGTCAGCGCGCCGCAGGTGAAAAGCTCGCAGGACTATCCGGTGGAGCGCGAGTTCGCCAAGGCGGACTACCTGAAGGCGGTGGCGCGCGCCAAGGAGCTGATTGCCGCGGGCGATTTCATGCAGGTGCAAATCGCGCAGCGCCTGTCCAAGCGCTTCACGGAAAGCCCGCTGTCGCTGTACCGCGCGCTGCGCTCGCTCAATCCCAGCCCATACATGTATTACTACAACCTCACGGGCACCGACGAGGCGGGCAGCGATGTGCACATCGTGGGCGCCAGCCCCGAGATTCTGGTGCGCCAGGAAAGCACGCCCGAGGGCGCCAAGGTGACGATCCGCCCACTGGCCGGCACGCGCCCGCGCGGCGGCACGCCCGAGAAGGACAAGGCCACCGAGCACGAACTGGTGAACGACCCCAAGGAGCGCGCCGAGCACGTGATGCTCATCGATCTGGCGCGCAACGACATCGGCCGCATCGCCAAGATCGGCAGCGTCAAGGTAACCGAGGCCTTTGCCGTGGAGCGCTACAGCCACGTGATGCACCTCGTGAGCAACGTCGAAGGGCTGCTGCTGGATGGCCTGAGCAGCATGGACGTATTCAAGGCCACGTTCCCGGCCGGCACCTTGAGCGGCGCGCCCAAGGTCCACGCGATGGAACTGATCGACCAGTTGGAGCCCAACAAGCGGGGCCTGTACGGCGGCGCCTGCGGCTACCTGTCGTTTGCCGGCGACATGGATCTGGCGATCGCCATCCGCACCGGCTTCGTCAAGGACGGCATGCTGCACGTGCAAGCCGCTGCCGGCGTGGTGGCCGACTCGGTGCCCGAGATGGAGTGGCGTGAAACCGAGCACAAGGCGCGCGCGCTCGTGCGCGCAGCGGAACTGGTGGAAGAAGGCCTGGAGTGAACATGGCAACCCAAACAGACAAGCCCCGGCCAATCCGCGCACTCGATCTGGCCGCCTCGGGTGACCTGGGCACGCAAACCCCCGTCAGGCGCAAGTTTGACCAATGGATGAAAAAGGTCAACGCGGCCAAGACCGAGTTGACCGATTGGGACGCGGCGCAGACCGCATTCAGCGAGAGCTTCGTCGCGCTGATCGAGCCCTTGCGGCGTGAGGCCATTCAGGCCAGGCTGCGCTTTGCCCGCCAGTTGGACGAGGTGATCGCCAAGGGCTGGGCGCGCACCAGTGAGCAGGACCTGTGCGAGGAGCTGCTGCTGGGTCTGGTCAGCGATATAAGTTCCGCCCCGCAGCTGGACGACGCGCAACGCGCCGAGCTGGGTGACATGTATCAGCGGCACCGCGACATGACGCTTGAGCAGGCCAGGCAGGAAGAATTGGCCGAACTCAAGCGCATGACGGAAGAGACGATTGGTGTGGAGCTGGGGGCCGAACCCATCGCCGACGAGCAGGAGCTGATGCGCCGCATGCTGGAGGGCATGACCGACCGGTACGAACATGAATTTGCCCAGGCGCGGGCGCGTGAGGCGGCGCGCGCGGCCCGGCGGGCCGCGCGCCCCAAGAGCGCCGCGCAACTGCGCCGCGAAGCCGCCGAACAAGGCGCCACTGACTCGCTGCGAGACATCTACCGCCGCCTGGCCAGCGCGCTGCACCCCGACCGCGCCACCGACGAAGCCGATCGGCAGCGCCGCCATGACCTGATGGTCCGCGTCAACCAGGCGCACCGGCTTGGCGACCTGCCTGCGCTGCTGATGCTGCAACTGGAATTCGAGCAGATCGACCCGGCGCATCTGGCGCAGGCCAGCGAGGAGCGCGTTCAGCACTACATCGTGGTTTTGCAGCAGCAACACCGGGATCTGGGCGCGCAATTGAACGAAAGACGGATGCGGTTCGGCAACACGTTCGGCGTCGAGATGTCCAGCCGCGCCAAGGCGCTCCATCTCGGGCAGGTGCTCCAGGAAATGGCCCGTCAGCTGCGGGCGGAGGTCGCCATGATCGAGGCAGACCTTGCACAGATCATGGACAAACGCGGCGCGCACCGGTGGATCAAGGCGCGGGCCGCAGACCGCGCAGTGGACGAAGACCTGAGTCTGGTACTCCAACGCCTGGGAGCGATGCGATGAATCTGCTGATGATCGACAACTACGACAGCTTCACCTACAACCTGGTGCAGTATTTCGGCGAGCTCGGCGCGCAGGTGACCACGCGCCGCAACGACGAGATCACGCTGGAGGAGATTGAGGCAATGGCGCCTGACCGGTTGGTGATTTCTCCCGGCCCCTGCTCGCCCGCCGAAGCGGGCATTTCGGTGGCGGCGATCCGGCATTTCGCCGGCCGGCTGCCGGTGCTCGGCGTGTGCCTGGGCCACCAGAGCATCGGTGCGGCCTTTGGCGGTCAGGTGGTGCGGGCGAAGGTGCTGATGCACGGCAAGACCAGCGAGATCACGACCACGCGCCAGGGCGTGTTCCGCCGCCTGCCGGAGCGCTTCACCGTCAACCGCTACCACTCGCTGGCGATCGAGCGCGCAAGCTGCCCCGACGCGCTGGAGGTGACCGCCTGGACCGAGGACGGCGAGATCATGGGCGTGCGCCACAAGACGCTGGATGTGGAGGGCGTGCAGTTCCACCCGGAGAGCATCCTCACAGAGCATGGGCACGCGATGCTGAAGAATTTCCTGGAGCGCTGAATGCAGGAAGTGCAGCATTTGCCGCTGTTCATCGCCAGCGGCCTGGCGCTGAATCTGACGCCGGGCCCCGATGTGATGTTCATCGTGACGCAGTCGCTGCGCGGAGGATTCCGCTCGGGCAGCGCCGCCGCGCTGGGCATTTCAGCCGGCTGCCTGGTGCATGTGGCGGCGGCGGCGCTGGGCGTGAGCGCGCTGGTGGCGGCGTCGGCAACGGCGTTTGGCCTGCTCAAATGGGTGGGCGCGGCCTATCTGGCCTGGATGGGATGGCGCATGCTGTTCGCTCCAAAAAATATAGCTGGCGATGGCAATGTTTTGGCCAATGCAAGCCAGATTAATGGTCAATCTGAACGCAGTTTCAGCGTTTTCCGGCGCGGTTTTCTGACCAACGCGCTCAACCCGAAGGTGGCGCTGTTTTTTCTGGCCTTTGTGCCACAGTTCATCGTGCCCGGGGCCAGTTCACCGGCGCTGGCCTTCGGGCTGCTGGGCATGGTGTTCATCGGCGGCGGCCTGGGCGTGTGCCTGGGTTACGCCTGGCTCGCCGCACTGGCGGCGGCGCGCTTCTCGGCCGTTCAGCAGGCCATGGGCTGGGTCGAGCGCACGGCGGGCGCGCTGTTCATCGCGCTCGGCATACGCCTGGCTTTTTCCGACAATCCTTCCACTTGACTCCCATTTTTGCGCCATGCCCCATCGCATCACACCCCAGGAAGCGCTTCAGCGCACCATTGAGCACCGCGAAATCTTCCACGACGAAATGCTGCACCTGATGCGCATGATCATGGGCGGAAAGGTCTCTCCCGTGATGGTGGCGGCCATCATGACCGGCCTGCGGGTGAAGAAGGAAACCATTGGCGAGATCACCGCCGCCGCGCAGGTGATGCGCGAGTTCGCCACCCAGGTCAACGTGACCGACCGGCGGCATCTGGTGGACATTGTGGGAACCGGCGGCGACGGCGCGCACAGCTTCAACATCTCCACCTGTGCGATGTTCGTCGCGGCGGCCTGCGGGGCCAAGGTGAGCAAGCACGGCAACCGCAGCGTCTCCAGCAAGAGCGGCAGCGCGGACGTGCTGGAGAGCCTGGGCGTGAACATCCACCTCAAGCCCGAGGCGATTGCCCGCTGCATCGAGCAGACCGGCATGGGCTTCATGTTCGCGCCCAACCACCATCCGGCGATGAAGAATGTGGCGGCGGTACGCAAGGAGATGGGCGTGCGCACCATGTTCAACATCCTGGGGCCGCTGACCAATCCGGCCGGCGCGCCAAATATTCTGATGGGCGTGTTTCACCCCGATCTGGTGGGCATCCAGGTGCGGGCCTTGCAACGCCTGGGCGCCGAGCACGCGCTGGTGGTGTATGGCCGAGACGGCATGGACGAAGTGAGCCTGGGCGCGGCGACGATGGTGGGAGAACTGCGCAATGGCGAGGTCCGGGAGTACGAGATCCACCCCGAGGATTTCGGCTTGGCGATGGCCAGCAACCGCGCGTTCCGCGTGGAAGGGCCTGAGCATTCCCGCGCCATGCTGCTGGGCGTGCTCGACAACGAGCACGGCTCGGCGCGCGACGTGGTGATGCTCAACGCGGGCGCGGCGTTGTATGCCGCCGATCTGGCGGGCAGCATCCCGGAGGGGCTGGCCAAGGCGCGCGCGGCCATCGAGTCAGGCGCTGCCAAGGCCAAGCTGGCGCAATTGGTGACGACAGCGCACGCGCTGACATGAACAGCGCGATCTGGAGTGACGTCGGCACCTGGATCGCCTTGGGCGTCTCGGCGCTGTTCCTGGTAGCGGCCCTCGTGCTGCACCGGGTATTCGTCAAGGTGCTCAAGCAGGGCTCGCAGACCGAGCCCACGGAGAAAACCCATGAGTGACATCCTGGACAAGATCGTCGCGGTCAAGCGCGAGGAAGTCGCGGCGGCGATCAAGAAGAAGCCCCTGGCCGCCATGCGAGCCGACGCTGAAAGCCGCGTGCTCACGCGCGACTTCGAGGGCGCGCTGCGCGCCAAGATCGCGGGCGGGCACAGCGCGGTGATCGCCGAGATCAAGAAGGCCAGTCCGAGCAAGGGCGTGCTGCGCGAGGATTTCGTCCCCGCGGATATCGCGCAGAGCTATGCCGAAGGCGATGGCAAGGTCAGCGCGGCCTGCCTGTCGGTGTTGACGGACCGGCAGTTCTTTCAAGGCAGCGTGGACTATCTGAAACAGGCGCGCGCCAGTTGCGACCTGCCGGTGCTGCGCAAGGACTTCATGGTCGATGCGTACCAGGTGTACGAGGCGCGGGCGATGGGCGCCGACTGCGTCCTGCTCATCGCCGCCTGCCTGGACGACGCGCGCATGGCCGAACTGGAAGCCGTGGCGCGTTCACTGGACATGGCGGTACTGGTGGAGGTACACGACCGCGCCGAACTGGAGCGGGCGCTGCGGCTGAAAACGCATTTGGTGGGCATCAACAACCGCAACCTCAAGACGTTCGAGGTTTCGCTGGACGCCACGCTGGCCATGCTGCCAGACGTTCCGGCGGATCGGCTGCTGGTGACGGAGAGTGGCATTCTCACACGCACCGATGTCGCGCGCATGCGCGCGGCGGGCGTGCACGCCTTTCTCGTCGGCGAGGCGTTCATGCGCGCGGCCGAACCCGGCTTGGCCCTGGCGGAGCTGTTCGGTTGAACGCCGCCCAGTTGCTCGAACACTTCGCGGTCTACGGGCGCTATTACACGCGGCACGAGGATGGCCGACGCGACGAGTTGCGCAGCCACCTGGAAATCGTGGACCGTGGTCTGGCCTGGCCCGCCGCACGGGAGCGCGATGCCGACCTTGTCGCCATCATGATGAACCCGGGCGGCTCCCGTCCCTTGACCGATCTGGACCCCCAAGGCTGGGCGAGCGCCATGCCGGACCGCACGCAGTACCAGCTCATGAAACTGGCGCTGGGGGACGCGCATCGCCCGATCCGCCACATCCGCGTGCTCAACTTGTCGGACTTGCGCACCCCCAAGAGCGCGGAGCTTTTTGAGCGGCTGCCCAGGTTGCGCGACTGGCACAGCATCTTTTGCCCAGCGCGAAGCGATGAGCTGCGGCGCGCGCTGGGCGCCCCCGGCACGCCGGTGTTGCTGGCATGGGGGATGTCCAAGGTCCTCGCCGGGCTGGCCGCGCAGGCGCTGGCCGCAACGGCCGCCCATCCCCGCCTGGGGCTATCCACCGATGGCCTGGCCTTTCGGCACCCGCTGCCGCAGCGCGCGGACCTGCAGCGGCAGTGGCTGGAGGCGGTTTCGCAGCAAAAAGTAAGGCTATTGGAAATGCCGGCCACAAACGTGGCATAATCCTGTGTTCCCTGGAGGGGTGCCCGAGTGGCTAAAGGGGGCAGACTGTAAATCTGTTGGCTTACGCCTACGCTGGTTCGAATCCAGCCTCCTCCACCAGTGAAATGTGTCAGATACCAGCCGAGCAAATAGCCTCAGGCCCCACGCGCCCTTCAGGGTAGCCGGGTCGGTCGCGGGAGTAGTTCAATGGTAGAACCTTAGCCTTCCAAGCTAATGACGCGGGTTCGATTCCCGTCTCCCGCTCCAGAGGCTTGCCAAATGCGTTCCTGAGAGACATCGCCCTTGTGGCTCAGTGGTAGAGCACTCCCTTGGTAAGGGAGAGGTCGCGGGTCCGATTCCCGCCATGGGCACCACGTTTTGTTGTTGATTCGATTAGTTTTCCAGCCTTCACGGAGTTTCGGAAATGGCAAAAGAGAAATTCGAGCGGACGAAGCCGCACGTCAACGTAGGCACGATT
>DAIOSZ010000100.1:0-10366 GCA_036752305.1 Burkholderiaceae bacterium
TGCCTCCCGTCATCCCCGCGACGCTGACGCTGTCGGCAATCCTGCTGAAGGGGCTGGCGCAGCCGCAAGCGTCGTCGTAGCCCGTTGGCCCTCCAGAGCCGGTGGCATGGGGCGGACGTCGAATCCAGCGACCGGATCAGCGAGAGCGCCCGCCCGCACGGCGGGAAGTGCCACCTCCACCCGGTTTTTGCCCGCGCGCTTGCCCACATACATGGCGCTGTCGGCCAGCAGCATGAGTTCGTGCGGGTCGCGCGTCATCATGGGTGCGACGGCGTAGCCGACCGTCGCGCCCACGCGCACCAGGTTCTCGCCCACCTGAACAGGCGGCTCGATGGCCGACACAATGGCCTGCCCAAGCCTTGCCGCCTCGGCCGGTGTGTGAAAACCCGAGGCCACCACGACGAACTCGTCCCCCCCCAGACGCGCCACCACGTCGGTCTCGCGCACCAGGCGTGACAGGCGCTGCGCGGTCTCGCGCAAGATCGCATCGCCGGTCTCGTGGCCGAAGCGGTCGTTGGCCTGCTTGAAGCCATCGAGGTCGATGCAGTACAGCGCCAGCAGCGCTTGGGGCGTGGCGCCGGCCAGCGCAGGAGGCAGGCGCTCTTGCAGACCGCGCCGGTTGACGAGGCCGGTGAGCGCGTCGGTATATGCCATCGAGACCATCAAATCGCGCTCGGCCCGGGCGCGGGTGCTCTGCTCGCGGTCGCGCGCGGCGCGCAGCCCAAGCACGTAGTTGAACAGCACCATGTCGAACATGGTCGCGATCTGGTAGGCGTAGATCGTGCCGTAGGATGCGTCGACCTTGCCCACCGTCACCGACGTGAAGAGCACGGAACCCACCGCGTAGCCCGCCCACGCCACCACGATGGGCAGATAGTCCCGGTTGCCGTGCCACCAGCGCGGCACCGCCACCGCGAGGCCCAGGAGCACCGGCCAGGGACCGAGCGTCTTGAACACCATCGTGCCGATCTCCAGCGGCATCACGCGGGTCGCGGTCAGCACCGCGCTCAGCGCGCCGAAGGCCGCGCCCAGCAGCATCAGGCGGTCGAACCAGGGCGTCAAAGGTTCTTCCTGAGCAAAGCGGCGCATGAAGATCAGCGCCGCGGTAATGTTGGCGAACAGCAGCAAGTATCCACCACCCGCATGAACGTGCAAGGCGTCCTTGAACGCGAGTTGCGCCAGTCCGAACGCGAACAGCATGAAGCCACCGGTCACGGTCAACAGCGCAAGGTACGACAGGTAGATGCCGTCGCGCAGCACCCACCACTGGAACAGCACGTGCATGAACAGCATGCAGCCCATGCCTGCCCACAGCCCAATTACAAACGCGCCAGCGATCGTGTGCCCCTGAAAATTCAGCATCCGTTCCAGCGACAGCGGCACGATGCTGCCCGCTGGCGTCTGCACGCGCACCAGCAGCGCGTAGACCGCTCCGCCGTGCAGCACGAGCGGCGCGGCGCCGGTGAGCGTGCGCAGCGGCCGGTTGGCAAACGGCCGCGCATAACCCATTTGCCAACTGGCCGTCACGACCCCGTCGCGCAAGAGATGAATGTCAACTTCGCGCAGCAGCGGATAGTCGATGTTGAAAACCCATTCACCGCCCGCATCGGCGTCCACCGCCAGCGGCAGATAAATCCACGACGCGGCCCGGTGGATGCCCAGCGTGGCGTACCGCTCGGGCACGGTGAAGTCCCCGAGCGCCGCCAGCGCGCGCTCGGGGGTATCGGCGTCCTCGCGGTCGAGCAGCACGCGCACATGCGTCCAGGGGTCGCCCTGCGCTGCGTCCTTGGCAAGCCGCAAACCTTCGGCCGCCGCCGCAGGCATCATGAGCAGCAGCAGCCCCGCCAGCCACGCGGCCCCAAGCCAGAGCCTTGCAATTCGTCGGACTGTCCCGCTCACAAGGTTCAACCTCCCGCCACGCCCTGCGCATTCACGTACAGCGCATAGAGCGACTGGCTGGCCGCCATGAACAGCCGGTTGCGCGCGCGCCCGCCAAAGCACAGGTTGGCGCAGCGCTCGGCCAGGTGGATGTGGCCGATGGCTTCGCCCTGCGGCGAGAACACGCGCACGCCGTCCAGCCCCTCGCCCATGCCCCAGCCGCACCAGAGGTTGCCGTCCACGTCCACCCGAAAGCCGTCGGGCGTGCCCCGCGGGCCGGGTTCGATCAGCACACGCTGGCCGGACAGGCGCCCGCCTTCGTCCACGTCAAAAGCCAGAATGCGCCGCTGCTGGGTGCTTTGCACCACGTACAACAGCCGCTCGTCGGGCGAGAACGCCAGGCCGTTGGGCCGCTCCACGTCGCCACAGGCCACGCGCAGCTCGCCGGTACGGGGGTCGAAGCGGTAGAGGTGGGTCGGCAGTTCCGGCTCGGCCGCGTGGCCTTCGTAATGGCCGAGGATGCCGAAGGGCGGGTCCGAAAACCACACCGTGCCGTCGCGCTTGACCACCAGGTCGTTGGGGGAGTTCAGGCGCTTGCCCTGGTAGGCGTCGGCCAGCACCGTGAGCGAGCCGTCGTATTCGGTGCGCAGCACGCGCCGCTCGCCGTGCTGGCAGGTCAGCAGGCGGCCTTGCCGGTCGCGCGTGTTGCCGTTGGCAAAGCCCGAGGGCTGGCGAAACACGCTCACGGCACCGGTCGATTCGTCCCACTTGAGGATGCGGTCGTTGGGAATATCGCTCCACAGCAGGTAGCGCCCATCGCCAAACCACACCGGGCCCTCGGCCCAGCGACAGCCGGTGTAGAGCCGCTCGACAGCCGCCGCCGTCAGCCGGTAGCGGGCAAAGCGTTCATCCAGGATTCCAATGGCCGGGTCGGGGTGGCGGCGGGCGGGCCGCCAGCCCTGGGCGCTGCCGGGCGCCATCAGCTGACGATGCCCAGGTGCCAGGGCACGAATTCCTCGTCGCCCAGGCCGAGCCGCTCGCTGGCCGTGCGCTCGCCGCCGGCGTGACGCAGGATGGCCTCGAATATGCGCTGGCCCATGCTCTCGACCGTCTCGCCCCCGTCGAGCACGGCGCCGCAGTTGACGTCCATGTCGTCCTTCAGGCGCTGGTACATCGCCGTGTTGCTCGCCAGCTTGATCGTCGGCGCCGGCTTGGAGCCGAACATGGAGCCGCGGCCGGTGGTAAAGCAGATGAGGTTGGCGCCACTGGCGATCTGCCCGGTCACGGCCACCGGGTCGTAGCCGGGCGAGTCCATGAACACGAAGCCGCGCTCGGTGATGGGCTCGGCGTACTCGTACACCGCGCGCAGCGGCGTGGTGCCCGCCTTCATGGCCGAGCCCAGCGATTTTTCAAAAATGTTGGCCAGCCCCCCGGCCTGGTTGCCGGGGCCGACGACGCCGTTGAACTGGCCGTTGTGGCCGCGCGTGTACTCGGTCCACCAGTCCAGGCGGTTCAGCAGCTTTTGCCCCACCTCGGGGGTGACGGCGCGGCGCGTGAGCATGTACTCGACGCCGTGGATTTCCGGCGTTTCCGACAGGATGGCCGTGCCGCCGTGGCGCACCAGGATATCCATCGCCGCCCCGAGCGCCGGGTTGGCCGTGATGCCCGAGAAGCCGTCCGAGCCGCCGCATTCCAGGCCCACGGCCAGGTGGCTGGCGCTCACGCTCTGGCGCTCGCAGGCGTTGGCCAGCGGCAGCATGGCCTCAATGGCGCGCACCCCTGCCTCGATGGTGGCCGTGGTGCCGCCCACCTCCTGCATCACCATGGCCTGCATCAGCGGCCCGCGCGCCAGGTTCTGCGAGGCGATCAGGTCGGCCACCTGATTGCGCTCGCAACCCAGGCCAACCACCAGCACCCCCGCCAGGTTGGGGTGCCGCGCATAGCCCGCCAGCGTGCGGCGCAGCAGGTCGAAATGCGGGCTGGGCGACGACATGCCGCAGCCGCTGCCCTGCACGAAGGCCGCCACGCCGTCCACGTTGGGATAGGCAGCCAGCCGCTCGGGCGTGAAGTGCGCGGCGATCTTGCGGATCACGGTGCCCGAGCAATTGACGGTGGACAGGATGCCGATGAAATTGCGCGTGCCCACGCGGCCGTCGGCACGCACGTAGCCCTGGAAGCGCGCCTGCCCGGCCTCGGGCAGCAGATCCACGGGCCGCACGTCCAGGCCAAAGCCGGGGTCGCGGTCGAACTCCACCAGTTCGAGGTTGTGGGCGTGCACGTAGTCACCAGGCTCGATGTCGCGGGCGGCCACGCCGATCACCGCGTCGTACTTGCGCACCGGCTCGCCGCGCGCGATGGCACGCGCGGCCACCTTGTGCCCGGCAGGCACCTGGGCACGCGAGCGCGCGCCCAATTCCGGCAGATCCTGGCCCAGCGCGATGGCCTCGCGCGCCACCAGCACGTTGTCGGCCGGATGCAGACGAATCAGCAGCGCCACACCGTCACCCCTTGGCCAGCAGCTCGCGCAGCTTGAGGCGCTCGATGAGCTGCGTCTCGCGGTCGTAGACCGTCAGCGCGTATTTCTGGTAGTCCGGCCCGTCCAGGTACATCACGGGCGCGTCGATGCGGGCGGCCACGGCCTTGAATTCGTCGCTGAGCACGGCGGCGCGCAGCGCCTCGCGGAGCCTTTTCTCCACCTCGGGCGGCAGGCCGCGCGGCGCGCCGATGCCGTTGGGCGCGTCCACCACGACCTTGTAGCCCAGTTCCTTGAGCGTGGGCGTGTCCTTGAAGCGCGGCAGGCGCTCCTCGCCCCAGGTGGCCAGAAGGCGCAGCTTGCCCGCCTCCACATGCGGCGCCCAGGCGCTGGAATCGGCCAGCATGTCCACCTGGCCGGCCAGCGTGTCCTGCATCGCGGGTGCGCCGCCCTTGTATGCCACGGCGATGAGCGATATGCCCGCCGCCTGGGCAAATTCCTCCATGCCCACATGCGTGGCGCCGCCCACGCCGGAGTGGGCGTAGGTGAGTTTGCCGGGGTTGGCGCGCGCCGCGTCCACCATCTCCTTGAGCGTCTTGAAGCGCGAGGCCGCCGGCACCGCGATGCCAAAGGTCTGCCCCGAGGTGCGCGCCAGGTAGGTGAAGTCGCGCCGCGGGTCGGCCTTGAGCGTGCCCAACTGCGAAAAGCGCGTGACCGAGATCGGAATCTGCCCGAAGGTGTAGCCATCGGGCTTGGCCGATGCAATGGCCTGCGCGCCGATCATGCCGGCCGCGCCCGCCCGGTTGTCCACCGCGATGGGCTGCTTGAGCACGCGCGCGGCAACCTGGCAAATCGCCCGCATCGACTGATCCGCCGTGCCACCCGCCGGCCAGGGGCAGATGAACGTGATCGGCCGCGAGGGGTAGTCGTCGGCCCGCGCGACCAGCGGCGTGGCCAGCAGCGCGGCGGTGCCCAACAGGGCGCGGCGGCGATTGGGGGTGAGGTGATGCGTCATGGCGTGGGCGTTTGAGCGTGTGGGTGACAGGTGAGCGCGATTGTTGGGCCTGGGGCGCCGTTCGGCAAGCTGGATTGGCAATGGTAGATCACATCAAAAACCATAGCTGCCCGTGGTTGTTTTTATTTGGCTTCAATGCGTTTTTATCGTGAAAATTGGCCTCCGAACAGCTCCAGGCGATCCATTCAATTCACTTTTTGCAGATGTTGCCAAAAATGTGTAGATGCATCTACATATATAGTCCTCGACACGCGAGCCGATGGGTCGGATCGCCAGTTGGTGGCATCCATCTACCGGGGCAGCGCCAGATGAATCTTGATCGCATCCTCAACAGCGAGGATGTCTGCCTTGGACAGCGTGCCCAACGGGCTCTTGAGGCGCGACTTGCCAGCGGCCACGATCTGGTCGGCCATGGCTTTGCTGCTCTTGCCGCCGACGGTCACCACGGCTTCGCCGGGGTACTGTCGCTCGGTGTTGCTGGTCAGAGGCACCACCACCACCCGCGACAGATTGCGATTGGCCGCGTCGTTGCTCACGATCACGGCTGGGCGTGTTCTTCGGATTTCGCTGCCGACAGCCGGATCAAACTCGACCCACCAGACTTCACCGCGCAGCATCGGTCATGTCCGCAGCAAGAGCGTCAGACCATTCCGTGGCTTCGGTTTCGCGTGCCTTGTCGGCGGCCATGGCTCGGTATCCGTCATCGAGCGAACTGTCCACCACATGCGGTCGGAGCAAATCTTCAATGAACTGGCTCATCTTGCGCCGCCCCACCATTCGGTAGAGCCCTTCATAGACGGCCTCGTCCAACGTGATCGTCATCTTACGGTGCATGTCGCCAGCCTTTCACACGTCATACGTATGACATTCTATGATCAGGAAAGCCCGGAGCTTCGATGAGAGGGCATTAAGGGGCGTCCGTCTGACTTTAAAAACAATAGCTGCCCGTGGTTAATTTTCGTGCGATTCAGGCCAATTTGATTCTGAAAATTGGCAGGCAGACGAGGCTCGGCCACGCATTGGTACTGATTTTTGTAGATGTTGCGACAAATATGTAGATTATTCTACAAAAATACCAGAACCAACACCACGATTTCGACGCTCAAATCGTGAAATCTTCAATGAATACCACCACGGGCCGCTATGCATTCAGGAGTCCAACGTGGCGCTCACAGCACGCCCGCGAACGAGCCGCCGTCCAGCAGCAGGTTCTGCCCATTGAGGTAGCCCGCGCGCTCGCTGCACAGGAACGCGCACAGCGCGCCCAGTTCGTCCGGCTGGCCAAAGCGCCGCGCCGGGTGCTTGGCCAGGCGGGCCGTGATCACCTCGTCCACCGCCCGCCCCTGCCGCTCGGCCTGCGCCTTGAAGTTGCCGGCCAGACGGGGCGTGTCGAAGGTGCCGGGCAGCAGATTGTTGATGGTCACGCCCGCGGCGGCCGAGGGGCTGCGCGCCAGCCCGGCGACGAAGCCGGTCAGGCCGGCGCGCGCGCCGTTGGACAGGCCCAGCGCCTCCACCGGCGACTTCACCGCGCTGGAGGTGAGGTTGACGATGCGGCCCCAGCGCCGCTCGATCATGCCGTCGAGGTAGGCACGGATCAGCGCAATCGGCGCCAGCATGTTGGCATCCAGCGCGGCATGCCAGTTCTCCAGCGTCCACTGACGGAAATCGCCGGGCGGCGGCCCGCCGGCGTTGGTGACCAGAATGTCCAGCACCGGGTGCGCGGCGACGATGCGCGCGCGACCGGCCTCGGTGCTCACGTCGGCGGCGATGCGCTCCACCACCGCGGCGCCGGCCAGGGCCTGGAGCCGCGCCTGGGCTTGCGCCAGCCGCTCATCGCCGCGCGCCACCAGCACCACGTGGACGCCCTCGCCCACCAGCGCCCGCGCGCAGGCCAGGCCGAGCCCGGAGCTGGCACCGCACACCAGGGCCTTGCGGCCCGCGATTCCCAGGTCCACGGCCGCTGTCTCCGCTAGGGCGCCTGGCGCAGATCGAGGTCCAGGCGCGCCCAGGCGTCGATTTCGACGCACAGCTGCGGAAACACCAGCGCCTTGACGACCACCAGGGTAGAGACCGGATAGTGCCCGGCAAAGAAGTCGCGGCGCGCGCGGCCCACTTCGTCCTTGTCGGCCACGTCGGTCAGGTAGACCACGGTCTTGATGAGGTTGTGGCGGTGACCGCCGGCAGCCTGCACCAGGGCTTCGAGCTTGCCCAGCACCAGCATGGTCTGCGCATAGGCGCCCAGCGGCTCGCCGCGCGCGGCGGCGGCCTGCGTGGCCGGATGCGCCGTCATGCCCGAGAGGAACAGCTCGTTGCCCGCGCGGTAGCCGTTGGCCCAGGTGGCGCCGGGCGCGTCGGGCGCGCCGGAGGCGCGCAGGCGCTGCGGCGTCATTGCCCGCCCGCCTTCACGCGTTCGCGGATGCGCTCGCGCACGGGCACGAAGTCGTAGCTGGCATAGACCTCGGTCTTGAACACGCCCCAGGCGGAGCGCTCCAGTTCCAGGTTGACCTGGCCGAGCAGCGCGGGCGGGACTTCCAGCAGCACGATCTGGCCCAGCCCGACGGCTACCGTCCAGGAGAGCACCCGCGTGCCGGGCACGGGAAAGCGCTCCCACCAAGCGGCCGCTTTCAGGCGCGATTGCACGTCGTCGAGCGTGAGGCCCGCGTGGTGCTTGAGCACGAGCGTGAGCAGCAGGGGCGTGGCGTCGTTGTCGGCCATTTGCCCTACTCCGCCTTGATGCCGCGCGCGCGGATGATGCGCGCCCAGGTGGCCGTCTCGGCCCGTATGTGCGCGGCGAACTCGGCGGGCTTTTGCGTCGATTCGATCAGCGCCTGCGCGCGCAACTGATCGCGCACGCGCGGCTCGGACAGGATGTCGGCGGCGTCGCGCGCAAGTTGCTCGACCACGGACGCGGGCGTCCCGGCGGGCGCGAGCAGTCCGTACCAGGAGCTGACCACCACGCCGGGGACGCCCTGCTCGGCCAGCGTGGGGATGTCGGGCGCGAGCGGGCTGCGCTGGCTGTCGGTGAGCGCCAGCGCGACGAGTTTGCCGCTCTTGATGTGCGGCAGCACCGAGGGCAGGTTGGTAAACATGAGCGGCACGGCCCCGCCAAGCAGGTCGGTCAGCGCCGGGCCGGTGCCCTTGTAGGGCACGTGCAGGAGGTCCACGCCGGCCTGCTGCTTGAACAGCTCGCCCGCCAGATGCAGGCCGCTGCCGACGCCGGGCGACGCGTAGGCCAGCTTGTCCGGTTCCGCCTTGGCCCGCGCGATGAGCTGCGCCACGCCGCGGATGCCCGACCCCGCGCCCGCGACCAGCACGTTGGGCGCCTTGGCCAGCATCGTCACGGGCACGAAGTCGCGCTCGATGACGAAGGGGAAGTTCGGCATCAGCGTGGGGTTGATGGTGAGGTTGCCGGCCGGGATTACCAGCAGCGTGTGACCGTCGGCCTTGGCGCGCTTGACCTTGTCGATGCCGATGTTGCCGGCCGCGCCGGGCAGCGTCTCGACGATGGCCGCCTGCTGGTAGCGCCGCTGCAAGCCCTCGGCCAGCATGCGCGCGAGCTGATCGACAGGCCCGCCCGGCGGAAAGGGCGCGACGAGCGTGAAGCGCTCCTGCGCCAGGGCGCGCTCGGCCTCGGTGGGCGTCTGGGCACGCAGCCAGGGCGCGCTGACCAGCAATGCGGTGGCGCTCAGGATTTGCCGGCGTGTGGCGTGCATTTCATCCTCCCGCCCAGGGCAGTGGCTGGGGGTTCATGCCCCAGTAGTAGCTTTTCTGGCTCATGTACTCGCGCACGCCGTCGCGGCCTTTCTCGCGTCCCGTGCCGCTGTCCTTGACGCCACCAAAGGGCGTGCTGACGGACAGCTGCTTGTAGGTGTTGATCCACACCGTGCCGGTTTGCAGCGCGGCACCCAGGCGCCAGGCGGTGGGATAGTCGCGCGTCCAGATACCGCAGGCCAGCCCGTAGTCGTTGTCGTTGCACTGGGCGACGAGATCGTCTTCGCTTTCCCAGGGCAGCAGCGCGAGCACAGGGCCGAAGATTTCCTCGCGGCACATGCGGGCGGTGTTGGGCAGGCCTTCGATGACGGTGGGCAGGTAGTAGCTGCCGTCCGCCAGCGTCGGATGGCTGGGCCGCGCGCCGCCGGCGAGCAGCCGGCCGCCCTCTTCCAGGCCCAGCGCCACGTAGCGCTCCACGCTGGCGCGGTGGGCCTGATTGACCAGCGGGCCCATTTGCGTGGCCGGGCGCGCCGGATCGCCCACGCGCAGCCGCGCGGCGCCCTCGAGCAGCCGCCGCTTGAAGTCGGCGTAGCGGCTGGCGTGCACGAAGGCGCGCGAGCCGGCGATGCACGACTCGCCGCTGGAGCTGAAGATGCCGAACAGCACGCCGGCCACGGCGTGGTCCAGATCGGCGTCGGCGCAGACGATGGTGGGCGACTTGCCGCCCAGCTCCAGCGACACCGGCATCAGTTTGTCCACCGCCGCGCGCGCGATGCCCTTGCCCACCGCGGTGCCGCCGGTGAAGGCGATGCGCTTGACCAGCGGGTGGCGCACCAGCGCCTCGCCGACGATCGAGCCCTTGCCGGGCAGCACGCTCAGGATGCCCGGCGGCACGCCCGCCGCGTCGGCGATGCGCGCCAGCTCGATGGCCATGCGCGGGGTGATCTCGGCCGGCTTGACGACGATGGCGCAACCAGCCGCCAACGCGGGCGCGATCTTCTGCGCCTCGCTGGCGATGGGTGAGTTCCACGGCGTGATCGCGCCCACCACGCCCAGCGGCTCGTGAAGGCTCATCGTCAGGTACTCGCCGCGCGCGGGCGTGACGGCGTCTTCCCAGGTCTCGCACACGCCGCCGAAGAACTGGAAGGTGCCCGCCGCACTCGCCACCAGCGCGCGCGTCTCGCTGATCGGCTTGCCGTTGTCCAACCGCTGCAACTGCGCCAGTTCCTCGGCGCGCGCGCGAATTCCCGCAGCGATGCGGTGCAGCAGGCCGGCGCGCTCGTGCGGCT
>DAIOSZ010000100.1:10376-13136 GCA_036752305.1 Burkholderiaceae bacterium
TTGCACGGCCTCGTCCACGTCGCCCGCGGTGGCCGCGTGCAGCTGCGCGACGGTGCTGCCATCGTGCGGATACTGCGTGGTGTAGAGGGGGCCGCTGGCGTCGCGCCAGCGGCCGGCGATCAGCGCGTGCAAATGTTCCATGTGGGGGGAGCGGGCGTCAGTCTTTCTTGAGCGGTGGACCGGCAAACTTGGCGGTGAACGGTCCCCAGCCGGGCATGTCGATTTCCACGATGGCCGGGCCTGGCTGGGCATCGGTCGCGGCCAGCGCCTCGGCCAGCGCGGGCGCCGCATCCTCGGGACGCCCGACCAGCCAGTGACGCACGCCCAGGCTGGCGCACAGTTGCCGCATGTCGGGCGTGCGCAGATCGACGTAGCAATGGCGGCCGCCGTAGAGATCGTCCTGGATGTTGCGGATGACGCCATAGCGCCGGTCGTTCATGAGGATCAGCACGAAGCGGGCGCCCTCTTGCGCGGCGCAGGCGAGTTCGCCCAGGTTGAGCATGAAGCCGCCGTCACCGGCCAAGGCGACGGTGCGCCGCGCCAGTCCGTGCTCGGCGTTGGCCACCGCGGCGCCAACGGCCATGGCCAATCCCTGGCCGATGCCGCCGCCCAGCGCATGGACCCCGGCGCGCGGATGGTCGAGCACGGGGGCCCGGTTTCCCCACATCGTGTTGGACAGCGTGATGTCGCGCACCCACCAGATCGCCCGGCCGGCCTGGGCTTGCACGGCGTCGAGCAGCGCGGTGTAGGGCCCCAGGCCAGCGCGCACCGCCTGCTCGCAGGCGCGGCGGGCCTGCGCCACCTCGGCCGGCCAAGCAGCGTCGGCGCGCGCGCCGCGCGCCTCCAGCGCGCTGGCCAGCGCGTCCAGCGTGAGCAGCGCATCGCCCTGCACGAAGCGCCGGTTGGGGTAAGCGCGGCCATCGGCGGCCGGGTCGGCGTCGATGCGGTACAGCGGCTCGGGAAGCTTGAGCTTGTAGCGCAGGGTTTCGTTGCTGCGCAGGCGCGAGCCGGCCACGAGCATGGCGTCGCTGTCGGCATACAAGGCTTCGGCCGGCTTTTGCAGGTTGTAGGGGCCCAGCGTGGCGGGGTGATCCTCGGCGATCACGCCGCGCCCTTGCACCGAGGTGACCACGCCCCAGCCCAGCGCCAGCAGGCGCTCGACCGCGGCGCGCGCGCCGCGCGCGCCGCCACCCAGCCACAGCAAGGGCCGGCGGGCGCTCATCAATTCATCGGCGAGGCGTTCAATATCCTGGGCGGCGGCCCCATTGGCAGCTATTGAAACAGGAGCAATATCGCTGGGCAAATCCACCAGTGCGGCCTGCACGTCGATGGGAATCTCCACGCTCACCGGCCCGCAGGGCGGCGTGCACGCCAGGCGCGCCGCCCCGCGCAGCGTGGCCAGTGCCTGCTCGGGCCGGGCAATGCGAAAGGCGGCTTTGCCCACGGCTTGTAGCATGGCCAGTTGCGCGGGCGCCTCATGGATGTAGCCGAGGTTGCGGTCGAGGTATTCGCTCTCGATCTGGCCGGTGAGGTGCAGCAGAGGCGTACTCGCGGTGTAGGCCTCGATCAGCGCGCCGGCCGCATTGCCGGCGCCGGTGCCGGTGCTGGTGACGCACACGCCCGGCACGCCCGAGACGCGGGCATAGGCGTCGGCCATGTTGCAGGCGCCAGCCTCGCCCCGCGCGGACACGAAGCGCACCCGGCCCCGGCGGTGGAACGCATCGAGGATGGGCATGTTGTGGATCGAGATCACGCCAAAGGCCGCGCGAGTGCCGCAGGCCTCGACGAAGCGCGCGGCGAGCTCGCCGACGGTCACGCGGCTGGGTTCAATGGCCATGGCCGCCCGCCTTCACGACGATGGGTGGGCGCCCCGGCCTCACGGGCGTCTCCACCCGGGGCAAATGGCTCATGCGCTCGGTCAGTTGCTCGGCGGCGTCGAGCACCAGGGACACGAGCGTTTCGCTCTGCTCGGGGGTGATCACCGGGGCGGGAATGGCCAGGCTGACGCTGGCCAGCACCTCGAAACGGTCGTTGCGCACCGGCGCGGCGATCGTGGAGACGCCAGCGTCGTAGCCGCCCTGGCTGATGGCATAGCCCGCCTTGTAGGTCTCGTCGATCATCTGCTTGAGATCGACGACCGTCTGGGGCGTCATGGGCGTGAACACCTGCAGGCGCTCTTCCGGATAAAGCTGGCGCAGGTCAGACAGATCCATGCCCACCAGCAGAACCCGCCCGACCACGGTGGCATGCACCGGCAGGCGCGCGCCGACCTGGATTCCCTGAAACAGCGTACTGGTGCCCGTGGCCTTGGCGACCACCACCGCCTCGCGCTGATCGCGCACGATGAGGTGCGCCGAGTAGCCGCTGCGATCACGCAGCTCCTCGATGATGGGCCGCCCATGCTCGGTCAGCTCCATCGAGGCGAGGTACTCGAAGCCCAGGCGCAACACGCCGATGCTGAGCTTGTAGAACGGTCCGTCGCCTTCCTTCTCGACGAAGCCGCTGCGCGCCAGGGTATGCAGCATGCGAAACACCGAGGCGCGCGGCAGGCCCAGAATGCGCGAAAGATCGGCCCCGGTTTGCAGCGGCTGGTGGCGGGTGAAGCAGGCCAGCAGGTCCAGCCCGCGCTGCAGGGCGGGCACCACGTAGGCGTCGTTGTCCTGCGGCGCCACGCGCGCCGATGACGATTCAAGGTTCATTCGGAGGCTCCTGCAAGCCGATCAAGGTGTTGACCGCATCGGCGGCTTCCAGCGCGCAGGC
>DAIOSZ010000101.1:0-4071 GCA_036752305.1 Burkholderiaceae bacterium
TCCAGGTTCGCCTTGAAGAGGTTGAGGGGGATGGTTTCATTGCTCATGGTCAAACGATCAGGCCATCTGGCCGATCGTTTTGCGAAAGCGTGCCAGCGACAGGAAAAACAGCACCGCGCCGATCAAGGCCAGCGCCAGGAAGGGCTGCCACACCGTCTCCAGCCCCGCGCCCCGATAAAGGATGGCCTGGCTCAGTTCCACGAAATGGGTGGTGGGTGCGATCAGCATGATGTTCTGCACGATCTCGGGCATGCTTTCGCGTGGCGTGGTGCCACCCGAGAGCATCTGCAGCGGCATGATGGTCAGCATCATCAACATACCGAACTGCGGCATGTTGCGCGCCAGGGTGGCGAGGAAGATGCCCATCGACGTGGTGGCGAACAGACTGAGCGCCGCGCCAGCGAAGAACAGTGCAATGGAACCCTCGACTGGAACGCCCAGGACGCCGCGCACCATGAGATTGAGGGACAGGAAGGAGGCGATCAGCACGACCAGGGCCATCGACCAGACCTTGGAGAGCATGATCTGCGCGGGTGTAACCGGCATCACCAGCAGGTGCTCGATGGTGCCGTGCTCGCGCTCCCGGATCAGCGCTGCGCCGGTCAGGATGATGGACAACAGCGTGATGTGGTTGATGATCTGCACCACCGAGCCGAACCAGGCCTTGTCCAGTGCCGGGTTGAAGCGTGCGCGCAAGGCCAGATCCACGGGTGGCGCGGTGGTGCTGCGATAACGCTTGACGAACTCGTTGACTTCACCGGTGAAAATTTGTTGAACATGGCCACTGCCGGTGAAGGCCTGGCTCATGCGGGTGGCGTCGACATTGAGCTGCACGGCAGGCGATCGCCCCGCCAGCACGTCGCGCTGGAAGTTGGGCGGAATGACCAGAGCGAAGGTGTACAGCCCCGCGTCCATGCCCGGGTCCACGTCCCTATAGTCGATCATGGCCGGCTGGGTGAACTGCGGGGGGTAGAAGGCCGAGGCAACCCGCTGGGACAGCGCCGAATTATCCTCGTCGACGATGGCGATGGGCGCGTTGTGCAGCGTCTCCGGCATGGACGTGGCCCTGGTGTAGACCGACGCGGTGAACACGTAGACGATGAGCACAAGCATCATCGGATCGCGCCAAAGACTCCACAGCTCCTTGACACCAAGGTCGTAGATGTTGGCCAGGTTTCTTCTGCGCATCTCAACGCTCCTGCTTCTTGAGTAGCAAAACAGCCACGCCGAGAATGACCGGAACCGAAATGAGCATCGACCACAGCGGCCCTGTCAGGTCGGCCAGGCCAAGCGCTTTGCTGAATACGCCACGGCTGATGGAAATCATGTGCGTGGCGGGGTAGATCTCGCCGATGAACTTGCTGGAGCCTTCGAGCGAGGACACGGGATCGATCAGGCCGGCGAACTGGGTGGCCGGTATGAGGGTGCCGATCATGGCGAAGAACATGGCCGCGATCTGGCTGCGTGTAACGGCCGAGGCCAGCAGCCCCATGCCTGTCGCGGCGAAGGAGAAGATCAGCGCGGCCAGCGCCAGGGTGAAGAAGCTGCCCTTGACCGGCACACCGAAGATGGTCACTGCGAGCAGGCTCATCAGCAGGAAGTTCACCATGGCCAGGCCGACATAGGGCAACTGCTTGCCAAGCAGGAACTCGATGCGCGTGACCGGCGTCACGTAGAGATTGGTGATCGATCCCGTCTCTTTCTCGCGCACCACCGCCAGCGCGGTCAGCATGGCCGGCAGCATGAGCAGCAGCAGAGGGATCACCGCAGGCACCATGGCCGGCAGGCTCTTGACATCGGGGTTGTAGCGAAAGCGCGTCTCGACGTTGGTGTTGCCAGCCATGCTGGCGCCGCCGCGCTCGCTGGCCTGTATCTGCAGCCAGTGCTGGTGCATGCCCTGAACGTAGCCCTGGACGGTTTCCGCGCGCTGCGGCATGGCGCCGTCGAGCCAGGCGCCGATCTGCACGTTCTGGCCCCGCAACACGTCGCGGGCAAAGCCAGCGGGGATTTCGATGGCCAGCGACAGTTCGCCGTTGCGCATGCGTCGATCAAGGTCCTCGTAGTCGATGATCGGCGCGTGCTCGGTGAAGTAGCGCGATCCGGCCAAGTTCAGCGTGTAGTTCTGGCTAAGCGTGGTCTGGTCGCGATCGAGCACCGCATAGCTCAGGTCCTCGACGTCCATGGTGATGCCGAAGCCGATCACGAACATCAGCAGCAGCGAACCGCCCAGCGCCAGCGTGGCGCGCACCGGGTCGCGCTGCAGTTCCAGCGTTTCGCGCCATAGATAGCTGAACATGCGCTGCAGACTGAAACCGCCAGCGGAGTGACCGCCGCCGTGTTCGGCGGGCACCGCGGGTGGCTGATCCGCCTGGTCGGCAGCCGGAGGCTGGCTGGCCGGGGCGGCCGTGCCGCCCTCCGCTTCGACGAGGTAGCCGATGAAGGCCTCTTCCAGGGTTTTGGCACCACGCTTCTCAACCAGTCTGGCGGGCACGTCGCTGTCGAGCACCTTGCCCGCATGCATCATCGACATGCGGTCGCAGCGTTCGGCCTCGTTCATGAAGTGGGTGGAAATGAAGACCGTCACCCGGTCGCGCCGCGACAGCTCGATGAGCAGCCGCCAGAACGCGTCGCGTGCCACCGGATCGACGCCGGAGGTCGGTTCGTCCAGAATCAGCAACTCTGGCTTGTGCACCATGGCAACGGCCAGCGACAGGCGCTGGCGTATGCCCAGAGGCAGACTGGCCGGCAGACTGTCGATGACGTCCACCAGGCCGAAGCGCTCCACCATCTCTTCGACGCGGCCCGGAATGTCCTTCGGGGGCACGCTGAACAGCTTGGCGTGCAACTCCAGGTTCTGGCGTACCGTGATTTCGCTGTAGAGCGAGAACGCTTGGGACATGTAGCCGACGCGGCGGCGGGTGCCCAGATCATGCGGGTTCACTTCATGGCCGAACAGCCAGGCCCGACCCTCGCTCGCCGGCAACAGGCCGGTGAGCATCTTCATCGTCGTGGACTTGCCGCACCCGTTGGAGCCGAGGAAGCCGAAGATTTCACCGCGCCGGATGCGGAAGGACACGCTATCGACGGCAACGAAGTCGCCAAAGCGCATGGTCAGCCCCTCGGCTTCGATGGCGATATCGTCCGCGCCGTCCTCAGGCAGAGGCGGAATGACAACCGCTTGGTGTCCGCGCTTTTTCTCTTCCGGGAGCAGGCGGATGAATGCCTCTTCCAGGTTCGGGCTGCCTGTTCTTGCCAGCAATTCCTTCGGCGTGCCGGTGGCGAGGACCTTGCCGTCGTCGATGGCGGCCAGCCAGTCGAAGCGCTGGGCCTCATCCATGTAGGCCGTGGCCACAATCACGCTCATGCCGGGGCGATCGGCGCGGATACGGTCAATCAGATCCCAGAACTGCGCGCGCGCCAGCGGGTCCACGCCAGTCGTCGGCTCATCGAGAATCAGAAAATCCGGGTCATGAATCAGCGCGCAGCACAGGCCGAGTTTTTGCTTCATGCCCCCGGACAGCTTGCCTGACGGGCGCTCCAGGAATTTGAACAGGCCAGTGGCCTGAGTCAGTTCGTCGATCCGCTGGCGGCGCTCTGCGGCGCCATGACCGAACAGGCGCGCGAAGAATTGCAGATTCTCCTCGACCGAGAGCGTCGGATACAGGTTTTTGCCCAGTCCCTGCGGCATGTAGGCGATGCGCGGGCATACCTGCTTGCGATGGGCCTTGCTGGCCATGTCGCCACCCAGCACCTCGACCGTGCCCTCCTGGATGATGCGCACACCCGCCAGCAATGAGAGCAGACTGGATTTGCCCACGCCGTCGGGGCCGATCAGACCGACCATCCGTCCAGCGGGGATGTCCAGGTCAATGCCATCCAAGGCAATGACGTCGCGGTAGCGCAGTCTTACCTGGCGGACACTTGCAACGGTCGCGAGCTGCGCGCTGTGGCTCATATCTTACTCCGGCACACGAACGGAGAGGTTCTGAGGCCACTCGGCCTTGGCGTCGAGCTTGACCCAGGCTACGCCGGGCAGACCGGTCTTGACCTGGTTCAGGTGCTCACGCAGCA
>DAIOSZ010000101.1:4171-12960 GCA_036752305.1 Burkholderiaceae bacterium
TGGGCGCCCCGTACGCGCGCCCGGTCATCGTCCAGTTCCTGGATCGAGGCGGCTCCCTCACTCGACAGCGTGCTGGAGCGTGTCAGGCGCCGTTGCGCGGCGTCCAGTTCCGACTCGCGCTGACCAACCAGAGCCAAGGCGGCAGTCACGTCGGCTTCACGCAGCGCCACCTGTGCCTGCGCCGCGGTCACCGAATGCTCAGCCTGCTGACGCATGGCCAGGGCCTCGTCGCGCTGCGCTTCCAGCGTTTCCAGCCGCATCTTGGCCAGTGGCTGGCCGGCTGTGACGAAATCGCCTTCACGCACCAGGATGTCTTCGATGCGGCCGGGAAGTTTGGTGGCCACGTCGATCTCGGTGGCTTCGATGCGGCCATTGCCGTTGACGAATCCTTCGCCCGGGCCGCTGTCGGTAAACCTCGTCCAGCTCCACCAGGCCAGCGCGGCAACAACCGCTGCAGCGAAAGCGACCAGGAGTTTTTTCTTGAGAGAGGGGGAGACAGTCATGGGTTCGGCGTGCCTTAACGGGTTGATGGGGTGGAAGCGGGAGTCGAGGCCGCACCCTGTGCCTCGCCGGCTGCGGCGAGGGTGCCGCCGCCGAGCGCGGCATACAGCGCCACCTGGCTGGACAGCAGCGCGCGGCGCGCCTGTACCAGTTGTTGCTGGGCTCCCAGCAGATCGCGTTGGGCATCCAGCACTTCCAAGAAGGCGGCCGAGCCGTTGTCGTAGCGCAACTTGGCCAGGCGTGCGCGTTCGCTTTGCGCTTCCAGGTTGGCTCTCTGGATCGTCAACTGCTCAGCCAGCCAGTGCTTTGCGCTCAGCGCATCGGCCACCTCGCGGAAGGCCGTTTGAATGGTTTTTTCGTATCCGGCGACGGCGATGTCGCGGCGCACTTCGCTCAGCTCCAGATTGGCGCGGCGGCGCCCGCCATCGAAGATGGGCAGCGACAGGGTGGGCATGAAGGTCCAGGCGCGACTGCCGGAATCGAACAAGCCATTCAAGTCGGAGCTGGCCGTGCCGAAGCTGCCGGTCAGCGCAATGCGCGGCAAGAACGCCGCGCGGGCCGCGCCGATGTGGGCATTGCTGGCACGCAATTGGTGTTCGGCGGAAATGATGTCCGGGCGACTGACCAGCAGCTCCGAAGGCAGACCGGCCCGCAGCTCAGCCAGAACCGTCGTTTCATCGAAGGGTGCCTTGGCGGGCAGCGGGCCGGGATCAGCGCCTACCAGCAGTGCCAGGGCGTGCAGTTGCGTGGTGCGAGCTTGCTCAAGCTGCGTCAGCAGCGCCTGAGCTTGGTTCAGCAGGGTCTGGACCTGTGTGAGATCCAGCTTCGAGGTCGAGCCGACTTCGACGCGGCGCCGGAAAATGCGATAGGACTCCTCGCGGGTGGTCACGGTTTGCCGTGCGATCGCCACGCGTTCGTCGATCTCGCGCAGGCCAAGATAGCCGTCTGCCACCTGGGCGATCAGCGCCAAATGGACGGCCTGGCGAGCCGCGTCGGAAGCCAGCCAAGTTTGCAGGGCGGCGTCTTCCAGGTTGCGGATCCGACCCCACAGATCCAGTTCCCAGGTGGTCAAACCCACCTCGGCCCGGTACTCGCCGCCCACCTGCGATCGGCCCGACATGTTCAGGTCGCCAGGGACGCGCGCGCGTCCACCTTGGGCGCCCACGCCCATGGCAGGAAAACGATCCGAGCGCTGAATGCGGAATGTGGCGCTGGCTTCCTCGACGCGCAGCGCGGCCACGCGCAGGTCGCGGTTGTTTTCCAGCGCAGTCTCGATGAGGCGTTGCAGCAGGGGGTCGGTGAAGTACGCCTGCCAGGCAAGCTCTCCCGCGTGGGCGCCGTCGGTGCCTGATCCAAGATGCGCGGGCCAGGCTTCGGGCACGGGCAATGGCGGGGTGTCTGGCGCCGGAGCGAGCGACATGCAGCCGGTCAAGACGACGGCGCTCAGGGCCAACGAGGCAGCGCGCAATCTGAACGCAGGAAACAACGGGGAAGTTGGGAGCATGGTCACGTTCCGTACAGGTATCGGGCTGAAGAGGGTCTGGTCGCAGAGGAGGGAATGGCTGCCACCCGCGCAATGCGGGGTTCGTGGCTGGTGTCCGCAGGCCCTACTTTCTTGCTTGCAAGTGCTGTCAAGCCCACTTCATCTCCTTGTTGATATGTGCATCCCCGTGTTCCCCGGCTGGTTGATAGGGCGCTCTTCCTGTGTCGTAACCCGATGTGCCGGGTTCACTCGCGCCCTGTGTTGATCTGCATTGTGAAATCTGAAAACAAACGACTGGACGGCTGTTTTAATTATACGTTACAATCCAAGAAACGCAATCAGCGGGCTCGTCGGTCATTGACGCAGGTCAATTCGAGCTGCCGGCTTGGGTTCAAGGAAGGCCCTGATTCTTGGTAGAGCCGGTGACAGGCCCATGGGAACACCCCTCAGATCTTTGAACAGAGCCTTTGAATGCCACCCAAGAAAGATGACGCGCCAGACAACAAGCGCCGCTACCTGTCCTCTGCCGCCAGGAAAGAGGAAATACTCGACGCGGCCCTGGTCGAATTCGCGGATCGGACATACAACGCAGTGTCGATGGAGCGCCTGGCGGAATGCGCGGGCTTGTCCAAGGCTGGCATCTATGCCCACTTCAAAAGCAAGGAAGAAATTTTTCACGCCTTGCTCGAACGTACGACGAAGCAGATTTGTGATTTCCAGGGCTGGCTCCCGGATGAGGATCTGACGTTGCCAGAGCTGGTAGATGTCTACCTGGATCGCCTGTACGCGACCTTCAGCTCCCCTGCCACGATGTCGATCTACCGGCTGCTTCTGGCCGAAAGCGCCCGAACTCCAGAGCTGGTGCAGCGTTGGCACAACGAAGTTGCGCTCGGGCTGAAAGAGCGGGCGCAGACCATCATCCACCGCAACATACGCCGAGGCGTCATTCGCCCAGGCGTCTTGACCGAACACTTCTTCCCGTTGGCGCTCGCGCCCGCAGTGCTGTGGCTGAGTTCCTCGATGCTGTCCAAGGGGAATCCTTCCATCTCGCTGGTGCAGTTACGGGATGCGCACCGGCAACTGTTGCTTGAGCTTTTGCAGCCTCAATGAGCGGAGTGATGCACAGAGTCCTGCGCGCCCTTGCAGGCTTGGCGATCGGCTTTGTGGTACTGCTGCTGACTGTGTGGGGTGCGCTGGCTCTGTGGCATCAGATGCCGGGACCTTCGGTGGTGCGATGGTTCGTCATTGCCATGTGGTCCACATTGGGTGTGACCGTTGTCTTGTCGCGGGCGGGCTTGCTTGGGCGGCGCAATCGCAACATCGCCGGATTCGCATTTGTGATCGCAGCCGCCTCCCTGCTCATGTGGTGGGGGACGCTGCAGCCGTCACACCAGCGTGTATGGGCTGACGATGTCGCTCAGTTGCTGGAGGCCAGGATCGACGGCAACCATGTTCACCTGAATAATGTGCGCAACTTCCAGTGGCGCAGCGAAACCGACTACACCCCGCAGTGGGAGAGCCGCACATACGACCTGGATCGTCTGCGCAGCGCCGACTTGGTGCTTTCCTACTGGATGGGGCCGCACATCGCCCACACCCTGGTGTCGTTCGGCTTCGATGGCGGTGAACGCGTGGTGTTCTCGCTGGAAATTCGCAAGGAACGCCATGAGTCCTTCTCGGCGGTAGGAGGATTCTTCCGTCAGTTCGAGCAGATCCTGGTAGCCGCCGATGAGCGAGACATTGTGCGTACGCGCAGCAACGCGCGAGGCGAAGATGTTTATCTCTATCGCTTGCAGATGAATCAGGCGAGTGCCCGCGCGTTGTTTCTGGAGTTTCTGAACGCGGCCAATGAACTGCGGCAGAAACCGCGCTTTTACAACACGTTAACCAGTAACTGCACGACCATCGTATTCGAGCTGGCCCGGGTCATTGCGCCCGCATTGCCAATGGACTATCGCCTGCTGCTGTCTGGATATTTTGCGCGGTACGTCTACGACCTGCATGGATTGACGCCTGGCTATCGTTACGATGAATTGCAGGCACTGGGGCATATCAACGAACGTGCCCTTGCTTCCGATGTGTCAGAGGATGACTTCTCGATGTCGATTCGACAAGGCGTGCCAGGCATCCCTGCCAACGAGGTGAATCCATGAGGTTCCCGCAGGCCTGCCTTCTCATTACATGCGCCGCTCTTGCTCCGCTGCTGCTGGGGGGCTGCTCGATCCTGCGCGAGTTCGGCCCAGTGGTTGAAGTTCATACGCTACCTGCCAGGGAGGCCATCGAACTCAAGCGCGGCGACATCCTGACACGTGGCAAGCTCAGCGATGCGACTGTCCAGACCATCAGGGTGGCGGCATTGGATGAGCAGGCATGCGCAAAGCCGATCTCCTCGGAGTGCGCGGAGGCCTTGGCTACCGTGACGGGGGTCGCCACGGATAGACGCCTGGCTGCACTGTCCGAACTATGGCTGGCGCAGGCTCAGGCCATGAAGCCCGGCTCAGCGCAGCAAGCCGCCTGGCTTGAGACGATTCGCTATGCCTATGCTTATCTGTTCCTTGGTGACCATACTCCGGGAGAGCGGGCCTTCGAGGATCGCCAGACCCAAGTGCGGGATTGGTATAACTATGCCGTCGAGCATGCGGCCACCGGCATGTTCGAAGTTCGGCAACAAATGCCGACGCAGTTGTCCGACCAGACCAGTTGGAACATTGCAGGCTGGGAACTGAAGCTGGATATGCGCGGCGCGCGCTTACCGGGCAGTACGGCGGTGCCAGCCGAACTCCTGCCAGCCTCGTCCCTGTCTTTCCGTGGATTGCGTAGCCTCTACCGGCGCGACGGCTTTGGCGCCGAGCTTGTGGCGGTCATTCCGGACGAGTCCCTGAGCGCCGCCCCAACTCGGGGTGGTCGCCCAGCGGCAAAACATGATCAGCAACCGCTGCCCTGGAGCGAGATGCCCGCGCCGTCCATGACGGTTCTGCTGCATCCCGACGGAGACAACTTGGACAGCGTGCTGCATGCTCGTACAGCCCGTCTGACGGTGCATGACCCCTATGTGGAATCGGCCATTATGCTGCGCGGCCAACGTGTGCCGCTGGCGGCCAATTTCACGGCCGGCTATGGCGTATGGCTGGCCCGTGCCAATTTCAACCGCCAGTCGCTGCGCAGCCTGCTCGGGCGCGAGGGTGGCATCGACCGCCCGCACGTCTACTTGATGCAGCCCTACGATCCGAACAGGCGGATCATCGTCATGCTGCACGGACTGGCCAGCAGCCCTGAAGCCTGGGTGGAACTCGCCAACGAAATCCTGGGCGATGAGGCCCTGCGCCAGCATTACCAGATCTGGCAGGTCTACTACCCGACCAACATGCCAGTCGCGTTGAACCACGCCATGATTCGCAGGGCGCTCGGGGATACGCTGACGCATTTCGACCCATCCGGCCAAGCGCCGGCGTCGTCCGACCTCGTGCTGGTGGGGCATAGCATGGGCGGGGTCATCGCGCGGTTGATGGTGTCGTCAACCGATCAATCGCTGGTGCAATTGGCTGCGGATCACAGTCGGTTGACGCCGCAGCAGATCAGGCGCATTGATCCCATGTTGCGCTTCGAGCCCTTCCCGAATGTCAGCAGTGCCATCTTCATCGCGGCGCCTCATCGGGGCACATCGGTCGCGGGTGGACGCCTGGGGCGCTGGATGGCGGGATTTATCCGCTTTCCCATTACGGTGCTCGAAGAACTCGCCCATACACTGACACCCAATGCGGCCGCCAGCAGCCGTGAAAGCCTGGCAACCATTCCCAATAGCGTGAACAATCTCGACGAAAACGATCCGTTCGTGCGTACGGCGGCGGGCTTTCCCATCTCATCCCAGGTGCGCTATCACTCGATCGTGGCCCAAGCCAATTCCGAAGTGGCCCTCGATGATTCCGATGACGGTCTTGTGCCTTATCGCAGCGCACATCTTCCCGGCGCACAGTCCGAGAAAGTCATTATTTCGGGGCACAGCGTGCAACAGAGCGCGGCCGCGATACTGGAGATCCAGCGTATTCTGAGAGAGGACATGGCTCTGCGGGAAGCGCATTTACAGCCATAGACAACTGCCATCTGCTGTGCGCGGCCGAGCTGATTTCGGATTTCGTATGGGCGTAATGCATTCATCTGAATGCGCAAAGAGCATCAGACTTACTGTTGCCCGCTCGACGCTGGCACAGTGGGTCGGTGCGTGCGGCGCGCAACTGCAGCCGATGGTAAAGGCGCTGGATGACGAACTGCGTCGCCACGTGGTGCTGCACGCCCACGAGACGCCGATGCTCAAGCCCAAGCATCTTGGCGACGGCAAGGCGTACCCAACGTGATCCGCCGTCTGGCGGCGACCCAGCCCATGCTCGACAAGATCGTCGGCCACCAACGCCACATCGCTCAGGCCTACGGCATATCGATGGAGCATGCGCGCTGGCTGTTGACCACCGTGGCGTTCCACTGCCTTGCCGTGGCCGACACGGTGTACTCGGTCGCCGAACGGGAACCCGTCGTGGATGCAGACCGTGCGACGGAGGAAGCCGAGATGGAGGCCGAACTCAACAGGGCATGCACGCACTCATTGTTGGCATGCTGGCCTTGATGGATGCTGATGGCCTTTCAGGAGATAGTTGATCGTCGTTCTCGTTTGTGGGGGTTGAATGGAAATCCAGGGATGCCGTAATTGAGGAGCCTGGACGGCGTATCGTTCAGGAACAAACACGCACGGGCGGCCAGGCCCTGCCGTGGCTCGACATGACGGCCTTCCTGCGCGGGGCCATCGACCTTGCGCTAGACAACCATGCCAATGCGCCACGCAGCAATACGCAATGGGTGTTCTTCGACCGTGGCCTGATCGACGCGGCGGCAGCACCCCAGGCACTGGACGGCACTACTATTCTGGACACGATTGCCCAGTCGCATCGCTACCACTCGCGCATCTTTCTGGCCACGCCGTGGCCTGAAATCTATGTGCAGGACGAAGAACGCCGTCACAGCATGGATGAAGCGCGGGCTGAATTCGAGCGGCTTCAGCGCACCTATCCAGCGCTGGGCTATGCGGTATCGCGGTTGCCCAAGATCAGAGTGGCGCAACGCGCTGACTTTGTGCTGGACACCTTGGCTAGCCGCTAACCTACCAAGGCGAACTCTACCGTATCTCACCGCCACGTAGGACTCCATGCTCAAATCTCTTGCGTAACTCTGAGATAAGGATTGTTGGGTGGTACTGCATCGAACAACCAATTCGCATCGATCAGCAAATACCCATGCAGCTTCCGGGACTTGCGCGGCCCGGTGACTTCACAGATCCAGATGTTCAAGCCGCTGTCGTGCTTTCGATGCAACCCCAGTTTCTCAAAGCGCTTCTGCACCCACTGCCAATCCGGCATCTTGTCCTGCCGTGCCAGCGTGCCGACATGAGGGTGCTCCTGGACGTAGCGCTGGAACACACCTGGGCTGACCAAGTAGGCCGTGTCATTCACGGAATGCACGAGCGCTTTTGCGTCGTTGATGATGAGCCGGCGCGAAGCAATTCCCTGTTTCAGCCACATCATGAAATGTTCGCCTGACGGGGGCGCTGCTGTTAGGGGTGGTTTAGCAGTAGATGGTGGTGGCGAAGGAAGCACTGCGGCAGTCGCTGGCATAGGAGTGCTGGGGTCTGCGGGGTAGCTTCTCTGTGCAACCGGCTCCACATCCTGCTCGGCACCAGGCGAGCCGCTCGTGCTCACCATTGCCAGCATGTCCTCCATGACATCGGACACGGGCTGGGCCTTAGGCGGTGAGGCGGTGACGGTACTACTGCCTTCCCAAGATGGAAGTTTCTGACCGTTCGGGGCTGCCTTCGCCATGGCCGCAGGCGGCATTTTCGGCGCCTCGGCGTCGTTTTCGGCGACTGCCGCGTCGATCGCTACCGTGCCTGCAAAAGGCGTCGGTCGCTCGCCAGATTCCCAGATCAGCGCAGGAGCGAGGCGCAACAGGGTGAACGAGTGGGACCAGCCGGTGGAACTGGTTATGGTCGCGCGCCAAATAGCCTTGCCGTCGGGCGCCGGCTGCAACATGCCGTGATCCTGGAGGACGTTGAACACCGCGGTGTTGTTCGCAGGGATGCCATCGACGCCTTGGGACAGCAGGTGCGCACGCAGTTTGTCCGAGACCGTTTTGCTCACCAGCCACAGGGCATCGTCGGTGAGCCAGCCATCGGAGGCTTCCGGCTGGTTCAGTTTCAACTGTTCCTTGAGCAGGTAGCGCAACCCGTCGAGCAGCTTGCGCTGCAGCGCGTGCTTGGGCGCAGCCATGGCGCGGGCCGGATCGCCGCCCAGCTCCTGGGCCACCGAGGCCCGGTCTGCCTGCACGACAAGTTCGCCCAGTACGCCGGCGTGCTCGTACTGCCCGGCCAGGACGTAGAGCAGTGGTGCCCACAGGGACGGATAGCCGCTGAGCCAGTCCAGGGCCTCACGGTCGAGCAGTTGGTGGTAGAGCAAACCTGTCGCGGCGCTGTGCAGGCGGTACTCGCGATCGTCGCGGTAGCGGAATCGGTATGGCTGGCGCAGCGGGCCGTGCCAAGGGTGCCAGATGCTGCCGTCGGCCAGCTCGACGTGCAGATCGACGGCGATCTTGCCGATGTCGTGCAGCAGCGCGGCGTAGGCGACGGCGGCGGTCCAGGCTTCGGACTGTGCCGCTTGGTCTTCGGGGCTGGCGCCGATGGGCAGCAGATGGGACTGCCGCAGTTTCAGACTGTAGGCGACGATTTCGAGGCCGTGGTCGAGCATGCCGCCCAGATAGGCATGGT
>DAIOSZ010000102.1:0-12911 GCA_036752305.1 Burkholderiaceae bacterium
ATCGAGCGCCTCGCCGGAGTGCCGCTCGAGGCTGCGCGCCAGGCCGAGGACGAGTTGCGCACCATGGTCGAGACCCCCAGCTGCACGGTTCGGCTGACCGCACCGGTGGACCTGGGCCTGCACTGGATCGGGCCAATGTTGCCGCAACTGCTGCGCCGTTTGCCGGGCATCAGTCTGGCGGTTGATTTGTCGCCGCGGCATGCCGATCTGGCGGGCGATCGATTCGACATCGCGCTGCGCATTGGCGAAGTCCGCGTGCCGCATCTGGTGTGCCGCACCTTGGGCACCGTATCACAGGGCCTGTATGCGGCGCCGGGATACCTGGCGGGCCGGGGCGCTCCAACCGTGTTGAAGGATTTGCCCGCCCATACCTGCCTGCTGCTCGGCGAGCAGCCGGGCAGTGGAGTGTGGCGGCTTTGCCGTGCCGGCAAAGCCGGACAGGATGTGCCGATGAATGCGCGCCTGAGCCTGAACAACGTGGGCCTGCTGCGCCAGATGCTGGAAAACGGCCTGGGCGTTGGCGCCCTGCCTCGGCGGCTGGCGGCCGAGTCGGTGGCCACCGGACGGCTGACGCCGGTGCTGCCGGACTACCATCTGCCGGCGCTGCCCGTGCAGGCGCTCACCTCCTCGCGGCTGCAACCGGCCGCCGTGCGCGCCGTCATGCGCCATCTGGTGGATCATTTCGAGTGGGATTGAGCGGCGCGGGTACGGCGCGTTCGATGCGCCGGTCGGGCACGAACCACATCGCGGCGACCAGCAGGTACAGCGCCACCGACACCGCCGGCCAGTAGAAGGCGAGAGCGATGGCCACCACGTAGACCGCGATCGAGAACTTGCCCTTGATGTCGGCGCCGAGCGCGGCGGCCAGCACGCCATCGCGCCCGTGCGCGCGGACGATGGTCGTCTGCAGCAGGTAGTACGAACAGCCGGCCAGCAACAGCACCGCGCCATACAGCGCCACGGGCAGCGACGCCAGGTGATGCTCATCCATCCAGCCCGTGGCGAACGGGATCAGCGACAACCAGAACAGCAGCAGCATGTTGGCCCACAGAATGCGACCATTGACCTGCTCGAAGGTGCTGAGCAGGTGGTGATGGTTGTTCCAGTAGATGGCCACGTAGATGAAGCTCAGCACGTAGGCCAGAAACACCGGCAGTACCGACAACAGCGCGGTCGCATCGGCACCTTTTGGCGCCTTCAGCTCCAGCACCATGATGGTGATGATGATGGCGATCACGCCGTCGCTGAAGGCCGCCATGCGCTCCTTGGGCATGCGCTCGCGCGCCGCCGGGCTCTCGTGCGAACTCATGCGCCGACGCCGTTCAACCGCGCCGGGCGCTCCCAGCCGCCTTCGGCCCGCTCGCCGGGCAGGCGCAGCGGCAGCTTGCGCAGGCGCACGCCGGTGGCATTGAACAGGGCGTTGGCGATGGCTGGCACCACCGATGAGCCAATGGTTTCGCCCGCGCCGGACGGCGGCTGGTTCGACGCGACAAAGCAGGCCTCGATGCGCTTGGCCATGGTGTGCCAGCGCACCATGGGGTATTGGTCGAAGTTGGTTTCCTGCGCTACACCATCTTTCACGGTAACCTCGTTGTAGCGCGCCAGCGAGATGGCGAACGCGCAGCCGCCGTCGATTTGCGAACGCAGGTTCTCCGGGTTTACCACCAGGCCGCAGTCCAGCGCCACCACCAGGCGGTCGATTTGCCAGCTTTGGTCGGCGTGCACGGTCACTTCAGCCACGCAGGCGCTGTACGAGCGGTGCGAGGGCGTGACCGCCACCCCGCGTCCGCGCCGCGCGCCGGCTGGCCCGGCTGCAAGCGGCTGGTCCCAGCCGGCTTGCGCGCGCGCCAGTTCCAGACAACCGCGCTCGCGGTTGCCCGCGGGCAGCAGTTCGAGCCGCAGCTCGATCGGGTCGCGCCGCAGGGCGTGAGCCACTTCGTCGATCATGCATTCGTTGGCAAAGCCGTTGTGCAAGGTGCCGCCAAAGCGCGTGGGCGAGGCGTGCAGATGCACGGTAGGCGAGTGCAGCTCGACGCGCTGGTTGGGCACCTGGTAGGGAAGGTCCACGGAGCTTTCCACCGACATGAAGTCGATGCCTTCGTGCACCATGCCCTGCGCCATCAGCGTGCCGGCCAGCATGGATTGGCCGGCAATCCGGTGTTTCAGCGCGATCAAGCGGCCCTGCGCGTCCACCGACGCTTCGATGCGATGCGCATAGCCGGGCCGGTAATACACGGTGTTGACGGAGAAGTCGTCCGCGCGGCTGAGCATCAGTTTCACCGGCGCCTGGGTGCCAATGGCACGAATGATCTCCAGCAACTCGATCCACAGCGCTCCGTCTGGCCCGTAGCGGCGCCCGAAGGTGCCGCCCACTGGCAGCGTGTGGTTGCGCACGCGCTCGATGGGGATTTGCGCCGCCTGGGTAATGAAGATGCTGTCAAAGCCAAAGATCTGCGAACCGCCCCAGATTTCGATGCCCTGGTCGGTGACCTGCATCACGCCATTGAGCGTCTCCATGGCGGCGTGCGCCTGGTAGGGCACCTCGTAGTCGGCGCGCAGCGTGCGTGTCGCGCTGGCCGCTGCGGCATTCACATCGCCCAGGGCCTTGGCCAGCGTGCCGGGTTCGTCGAGCAGGGCGTTCAGATCCAGGCTGATGTGCCGCGTATCCGATCGGTCGGCCGCGTTGTTGTCCCAGTCGATGCGCAACAGCTGACGACCTTTTTCCGCAGCCCAGTAGCCTTCGGCCACCACGGCCACGCCGGCGCCAATCCGCACCACATGGCGCACCCCCGGCACGCGCAGCGCGGCGCTGGCGTCGAAGCGCTCGACCTTGCCGCCCAGGCGGCTGGGGCGCTCCACCACGGCCACCAGCATGCCGGGCAGCACCAGGTCTTGCGTGTAGACGGTCTTGCCGCGTACCTTGTCAGCCAGATCCACGCGCGGAAAGTGACGGCCGATGTAGACGAACTGGTCTGGCGTCTTCAGCGTCACGCTTTCCGGCACCGGCTGCGCCATGGCCGCCGCGGCCAGTGCGCCAAAGCGCAAATGCTGGCCAGAGTCGGTGTGCCGAACTTCGCCCTGTTCAATGGTGAGCGCGCCCTGTGGCACCGCCAGGGCCTCAGCCGCCGCGCGCAGCAGCATCTGTCGCATCGCCGCACCCGCCTTGCGATACATGAGGAACGACGATTGCGTGCCCGTCTGCCCACCCGTGCCCTGAATGCCGCCCATCAGCACATTGCCGTATGGACCCGTGATGCCCGGCTCGCCCGGCGCCGCGACCACGCGCATCTGCGCGGGCGTGGCGTCCAGCTCCTCGGCCACCAGGGTGGCGTGCGTGGTATGAATGCCCTGGCCCGCCTCCATGGATTTGCTGATCACGGTGACCGTGTCGTCTGCCTCCAGTCGGATGTAGGCCAGTGGGTTGGCGGGAAAGTCGAACAGGAAGGTGTCCTGCCCTTGCTCAGCGTGCGCCATGGCTTGCCTCCTCGCCCCGGGTTGCGCCAGCCAGTTCGGCCGCCGCCAGGTGAATGGCCTGGCGCATGCGCGCATAGGTACCGCAGCGGCACAGGTTGTGGCGCATGGCGGCGTCGATCTCCTCGTCGCTGGGCCGCGGCACACGCGCCAGCAGCGCGCAGGCGCTGGTGATCTGCCCGGGCTGGCAAAAGCCGCACTGCGCGGCTTCGGTGCGGTCCCACGCGGCCATCACGGCACGGGCAATCGGGCCGGTCTGTCCTTCAACCGTGACGACCGCCTTGCCGGCGCATTGGTCGGGCGTGACCTGGCAGGCATGCGCGCGCTCGCCGTCCATCAGCACCATGCAGGCGCCACACAGGCCCTCGCCGCATCCGTACTTCGGGCCCGTGATGCCCAGCGTATCGCGCAGCACCCACAGCAGCGGCATGTCCGCGGGAACATCCACACTGCGCTCCACTCCATTGACGACGAATTCCATGCAAGTCCTTCCGGTTGGCTCCGATGCTGGCGCGGGGTTCCTTGGGGAAACAGCCGGCGCAACGGATTCTCGAAGGACATGCGCTGCAATTGAATAGCGGGCGGCGCAAAACAGTTTCCCATCGGTGGGACATTCGCCGACCGAGCACCCGGGCGGAACTGCGCGCTGGGGCGCCTGAGAAACGGGGCTCAGGTCGCTTCGGCGCGAAAGGCCTTGAGGACGGCGCTTGAGCGCGCCAGATCGCGCAGCAGCAGGTCCAGGTGCGCCACGTCACGCACGGCAACGAGAAAGCGCAAGTCCACGGTGTCGTTTTTTGCGCTCTCGTGTCCCATGTCCAGGTGCAGGATGTCTACCTCCGCACCCGCGATGGTGGCGGCGACCTTGGCCAGCACGCCCTTGCCGGAATTGACGCGCACCACGATGGCCGCTTCGAAGTTGCGCACGGGCTCTTCGGCCCAGGCGACGGCGATGAAGCGTTCACTGTCGCGCGCCAACAGACGCTGGGCCTGCGGGCAGTTCTCGCGGTGCACCACCAGCCCTTCACCCCGACCCAGATACCCCACCACGGCATCGCCGGGCACCGGGTGGCAGCAGGGCGCGTACTTGACGGTGCCTCCCGTCTGGCCGTCGAGCAGCACCGCGCCTTGCGAGACGTTTTCGTGCGCCGTGAAACGCTCGCGCGAAAGCAGCACCGCATCGGGGCGTGCCGCGCCGCCTTGCGTCATCAGCGTGACCATGCGCTTGGCGACGATGCTCGCCACCTGCTTGCCCAGGCCGATGTCGGCCATCAGTTCTTCCGCCGTGCGGTTGCCGGTGAAGCGCAGCAGCCGCTCCCACAGGCCAGCCGAGGCCTCGTTCCGCGCGGGCAACTGCTCGACCCCTTCGGCGCGCACGGCCTGGGTGAGCAGTTTCAGGCCCAGGTTCTCGGCATCGGTTTGCGTGAGCGACTTCAGATGATGGCGGATCTTGGAGCGCGCGCGCCCCGTGCGCACGAAACCCAGCCAGGCCGGATTGGGCGCGGAGACAGGTGCCGTGACGACCTCCACGACGTCGCCGTTGCGCAGCTCGGTGCGCAGCGGCACCTGCTCGCCGCCAATGCGCGCGCCCACGGTGCGGTCGCCCACGTCGCTGTGGATGGCATAGGCAAAGTCCACCACCGTGGCGCCGCGCGGCAACGCCATGATCTGCCCGCGCGGCGTGAACACATATACCGCGTCGGGGAACAGATCCACCTTGACGTGGTCCCAAAACTCCGCTGCGTCGTGGGTCTCCTGCTGAATGTCCAGCAGCGATTGCAGCCATTTGGTGCCCAGCGCGTTCGGGCTCGCGCCACCCGTGGATTCGGGTGCCTTGTATAGCCAATGCGCGGCAACGCCGGACTCGGCGACCAGGTCCATCGCCTCGGTGCGCAACTGGAACTCCACCGCCACCTCGGCCGGGCCGAGCAAGGTGGTGTGCAGCGACTGATAGCCGTTGATCTTGGGAATGGCGATGTAGTCCTTGAACTTGCCGGGCATCGGCTTGTAGAGCTGGTGCAGCACACCCAGGCCGGTGTAGCAATCGGTGACGCGATCGACGATGACGCGAAAGCCGTAGATGTCGCTGACCTGCGCAAACGACAGGTGCTTGCTGCGCATCTTGCGGTAGATGGAGTAGAGCTGCTTTTCGCGCCCCAGGAGGCGCACCGTCAGCCCCGCCTTGGCAAAGGCCGCTTCCACCTGTGAGCGCACCTTGGCCAGCAGATCGCGGCGGCGGTGGCGGGCGTGCTGCAAGGCCTTGCGCAGCGTTTCGTAGCGCCAGGGCTCCAGGTGGCGGAACGACAAATCCTGCAACTCACGATACGTGGCGTTGAGTCCCAAGCGGTGGGCAATCGGCACGTAGATGTCCAGCGTCTCGGTGGAAATGCGGGCTTGCGAACTGCGTGACATGTCGCCGAGCGTGCGCATGTTGTGCAGCCGGTCGGCGAGCTTGATCAGGATCACGCGCACGTCGCGCGCCATCGCCAGCAGCATCTTGCGGAAGGACTCAGCCTGCTTTTCCTCGCGCGTGTTGAAGTGCAGCTTGTCCAACTTGGTCAAGCCATCGACCATGTCGGCCACCGGCGCGCCGAAGCGCTCCACCAGTTCGGCCTTGGTGACTCCACAATCCTCGATCGTGTCGTGCAGCAGCGCGGCCATCAGCGCATGGGCGTCGAGCTTCCACTCGGCGCATTGCGCCGCCACGGCAATGGGGTGCGTGATGTAGGGCTCGCCGCTCTTGCGCGTCACGCCCAGGTGCGCGGCGTCGGCGAACCGGTAGGCGCGCCGCACCTGCTCAATGCCCGATTCGCCCAGGTACGACAGCCGCTGCGTCAGCTGCGCGAAACTCGCCGCCGCCGCGTTGGCCGCGGCCGCCGACGGCGGCGGCGCGGCCGGCGGCTTGGCCGCCCCTTTGCGGGGCGTTGCGGGAGTTTTGTCCGTGGGCGGAGGGGGGAGCATGTCAGCACTGTACTTGAGCCAAGCCCGCGCCCGCGCGCGTAGGGGGCGCTTGGCTTGCCCGCCCGGGGGCTTTCGACCGGTTTTCCGGGAGGAAATTGGCTGCCAATGACCGAAAATCGACCACGAACAGCTATGATTTCAGGAGTCTCCAGTTGACGTCCACCGACCGCCCGGTCGGGGCCAAACCGCCGCCCGGAACCTCGCCATGAATCCCCCGTCCCGCCCCGCGCCTGGTCGGCCCGACCCCGGCAGACCCGACGACCTGGGCGCGCGGCTGGCCGCCGTCGACTGGGCCGCCGCCTGGTACGAGCCCTGGCGCGAGGCCGGGGAGGCGGTGGTCGCCGAGGTTCTGCGGGGAGCGTCGGTTTCGGCGGCGTTGCAGGCGCGGGTTGCCCGCACCGACGCCCCTGTCTGCCCGGCCTTCGTGCCGCAGCAGGCGCTGCCGGCGGGGGAGCCTTACGAAGGCTTCATCGCCCGGGAGCAGCGCGTGCCCACGCGCGAGAACGCGCACGATCTGTTCAACGGCCTGGTCTGGCTGCGCTTTCCGCGGACCAAGCGGCGGCTGAATGCGCTGCATGCCGAATGGCTGGCGCGCGAGGGCGTGGGCGCGCGGCGCGGGCCGGTGCGCGACGCGGCGACGCTGTTCGACGAAGACTCGGCCTTGCTGTTCGCCCCTGACGATCTCTGGCAGGCACTGGCGCTGAGGCACTGGACGGAGCTGCTCAGTCCGCAGGGCTCGCTGCGCGAGCGCTGGCGAACGCAGGCGCGTCTGCTCGTGTTCGGTCATGCGGCGCTGGAAAAGCTCATGACGCCCTACAAATCGATCACGGTGCACGTGTGGCGGGTCGATCGGCTCTTTGATCCTGGCGGCGACCTGCGGGCGCTCGATGATGCGCTGGCCGCCATGCTCACGTCGCAGCGGCTGGCCGCGAAACCGTTCGTCCCGCTGCCGGTGCTTGGAGTGCCCGGCTGGTGGGCCATCAATGACGAGCCAGGGTTTTATGCGGACGCTGGCGTTTTCAGGCCTTTGCGGCGGGAGGCGGGCGCGAGGGGCATTCGCGCCACCCGGCCTTGAAAACCGCCGAATCGGCCCTACCATCGGGGCACCGAGCGGCATGGTGCCGCGCGGCATCGCCAAGGACACCATGAAACGCATCCTGCTCTTCGCCCTCACCAACATCGCCGTTGTGGCGGTGCTCGGTATCGTGACCAGCTTGCTGGGCGTCAACCGCTATCTCACGGCCAATGGCCTGAACATGGGCATGTTGCTCGGTTACGCCTTGGTCACGGGCTTTACCGGCGCGATCATTTCCCTGCTCATGAGCAAGACGATCGCCAAAATGTCGTCTGGCGTGCAGATCATCGACGGCAGCGGATCGCCCGATGAACGCTGGATCGTGGACACCGTGCGCAAGCTGGCCGACAAGGCTGGCATCGGCATGCCCGAGGTCGGTATTTTTGAAGGCGACCCGAACGCCTTCGCTACCGGCGCCTTTAAAAACAACGCGCTGGTCGCCGTGTCCACCGGCCTGCTGGCCAACATGACCCGTGATGAGGTGGAGGCCGTCATCGGCCACGAAGTCGCCCACGTCGCCAATGGCGACATGGTGACCATGACGCTGATCCAGGGCGTGATGAACACCTTTGTCGTGTTTCTCTCGCGTGTGGTCGGGTATGCCGTGGACAGCTGGCTCTCGCGCGGGCAGGAGCGCTCCGGCCCCGGCGTGGGCTACATGGTCACCACGCTGGTGCTCGACATCCTGCTGGGCTTTCTCGCGCAGATCATCGTGGCCTGGTTCTCGCGCCACCGTGAATTCCGCGCCGACGCGGGCGCCGCGCAGCTGATGGGCCGCAACCAACCCATGATCAACGCGCTGGCCCGCCTGGGCGGCCTGCACACGGAAGATCTGCCCAAGAGCGTGGCCACGCTGGGCATCGTGGGCGGCATCGGCAAGCTGTTCAGCACCCATCCGCCCATTGAGGAGCGCATCGCGGCGCTGCAAGCTGCGCGTGGCTGATCCTCTATCCACCCTGCCCGAGTCCGGGCGTATTTCAAGGAGTGCTTTCATGGTGCCATTCCCACCCCCCTCATCGCGCTTACCGCTGGCGGGCGCGGTCGCTGCCGTCGGCTTGCTGGCGGCCTGCGCGGGGCCAGCGCCTGGCGGCTACCCCGGAGGAGGCATGTACGGCGCGACCGGTTCTCAGGCCCAGGTGGTGACTGGCGGCGCAACGGCGCCCGGCGGCCCGGGCGCGGCGGTGGTCGCATCGCCGGGCACGTTTCCCACGGCGGCACCGCCGAATGCAATGCAGGAAAACATGGGCGTCGCGCCCAGTGCCTCCCATGTCTGGATTCCCGGTAACTGGAACTGGGCCGGCGGCCGCTACGCTTGGCAGGGTGGGCATTGGGAGCCCAATCCAGGACCGGGCTACGTGTGGGTTCCCAAGACTTGGCAATCCACCCCAGGCGGCTGGCGCGAGACCGGCGGCCATTGGATTCTGGCGCAACCGGGCATGGCCGTTCAGCGGGGCCCGGGCGGCACGGCCACGGTGCTCATGCCGCACGACGCACGCTGACATTCTTCGTGGCGTGAGTCCCCGGGGCTGCTACGGACAACCGTTGCCGAGGTTGAAGCGCCAGGCGCTGCCCGAAGGGCCAATCAGGCGCACGCAGACGTCGCGCAGATTCGAGACGATGCCCGACGCCTGACCCAGGTAGGCCGTGCCGGCCTGATTCGTCCCGCTGCCGGCGTACACCGTCAGCGTGGGGCTGGCCGTCGTGAGCGTGATCCCGCGCGGCAGCGCCAGCGTGAGGCCGGCCTTGTCGAAGCGCAGCGCGTACCCGTCCAGAGGCAAGGAGGCGGTCGCGCGCGGGTCGATGCTGACCTGCACCGACTCGTTGTTCGGGTTGTTCCCGTCGTCGATGCCCTGATAGACGATCCGGCTGATGAACGCGCCCGCGGCGGGTGCCCGCGTTGCCCAGTCGTACACCGCTTCGCGAAACAGCTTGGGCGCTGATCCGGCGACCCATAGCCCCATGCTCGTCGCGCCATCGGGATGCAGCGCCCAGGGGTCGGCTTCGACGCCAGTCCACCCGTACGGATCAATCGTCACCCAGCGCGAGCCCACCAGCCGATAGGTTTCGAAGTGCAGATGCGGGTTCGTGCTGCAGCCCGTGTTGCCCGACAGGCCCAGCGCTTGCCCGCGACGCACCGTTTGCCCAACGGCTACCTGAACCTGGCTCAGGTGGGTGTACAGGCTGGCGACCGCGGTTCCGTCGGCCAGCGCATGTTGGACGGTCACGGTCTGCTGGTTCGACACGTTCTGCCCGAGCGTGGGACAGAAGAACGGCGTGTTGGACGTATCGGCCCGTATGACCGTACCCGGGGCCGCCGCGACGATGGGCGTCCCCTCGGGCATGCGGAAATCGTAGCCCGAATGTCCGTCGATCATCGAACCCGGCGGCAGCGGGAGCGACTCGCCCCAGAACGTGAGAAAGCGCGCGTTGGCATCGACGAATTCCTTGGGAACATCGTGGTCCAGAAAATTGCCCAGCGGCCATTCGCCGGCGAAGGGCTTTTCAAATATCGCCAGTGGCCCCGTTCCGCAATCGCCCGGGTAGACCTGGCAGGAGAAGCCCGGCAGCGTGCCGACCGCCATCAAGGTATTGCCAGTGATCGGCCCGAACACATAGACCGCGTCTGCCGCTACGCCCAGGTAGTGGCCGGTTTGCGGGTAGTAGCGGTAGGTATAGGGCGTCAACACCTGGGTCGCCGGCCCGGCGGGAAAAATCTGCGCGAACGATCGCTCCGCCCAGTTCATCAGCTCGCTGGCGCTCGGCGCGCGCGCGTGCGGCGCGGGTGCCAGGAGCCAGGTGGTGGCGGCCAGCCACCAGGCAATAGGGCGAGGCGGCTTGGTCGAGTGGTGCGTCGTCATGCGCCATGGTGGCACGGCCCCGCGTGAGTCGCAAGGCAAGGCGAGCCGATGATCGGCCGGGGCGGGCCTGCGGCTTGGGTTACGCTGCGGCTGGCGCCGCGGCCAATCGTGGCTTTCGACCTGGCTCCCGACAAGAAAAAGATCTATGACAACTCATCGCAAGTGGATTGGAATCCTGTGCCTGGCGGTTGCCGCCACCGCCTTGTGGGCCTGGCAGCCTTGGGCGCCCCGGGCGGAACCCAGTGGCCCGGTGTCCACCTACCTTGACCAGGCCCCGTTGGCCGCCAACGGCGTGCCCAGCTACCGCGGCCAGATACGCCCCATCCTGAATCAGCGCTGCGTGGTCTGCCACGGCTGCTACGACGCGCCGTGCCAGTTGAAGCTGACGAATTGGCCCGGCATTGCCCGCGGCCTGAGCAAGGAGCCGGTCTACGACGGCTCGCGGCTGAAGGAAGCGCCCACCACCCGCTTGGGCATCGACGCCACGCGGGCCTCGCAGTGGCGCGAGCTGGGCTTCAGCGCCGTGCTGGACGAGCAGCCTCCCGCGGCAGGCCACACGCTGGGCGGCAGCGTGCTGTGGCAGACGCTGCTGTTGAAAGAGGCGAACCCCTTGCCCCCGGGGCCGGTGCTGTCGGACCGGGACTTCGATTTCTCGATCTCGCGCACCAACACCTGCCCGCGGCGCGACGAATTCGACGCCTACGCGCGCAAGCATCCGCTTGCCGGAATGCCCTACGGCCTGCCCGGGTTGGGCCGTGACGAGCTGGCCACCATCAAGCGCTGGCTCGAAGCCGGCGCACCCGACGAGCCCGTGCCGGATTTGCCAAAGGGCATTGCCGAGCAGGTTGCCACCTGGGAACGCTTTCTCAACGGTGACAGCCTGCGCGAGCAGTTGGTCGGGCGCTACATCTACGAGCACCTGTTCCTCGGATCGCTCCTGTTTGAAGGTGACAACGAGCACCACCGCTTCAAGCTGCTGCGCTCGACCACGGCGCCCGGGCAGTTCCCCGTGGCGCCCATCGCGACGCGGCGGCCGTTCGACGATCCTGGCGTTGCGCGGCCCTGGTACCGCCTGGTGCGCGACGACGAAACCGTGCTGGCCAAGACGCACATGCCTTACGTGCTGTCGCCCGCCCGCATGGCGCGCTGGCGGCAATGGTTTCTCGATGGCCCCGATCAGGTGAAGGCGCTGCCGGACTATCTGCCCGATCACGCATCCAATCCCTTCCTCAGCTTCCAGGCCTTGCCGCTGCAGGCGCGTTACCGCTTCCTGCTGGACGACGCCGAATACTTCATCATGAACTTCATCAAGGGGCCGGTGTGCCGAGGGCAGATCGCGCTCGACGTGATCCGCGACCGCTTCTGGGTCTACTTCGTTGATCCGGCCCATGGCGCCGACGACGACGCGGCCGAGGCCCTGGTGCGAGCCGGAGACGTGATCAAGATGCCTGCCGCCGAGGGCTCCGACGCCGGCCTGCTGACGTGGCGCAGCATCGCGCGCGACCAGGACCGGATGCTGGCCGTGAAGTCGGAGTCCATGGCCAAGCGCTATGGCGGAGCCCGGAAGATCACCTTGGACTTCGTCTGGCGCGGCGACGGCCACAACCCCAACGCGGCGTTGACCGTGTTTCGCCACTTCGACAGCGCCACCGTGGTCAAGGGGCTGGTCGGCGAGCCGCCGCTCACCGCCTGGGTCATCGGCTATCCGCTGCTCGAACGCATCTACTACCTGCTGGCGGCCGGGTTTGACGTCTATGGCAATGTGGGGCATCAGTTGCAGACGCGGCTGTACATGGACTTTCTGCGCATGGAGGGCGAGGCCAATTTCCTGATGCTCCTGCCCGAAGCCGCCCGCATCCCGCTGCGCGACCGCTGGTACGACGGCGCGAGCGACGAGGTCCGCCAGCGCGTGCTGGGTGGCGCCTACCGCTTTGACGCTCAGACCGGCGTGCCCTATCCGCCCGGCGTCAACCCCCAGCAGCACCTGTACCGGCTGCTTCACCAGCGCCTGGCTCCGATCCTGGACCGCCGCTACGAGCTTGACGCGCCCGCGACCTCGGACAAGGTGCCGAGCGCCGAGCGCCAGGGCCTGCAGCGGGTCGCGGCGGTCAAGGGGGTCAGCGTGCAATGGCTGCCGGAGGCGGTGCTGCTGCAGGTGCTGCCGACCGGTGGCGGCGCGCCGCGCACCTACAGCCTGCTGCGCAACACCTCGCACCGCAATGTCAGCAGCTTGCTGCGCGAAAAGGAGGAGCTCCGGCCGGCCGGCGACACCGTCACCGTGGTGCCCGGCTTCCTCGGCGCCTACCCGAATGCACTGTGGCGGGGGCCCCCCCCTGGACTGCCCCCCCCGGCGGCGGGGGAGGGCCGCCCGCGGGCTGGGCAGGGCCACCCGGGCCCCTCCCCCCCCCGGGCCCGCCGGGCCCCCCCGCGCCCCCCGCCGTGACGACGCCGAACCCCTGCTGCTCGACGAGCCGTTCGGCGCCGGCGGGCACGACCACCCGTCGTGCGCTGCTGACGAGCCGGAGCGACGGCAGGTGCAGGTGGTCCAT
>DAIOSZ010000103.1:0-4312 GCA_036752305.1 Burkholderiaceae bacterium
AGCAGGACAACGTGCGCTCGGCGCTGGCGTGGCTGCTGGCCGAGGATGGTGGTGACGGGGCCAGACCGGGCGCAACCGGTGGCTGTGCGGGCCGGCTCTGTGCCGCCGCTACAGCCGCGGCGAAGGGATTGACCGACGGTGCACCGGGATTGACGGCGAACGGATTGGGCGCAACGGTGCCGGGAGCCGAGGCGCTTTGCGGTGGGGCCGCGCCTTGCATGAATGGATTCCCCCCCTGTGCGGCGGCAGGGCCACTGGCAAGCAGCAACCCTGCCGCGATCTGCACGGCCGAAAAGCGGCTGGAGGGGGAGGGCTTCAAGCGCATGCCGGAGAGGCGTGCTACCAACGCACGCGAATGCGCTGGTATATCAGGTCGCCCAATGACCGCTGCGCGTTCGGGGTAAAGAACAGCAAATCGGCGAACAGGCGCTTCGTGATGTCCGCGCCGTTGGCCAATGTGGACGACGTGCACAAGGAGGAGTTGACCTTGCCCGCACCGAGGCCCAGGCCGTCGTTGGGGTCGATGGAGGCGCAGGCAGGATTGGTGATGTCGTCGTAGCCGTAGGTTGCCGGCGAACTCGTGAAGATGTTGATGAAGTACGCCGCATCGATGTAGAGCACGTTGTTGCCCAGATCGACGATTTCGGTCAGCAAGCTGTTGTTGAACGAGACGCTGAGATTCGTCAGCCGATCAACTTCCGCGATTCCCACGCCCCAGGGGGTGCGCCCCAGGTTGATGGCGCCTGTCACCACGACATGCTGCGCGCCGGCGCTGACGAGGCGGCGTACCTGCTGGCCCAAGGCTTTGCCCGCGGCGCTGACGTTGGCATTGAGTTGGGCCTCGGTCGAAGTGCCCGCGCGATACGCCATCGTTTCGGCGATCAGGTCGGAGGTCCCGCCGGAGATCAGCACCATGTCGCCCGCCCCGAAAGCGCCGCCCGCCGCGCGGAAGGCGTCAATCTGACCGGCCAGCGTCAGGGTTGCCGCGTTGCCTGCGGCATCCGGCTTGGTGGCGATGCGCGCGTTGGCGCGCGCCCAACTCGTGCCGCCTTGGCTGACCGGCGCAAGGGAGAGGCCGTAGTCCGACACCACCTTCTCCACCCAGGTGTTGTAGGCGCTGCCGTCGTTGACCGTGTAGCGGCTACCGCCCTGGCCAACGTCGCTGTAGGTGTCGCCAAAAGCAACGAAGCGCGTCGGGTTGAACGCCGAAGCAATGTTGCTGGAGCCGCAGGCCACCGCGGCAAGCAGCGCGGTGCCGCAAGCCAGTGCCAGGCAGGCGCGGCGCATCCAGGTTCCGGTCATGGTCAATCTCTCCGAAAAAGTCAGCGGCAAGTGTAATCAGGCAGCGGCGGCCCGGCGCAGACGGTCGTGAACGCCTTCCCATTCAGGGCCATCGGGGGGCGTTTCAACCCAGATGAGCCGGACGCCGGTCGCGTCGATTTCCCGCAAGTCGGCAAACAGGCGCCGCGCGGCCGCGCGGGCGTCGTGCGGCATGGCGTATCGGCGCATGGACCGCCCGGGTACCCGTATCGCTTGGCGGGTGTAGAGCGCGATGCCGTCCACATCGGCCCCGAGTACCTGCAGGGCGGTGTCGAGCGTTCGCGCGTCCATCAGGCGCAGCTTGGCACGCGGGGCGTAGTGCGCCTGCAGCGTACCCGACGCCCGCGGGGCTTCCTGCGCCATGGCCTCGGGATCGGCAAAGCGCTGGCCCATCGCGGCCTGAAGGTCGGCGCGGCTGATGCCGCCGGGCCGCAGCAGCACCGGATCGGTCCGGCTGAGATCGACGATGCTCGATTCAATACCCACTTCGCAGGGGCCGCCGTCCAGCACCGCCAGGCTGTCGCCGAACTCGTCGGCCACATGCGCCGCGGTCGTTGGACTGATGCGCCCAAAGCGGTTGGCGCTGGGCGCCGCCACGCCGGATACGCCCAAGGCCTGGGCGGCTTGCAACAGCGCCAGGGCCTCCGGGTGCGCCGGACATCGCAGCCCGATGCTTGCCTGGCCGCCGGCCGCGGCCGTGGCTACGCCTGGGCGGCGCGGCAGGATCAAGGTGAGCGGTCCGGGCCAGAAGTGCTGCATCAGCCGCTCAGCCAGCGGCGGCAGATGGGCAGCGAAATGCGCAGCCTGCGCTGCGTTTTGCACATGCACGATCAAGGGGTGGTGGGCTGGGCGCCCCTTGGCGGCAAAGATGGCGGACACGGCGGCATCGTTGTCCGCGTCCGCACCCAGCCCATAGACCGTCTCCGTGGGAAAGGCCACGAGCTGGCCCTCCTTGAGGGCTTGCGCGGCCTGCGCCAGCGTGATCAGCATGACGACTCGCGAGGCGCGATGCCGAGGATCCTGCTGGCCTGCCACGCATTGGCACGCGCGGCCTCAATGCTGGAGGCCGTCAGATTCAGATGCCCCATCTTGCGCCCTGGCCGCGCGCCGGCCTTGCCGTACAGATGCAGATGTGCACCCGGCAGTGCCAGCACTGAGTCCCACGGAGGTGTCTGCTCTTGGCCGTTGGTGAACCACAGATCGCCGAGCAGATTCAGCATCACCGTCGAGCTGTGCAGGCGCGGGCTGGTCAGCGGCAGACCGGCGAGCGCGCGCACCTGCAAGTGGAACTGGCTGACATCGCACGAATCCTGGCTGTGATGGCCGCTGTTGTGTGGGCGGGGGGCAATCTCGTTGACCACCAATTGGCCACCGTCGAGCACGAAGAACTCGACGCACAGCACGCCCACGTAGTTCAAATCATCAGCTATCTTTTTTGTAGCTTCCAGTGATTGCTTCACGGTCACGGGCGGCAGATTTCCATCGTGCACCTCGGTGCGCGCCAGAATGCCGCCGCGGTGCTCATTGCGTTGCACCGGCAGATACACCACCTGCCCATCGCGCCCGCGTGCGATGACGACTGAGCACTCGGCCGCCAGAGGCAGGCGCTTTTCCAGAACGCAGGGCACGCCGCCCATCGCGCGCCAGGCGCTGGTGAGATCGGCTGCCTGGTTCACGGTGGCTTGGCCCTTGCCGTCGTAGCCCAGCCGGGCGGTTTTCAGAATGCCAGGAAAGAGTTCGGCATCGGTGCCTGGCAACTGCGCCAGGGTCTCGATCACCGCGTAAGGCGCAACCGGCACGCCGCACGCGGTGAAATGCGCCTTCTCGGCGCGCCGATCCTGCGCAATGGCCACACAGGAAGCCGACGGCGCCACGAACCGTTGGGCGGCCAGTTGCTCCAGCGCGCTCGCCGGCACGTTCTCGAACTCGGTGGTGATGGCGTTGGACAGGCGGGCCAACTCGGCCAACCCCTTTGGATCGTCGTAGGCCGCGCGCACATGGTGATGCGCGATTACCCCGGCCGGACTGTGCTCATCCGGGTCCAGCACGGCGGTCCCATAGCCCATTTGCTGCGCGGCCTGCACGAACATGCGCCCGAGCTGGCCGCCGCCCATCACGCCGAGCACGGTTTTGCCGTCTGGCAGCAGGGGCGCGCCGTTCATGCCTGGAGCGCGGGCGAGTGCTGCGGGGGCGGTACGACCATGGCGCGTGCCGCTTCGGTCTGCGCGGCGCGAAAGGCTGCGAGCCTGGCGGACAGGACCGCATCGTGCAACGCCAGCAGCGCCACCGCGAACAGCGCCGCATTGGCCGCGCCCGCCGCGCCGATGGCGAACGTGGCAACCGGGATGCCCTTGGGCATCTGCACGATGCTGTAGAGCGAATCCAACCCCTGCAAATGGCGGCTGGCCACGGGAACCCCGAGCACCGGCACGGCCGTTTTGGCGGCCAGCATGCCGGGCAGGTGCGCCGCGCCACCGGCCCCCGCGATGATGGCCGTCAGGCCTCGCTCCGCCGCGCCATCGGCGTAGGCGAACAGATCGTCGGGCATGCGGTGCGCCGAGACCACACGCGTTTCGTGCGGGATACCAAACTGTTGGAGAATGTCTGCCGCGTGCTGCATCGTGTCCCAGTCTGAGCTGGAACCCATCACCACGCCGATGAGGGGCGTTTGCATGCCCCGATTTTACGGTTCACCCCTAATTCCCCCCGCCGCTCCATGATCGACGTCACGATGGCCAATTTCGAAACGGAGGTCATGGCCGCCTCCCTCCAGGCGCCCGTGCTGGTGGATTTCTGGGCGCCCTGGTGCGGGCCGTGCAAGACGCTCGGTCCCTTGCTCGAAAAGCTCGAAACCGAATACGCCGGACGCTTCAAGCTCGCCAAGATCGATTCCGACCAGGAGCAGCAGCTAGCGGCGGCTTTCGGCATCCGCAGCATCCCGACCTGCGTGATGATCGTCGGCGGCAAGCCGGTGGACGGCTTCACCGGTGCC
>DAIOSZ010000103.1:4322-9756 GCA_036752305.1 Burkholderiaceae bacterium
CCGGTGCCCAGCCTGAAAGCCAGTTGCGGGCCTTCCTCGACAAGAACGTGCCCAGCGAAGGCATGTTGTCCGCCGAAGCCGACACCGCCGAGGCTGAAGCCCTGCTCGAAGCCGGTGACACCAGCGCCGCCCTGGACAAGCTGGCTGAAGCGCTGGCCACCGATCCGGGCAACGACGATGCGCGCTTTGACTATGTGCGCCTGCTCGTGGCCACCGGCCAGCTGGCCGAGGCCGAGGCCGCGCTTGCGCCGGGGCTGGGGCGCGTGCCGGCCGACATGCGCTTCGAGGCGCTGCGCCATTGGCTGGCCGCGCTCAAATGGGTTCACGAGGACGAGCGCGGCGAGTGGGAGATCGAGCGCTTCGACCAACTCATCGCCACCAATAAGCGCGATTTCGACGCCCGTTTCGGCAAAGCCCGCGCGCTCATGGCCGAAGGGCAATGGACCGCGGCGATGGACGAGTTGCTCGAGATCATCATGCGCGACAAGAAATGGGCCGATGAGGCGCCGCGCAAGACCTACGTCGCCATCCTGGAGCTGCTCACGCCGCCCAAGCCCAAGGCCTCGGCGGACGGCGCCGGCAAGAGCGCGGGTGGGATCGAGCTCACCGGCAAGGGAGCCGCCGTCGAGGACCCGCAAGCGGCGATGGTCTCCAACTACCGGCGCAAGCTGTCGATGGCGTTGAACTGAACGCGCCGGCTTTCAGGCCGCGCCGATTCGCTGATATCGCCCGCCGGGCAGCCGGCCGACCTCGCCGGCCAGTTCCAGCTCCAGCAGTTGTGCCTGCAGGCGGTCGGTCGATAGACCCGTGCGCGCCGCCAGGGCTTCCAGCGACTGAGGGTCACCTCCAAGGGCCCGCAACAGCGCGTTTTCGGGCTCGGTGGGCTGTTTTTGAGCTTGATTTTCGGCTTTTGAGCCCTGAAATCCACCACGAACAGCTACTGAATGTGTAGCGGTTGATGGAGCTGGATTTTGCCGATGTGGCAGGTGCTGCAGCACGTCGTCGGCGGTCTCGACCAGTTGGGCGCCTTCGCGGATCAGCGCGTGACAGCCGCGTGACTGGGCCAGGTGGATGGATCCGGGCACCGCGAACACATCCCGGCCCTGCTCGGCGGCCTGGCGCGCGGTGATCAGCGAGCCGGAGGCCAACGCCGCCTCCACCACCAGTGTTCCTTGACACAATCCTGAGATCAGGCGGTTGCGCTTGGGGAAATGGGGCGCCAGCGGGGGCGTGCCCAGCGCGTACTCGCTGATGATCAGGCCCTGCTCGGCGATCCGGTGCGCCAGTTCGCGGTGACGCGCCGGGTAGACGCGATCGATGCCGGTGCCAATGACCGCGATGGTCGCCAGCGGTCCCCCTTCGCCTCGCGCGGCGGCGCCTTCCAGCGCGCCTTCGTGCGAAGCGCCATCGATACCCAAGGCCATGCCCGAGACCACCGTCACCCCCGCGCGGGCAAACGCGGCCGCAAAGCGCCGCGCGTTCTCGGCGCCCTGTGGGCTGGGGTTGCGGCTGCCGACCATCGCCAGGCGCCAACCCAGCGCTCCAGCCCCGTCCGCCATGGCGTTTTCCGCCGCAAAGCGCGTCACCTGTCCGTGCAGATACAGAAGGACGGGCGGGTCGGCCGTGGCCAGCAGGCTCCGGGGATAAGCCGGGTCACCGAGCGTGACCACCGCGCGCTGCGCGCTCCCGGACAGACGGGCACCCAGCCATTCCTCGGTTGTCGCCAGTTCCGCCTCGAAGCCTTCCGGCACCGCCGCCAACGCGCGTGCCTGCGCGGGCGAGACATACGGAGCCCATGCGGCGGGCTTTTGCGCGAAGATGTTGCCCGGCAGGCCGAAGGCCGCCAACAGGCGCCGCGCCGTTTCATTGCCCACGCCAGGCGTGGCCAGCAGGCGCAGCCAGGCGGCGAGATCGTCCGGGCTCACGCGGCGGGGGGCTGGTCAGTCCACCTGCGGCGGGCCGAAACGGTCACCCACGCGCACGCCGTCGCGGATTTGCAGCACCAGCGCATACGAGACGTTCTCGAACGGGCGAAACACCATCATCAGGCCGTTGCGCTCGTCCGGCAGCCGCACGTTCGGGCGCGCCGGATCGGTCTTGTCCACCAGGCGCCCGCCATCCTTGAACAGGCCGAACACGTTGCCCAGTTCCACGCCGTCGCTGGTCCCGCGGTTGATGACCACGATCTGGTTTTGCGCCGCGTTCACGACCGCGCTGCCATAGACCGAGACGATGCGCCCGCGGATGGGCTCCGGGCTGACATGCGGCACATAGCTCATGAAGGTGCGCGACGGATCGGGCAGCAGGCGATCACCCGCGCGGATCTCTTCCTTGGACTGCGTGACTTCCAGCGTGGCGGCGATCTGCTCGGGCTTGCGGCCCGAACCGTCGTCAATCGATTCGTGCTCGCCGCGCACCAGGCGCGCGCGGCCGAGGAATTGCGCCTCGTAAGCCAGGATGCGCTGAGTCTCCGGATCCTTCAGCGGCACGGCGTTGCGGAAGATGCGGAACAGGCGCGGCTCGCCCGGGTCGTCCAGCAGGGGCGGCGCGCCGGTGTTCGAGCGCGCGTAGATGCGGTCGCCGCGGCTCATCATCACGCGCTCGGTGGAGGTTGCCAGCAAATGGGGCGCGGCATCCAGCGTGGTCGCATCGACGATCAGCGGTTCGGCCAGGAAGGGCTCGATCAGGTGCGGCGGTATCGCCGGAATCGCGGAGGCCTTGAGCGTTTCGTAACGCGTGGCGGGCGAGACGATCACGGTGGGCGGCTCCTCCGCCGCGCCGCCGCGCAGCCGGGCAAAGCCGCCCTGGCGGTCCAGGGTCAGGCGTTGGCCGGGGTAGATGAGGTGTGGGTTGCGCACGTCCTGCAGGTTCATGCCCCACAACTCGGGCCAGCGCCAGGGACTGCGCAGATACAGGCCGGAGATCGACCACAGGGTGTCACCCGTCTTGACCGTGTACACGTCGGGCGCGCCGGGCGCCAATTCGGCCTCGGGGATGCCGCGCGCGGCGGTGGTTTGCGCCAGGCTGCGCTGTTGCGGCGTCACCGGCAGCGTGCGCGCATCGGCTGCCAGTGCCCCGCCAGCGGTGGCCAGCCCTCCCAGGCCGAGGGCGGCGGCGAGCGTCAGCGCGGCGGCGCGCGGCCGCGGGTACATACGAACAAAGCGGGGCATGAGCGGATTCCTGGTTCTGATCATGGTCGAAAGTCGGTAGCTGCCGCACCGCCAAGCCACGATTTATCTTCAGAGTTTGCTAGCAATTCTGCGCGCAAGTCCTTGATCGGGCAATGCCTGGGCGCGTGGCGACGAGCATCACGGGCTGAAAGTCGCGAAAATAGCGACACCTGGAGCTCGGCGGTGCGGACTTCGCGCCTGCCCTTGTGCCCTTTCTCACGCTTTTTCTGCCTGTCGCTTCGCGTCAACGCCCCCGCCATGGCCCTGCTTCCAATTCTCCGTTACCCCGATCCGCGCCTGCACAAGGTCGCCCGGCCCGTGGAGGCCGTGGACGACAGCCTGCGCCAGTTGGCCGACGACATGATCGAGACCATGTACGACGCCAAGGGCATCGGCCTGGCGGCCACGCAGGTGGACCGGCACCTGCGGCTGGTGGTGATCGACGTATCGGAGGACCGCTCCAGCCCGCTGGTGCTCATCAACCCCGAGATCACCTGGGCGAGTCCCGAGCGGTTGCGCGGCGATGAGGGCTGCCTGTCGGTGCCCGGCATCTACGACGGCGTGGAGCGTGCCGAGCGCGTCCACCTGCGCGCTCTCGACCGCCAGGGCGAACCCTTTGAACTGCAAGCCGAGGGGATGCTGGCCGTGTGCGTCCAGCATGAGTTGGATCACCTGCTCGGCAAGGTGTTCGTCGAATACCTGTCGCCGCTCAAACGCAACCGCATCAAGGCCAAACTGGTCAAGGCACAGCGCGAGGAGGCCAAGGCATGAGTGACACAAGTAACGGTAAAAAAGTGCAGAAATTTCAGACCGGCTGCCCACGGAAAGCTGCTTTTTTGATAGTGATCGTGGCTGCTGCGGGCCTGGCCGGCTGCGCGGGCAGTGGCCTTGGCGCCGCGGCGGGCGGCGTGTCCGGCACCCTGCAGGTACCAGGCGGCCGAGGCACCATCGACGCGCGCGGGGTCTCCGCCGTGCAGCCCGGCTGGACACGCGATCAGGTGCTGGTGGCGCTGGGGCCACCGTTTGAAGTGGGGGCCGTTGCCTCGTTTCAAGGCGACGTGCTCAGTTGGCGCTATTGGGACCCGGGCCCGTTGGCGCGCCTGTTTCACGTCTATGTCGATCCACAGGGCATCGTCCAACGCGTGCACAGCTCCGATGTCAACGTTCGTGGCCGCGGACGGCACTGATGGTGAAGCCGGAACTGGACCGTTCGTTTCCGTATCGCGGCCCCTATGCCTGACGCCCCGACGCTGAAGGTGGGCTTCGCGGGCACCCCGGAATTTGCCCGCTCGGCGCTGGAGGCCGTTCTGGCGGCCGGATTCCAGGTGCCGCTCGTGCTCACCCAACCTGATCGCGCGGCTGGCCGAGGCATGAAGCTGCATGCCTCGCCGGTCAAGCGCTGTGCGCAGGAGCATGGCGTCGCCGTCGTGCAGCCGCGCAGCCTGCGCCAGGATGGCAAGTTTCCCGAGGATGCCGCCGCCGCGCGCGTGGCGCTGGAGGCCGCGCGGCTTGACGTGCTGGTCGTCGCGGCGTATGGCCTGATCTTGCCGCGCTGGGTGCTCGTGGCGCCCCGCCTGGGCTGCCTGAACATCCACGCCTCGCTGCTGCCGCGCTGGCGCGGTGCGGCGCCGATCCAGCGCGCCATCGAAGCGGGTGACGTGGAAACCGGCATCACGATCATGCAGATGGACGAGGGCCTGGACACCGGGGATATGCTGCTCGAGGAGCGCCTGCCCATCGGGCCGCGCGACACCTCGGCCATGCTGCACGACGCGCTGGCGCGGCTGGGCGCGAGGCTGATCGTCGATGCCTTGCGGGCGGTGGCGGCGTGCGGCCTGCGCGCCACGCCGCAGTGCACCGAGGGCGTGAACTACGCGCACAAGATCGACAAGAGCGAGGCCGCCATTGACTGGAACGAAAGCGCCGAGCAGATCGAGCGCCGCGTGCGCGCTTTCGACCCTTTTCCCGGTGCCCAGGCGCGCCTGCGCGGGGAAACGCTGAAAATCTGGCGCTCTGAAATCAGTAGCAGCTCGTGGTTGCAACCAGTTCATCCGGGGCAGATTTTGTCTGCGGACCATGATGGCATCGCGGTTGCCACGGGGCTGGGCGTGCTGGTGATCCGGGAGTTGCAGCGCGCGGGGGGCAAGCGCCTGGCCGCGCAGGAATTCCTGCGCGGATTTGCCATGACGCCGGGTGAGCGCCTTGGATAGCGCGGGCGCCGAGGAGGCGCCGGCCTACGAGGCGCTGAGTGCCGCCATCAAGGC
>DAIOSZ010000103.1:9766-12614 GCA_036752305.1 Burkholderiaceae bacterium
CCGCGGTCGAGATCGCCGCCTCCGGCAAGGGCACGAAGGTCGTCGCGGTCCGGTGCGACGTGAGCCGAATAGAGGACGTGCGCGCCCTCAAGGACAAGGCCTATGCCGAGTTCGGCGAGGTCGCCGGCGACCTGTCGCTGCCGCCCTTGCGGGAGATCGTGCGCCATCCGGAGTTCCTGCGCGGCGCGCGCGACACCGCTCCGGTGGCCGTGGGCATTGCGGCCTGGGCGCTGGTGTCGGGGGTGGCGATGACCAAGGCAGGCCTGCCGTTGGCGCTGGCCCTGCTGATGACCTGGACCGTGTTCGCGGGGAGCGCGCAGCTCACGGCCTTGCCGCTCATGCTGTCGGGCGCGCCGCTGTGGGTGATCTGGGTGGCCGCCGCCTGCGTGAACCTGCGCTTTGTCATCTTCAGCAGCTTCTGGAGACCGTATTTCGCTCCCTACGGATTGCGCCAGCGCCTGACGCTGGGCTATTTCAGTGGCGACGTGAACTACGTGCTGTTCATGAAGCGCTTTCCCGAGCCCCGCGCCACGCCCGAGCAGGTGCCGTACTACGGCGGGCTGGTTGCCCTCAACTGGACGACCTGGCAGGTGTTTTCCATGCTGGGCGTCGTTCTCGCGCACCAGATTCCGGCCTCCTGGGGGCTGGGTTTTGCCGGCGTGCTGGTGCTGCTGGGCCTGGTGGCCTCCATGCTCAGCGGCGCGGCCACCTGGCTGGCGGCGGCGGTGGCGGCCTTCGCGGCGGTGGCCACCTATGCCGCGCCGCTGCGGCTGAACATCATCGCCGCCATCGTGGCGGCGGTCGCCGTGGGCATGGTGTACGAATCGGCGGAACGCGCCTACGCGCGCCAGCGCCCAGCCATGGAGCCGGGCGCATGAGGATGTCCACGCCCGAAGCGGTCATTGCCATCCTGGGGCTGGCCGCGCTGTCGGTGCTCACGCGCGGCTTCTTCCTGCTGCCGCGCAAGGCCTGGCCGCTGCCCTCCTGGCTGCGCCGTGGCTTGGCGTATGCCCCGCTGGCCGCGCTGACGGCGGTGATCGCGCCTGAAATCCTGATGAGCGGCGGGCATTTCCTGTCCACCTGGCGCGACGCGCGCTGGATGGCCGCCGCCGTCGCGCTGGCGTACTACGGGTGGCGGCGCGGGATCCTGGGCACCATGCTGGCCGGCATGGCGGTGTATCTGCCGCTGCACATGGGGTTGGGCTGGTAGGGTGACCGGTGGAGGGCGGGCTCTTAGAATGTCCCGCGAGCTTGTTTCATCCATCCTTCCGTCATGCACATTCTTCGCTTTTCCGATCTCTGCGCGCAGGGGCAGGCGCGCGGCAAGCGCGTGTTCATCCGCGCCGACCTCAACGTGCCGCAAGACGACACCGGCGCCATCACCGAGGACACGCGCGTGCGCGCCAGCGTGCCGTGCATCCAGATGGCGCTGGACGCCGGCGCGGCCGTGATGGTCACCTCGCACCTCGGGCGTCCCACCGAGGGTGAATTCAAGCCCGAGGATTCGCTCTGGCCAGTGGCGCGCCGCCTGTCGGAACTGCTTGGCCGCGAGGTCACGCTGGTGGAGCACTGGGTGGATGGCGTGCAGGTTGAGCCCGGGCAGGTCGTGCTGCTGGAAAACTGCCGCGTCAACAAGGGCGAGAAAAAGAACGACGAAGCGCTTTCGCGCAAGATGGCCCGGTTGTGCGACATCTATGTGAACGACGCCTTCGGCACCGCGCACCGCGCCGAAGCCACCACGTATGGCATCGCGCGATTCGCGCCGATCGCCTGCGCGGGGCCGCTGCTGGCGGCGGAGATTGATGCGATCTCCAAGGCGCTGGCCAATCCCCGGCGACCGCTGGTGGCCATCGTCGCCGGCAGCAAGGTCTCGACCAAGCTGACCATTTTGCAGAGCCTGGCCAGCAAGGTCGATCAACTCATCGTCGGTGGCGGCATCGCCAACACCTTCATGCTGGCCTGCGGACTGCCGATTGGCAAGAGCCTGGCCGAGCACGATCTGGTGGGCCAGGCGCGGGCGGTGATGGAGGCGATGAAGGCGCGCGGCGCGGACGTGCCCATTCCCACCGACGTGGTGACGGCCAAGGCCTTCAAGGCCGACGCGCCGGCCACCGTGAAGCCGGCCAGCGAAGTCGCCGAGGACGACCTGATCCTCGACATCGGCCCCGACACCGCCGCGCGCCTGGCCGCGCAGCTCAAGCAGGCCGGCACCATCGTCTGGAACGGCCCGGTGGGTGTGTTCGAGTTCGACGCCTTCTCGCGGGGCACCGAGACCATCGCGCGCGCCATCGCCGAGTCGAGCGCGTTCAGCATCGCCGGCGGCGGCGACACGCTGGCGGCGATCGCCAAATACGGCATTGAGCGGGACGTGGGCTACATCTCCACCGGTGGCGGCGCGTTCCTGGAGGTGCTGGAAGGCAAGCAGTTGCCCGCTTTCGAGATTCTGGAAAAGCGCGCGGCCGCGTGAGCCGGCCGGCGCCTCCCTTTGGTTCCATAAATTCCCATACCCAGGAGACACAGCCATGAGCAACGAAGCCCCTCTGTCCAAGGCCGAGCAGGCGCTGCGCGATGCGGCGCGCGAATACCACTCGCAAGGCGTCAAAGGCAAAATCGCCGTATCGCCCACCAAGCCGCTGGCCAATCAGCGCGACCTGTCGCTGGCGTACTCGCCCGGTGTCGCCTACCCTTGCCTGGACATCCAGGCCGACCCGTCCAAGGCGGCGGAATACACCGCGCGCGGCAACCTCGTCGGCGTGGTGACAAACGGCACGGCGGTGCTGGGCCTGGGCAACATCGGCCCGCTGGCGGGCAAACCGGTGATGGAAGGCAAGGGCTGTCTGTTCAAGAA
>DAIOSZ010000104.1:0-3119 GCA_036752305.1 Burkholderiaceae bacterium
CGATCATGATGGGCTTGTGGTAGCCGCGCTGCACGCCGGCCACCTTCTGCTCGTACTCGCGAAAATAGCCCAGCAGGTTGGGCCGGCCAAATTCGTTGTTGAACGCGGCGCCGCCCAGCGGCCCCTCGGTCATGATCTGCACGGGGCTGGCCATGTGGCCGGGCTTGCCGCCCGGCGCCTCGGCCATGCCGCCCCACAGCTTGGAGACGGAAAAGCCGGTCAGCCCGGCCTTGGGCCGCGCCCCTCGGCCGGTCGCGCCTTCATCCCGGATTTCACCGCCCGCGCCGGTGGCCGCCCCGGCAAAGGGGGAGATGGCGGTGGGGTGGTTGTGCGTTTCCACCTTCATCAGCACCTGCGCCAGACCACTCTTCTTTTGATAGCTGGCCGTGGACGATTTTATTGAACTTTGGTCCGATTCGGGTCTGAAAAACTCGATGCGCGAACCTTCCATCACGGCCGAGTTGTCCGCGTAGGCCACCACGGTGTGCTCCGGCGCGCGGGCGTGGGTGTTGCGGATCATGGCAAACAGGCTGTGGTCCCGCGCCACGCCGTCGATGGTGAATCGGGCGTTGAAAATTTTGTGTCGGCAATGCTCGCTGTTGGCCTGCGCAAACATCATCAACTCCACATCGGTGGGATTGCGGCCCAGGCGTTCAAAGGCTTCCAGCAGGTAGTCGATCTCGTCACCCGCGAGAGCCAGGCCCCAGTCGCGATTGGCCTGTTCCAGCGCGGCGCGGCCGCTGCCAAGCAGGTCCACCTGCTCCAGCGGCTGCGGATGCAGCTCGGCCAGCAGCGCGCACGCTTCATCGCGGCCGGACAGCACGCTTTCGGTCATGCGGTCGTGCAGCAGGGCGGCGGCCTGCTCGCGCTGCGCGTTCGTCCACGGCTTGGCGCTGGTGGCCTGGTATTCCACCAGGCGCTCGACGCGGTGCACGGCGGCAATGCCGCAGTTGCGGGCGATGTCGGTCGCCTTGGACGCCCAGGGCGAGACAGTGCCCAGGCGCGGCGCCACGAGCACGCGCTCTATCACCTTGCCGCGCAGCGGCGCCGGCGCGGGCTCGCCATAGTTGAGCAGCGCGGCCATGCGCTCGCGGCCCTCGGCGCCGGGCTCGGCGTCCCAGCCGACGAGGTGGACGAACCGGGCGGACAGGTCGCCAACAGCGATACCCGCATCCGCCAGGCGGACGATGAGCTGGCGCGCGCGGAAGGCGCTCAAGGCGTTGCCGCCGTCGAAGAGGGTGAAATTCGGGGTGGTCACGGGCGAAATGCCAAGTCTGCGCGGCGCGAGGCCGTGGTTGGAAGGCTGGCGCGCAGCGCGCGCGCGGTAAGCCTGGATTTTATCGGCCGCGGGTCGCAAGGATGCGCGAGCGGCGCGCCTGCACGGCCCGCGGGCCGATGGGATAATCCGCCGCCATGACGATTTCGATCAAAACCGCCGCGGAAATCGAGGCCATGCGCACGGCCTGCCGGCTGGCGTCGGAGGTATTGGATTACCTCACACCGCGCATCGAACCCGGCATCACGACCAAGGAAATCGACCGCCTGGCCGCGCAGTGCATGCGCGACCAGGGCACGACGTCCGCGACCATCGGCTACCAACCGCCGGGCTATCCGCCCTATCCGGCCTCGCTGTGCACGTCGGTGAACCAGGTGGTCTGCCATGGCATCCCCAATGACAAGCCGCTCAAGAAGGGCGACATCGTCAACGTGGACGTGACGGTCATCAAGGACGGCTGGTACGGCGACAACAGCCGCATGTTCCTGATCGGCGATGTGTCGATTGCCGCCCGGCGCCTGTGCAGCCTCACCTACGATGCCATGTGGAAGGGCATCGAGGTCGTCAAGCCCGGCGCGCGGCTGGGCGATATAGGCCATGCGATCCAGCGCTTTGCCGAGGGTCACGGCCTGTCGGTGGTGCGCGAATTCTGCGGCCACGGCATCGGCCGCAAGTTCCACGAGGAGCCGCAGGTGCTGCACTACGGCCGACCGGGGACACTGGAAGAGTTGCAGCCGGGCATGATTTTTACGGTGGAACCCATGATCAACCTGGGCCGCCGGGAAGTGAAGGAATTTGGCAACGACGGCTGGACCATCGTGACCCGGGACCGTTCGCTGTCCGCGCAGTGGGAGCACACCGTGCTGGTCACGCCCGACGGTTATGAGGTGCTGACGCTCTCGGCGGGAAGTCTGGCGCCGCCCGACTTCGTCTCCGGCATGGGCAGGGCAACGCCTCCCGCAGCGACGGCTCTGCCGTGATGGCCCCGGCGGTCGCGGCGCCGGCATCTGCGCAAGGCGCCAGTTTGCTGCGGGATCAGTACCGGCTGGAGAAGGCGCGCATCTTCGCGCCGCTGCTCGAAGGCGCAAACGGCGCTCACCCGCACGCGCAGGTACAAGGGGCGCTGTCGGCGCTGTCGGCGCTCACCGACCGCAGCTTCGCCGCGCTGTGGAATGGCAGCGGCCTGGCCGATGCCGGCTACGCGCTGGTGGCGGTGGGCGGGTATGGACGCGGCGAATTGTTCCCCTACTCCGACATCGACGTACTGGGCCTGGCCCCTGGCGAGGCCGTGACGCCGCAGGACGCCCCGCGCATCGAAGCTTTCATCGGCACCTGCTGGGATGCGGGGTTGGAAATCGGCTCCAGCGTGCGGACGGTGGACGACTGCCTGCGCGAATCGGCCGCCGACGTCACGGTGCAGACCTCGCTGCTGGAGGCGCGCCTGCTGGCCGGCGACCCGACGCTGTATGGCGCGTTTTCCGAACGCTTCAAGGCTGCCCTTGACCCGCGCAGCTTCTACACCGCCAAGCTGCTGGAAATGCGCCAGCGCCACACCAAGTACGAGAACACGCCCTACGCACTGGAGCCCAACTGCAAGGAATCGCCGGGCGGTCTGCGTGACCTGCACGTGATCACCTGGGTGGCGCGCGCCGCCGGGCTGGGCGACAGTTGGCGCGCGATGCAGGCGCAAGGCCTGGCCACGCCGCGCGAGGCGCGCCAGTTGCGGCAGAACGAGCTGGAACTCAAGCTCCTGCGCACGCGGCTGCATCTGCTGGCGGGTCGGCGAGAGGACCGGCTGGTGTTCGACTTCCAGACGCGGCTGGCCGAAAGCTATGGCCTGGCA
>DAIOSZ010000104.1:3199-12573 GCA_036752305.1 Burkholderiaceae bacterium
CCCGCCGACGCCGCCGCCGTTCCGGGCGGCAAGCGCCCCAGCGAACTGCTGATGCGCCGCTACTACTGGGTCGCCAAGGCGGTGGTGCAGCTCAATCAGATTCTGATGCTCAACGTGGGGGAGCGGCTGGCGCCGCAGACGCACGAGTTGCGGCGCCTGAACGAGCGCTTTTTCGAGAAGGCCGGCATGATCGAGATCGCCAGCGACGATCTCTACGAGCGCGAGCCGGGCGCCATTTTGGAAACCTTTCTGGTCTACGAACAGACCGTGGGCGTCAAAGGCCTGTCATCGCGCACGCTGCGTGCGCTGTACAACGCGCGCTCGCTGATGAACGGTACATTTCGCCACGATCCACGCAACCGTGCGATGTTCATGCGCATCCTGCAAGCGCCCCAGGGCATCACCCACGCCATGCGGCTCATGAACCAGACCTCGGTTCTCGGTCGCTACCTGTGGGTGTTCCGGCGCATCGTGGGGCAGATGCAGCACGATCTGTTTCACGTCTACACCGTCGATCAGCACATCCTGATGGTGCTGCGCAACGTGCGGCGCTTCTTTCTGCCCGAGCATGGGCATGAGTACCCACTGTGCTCGCAACTGGCCGCCGGGTTTGAAAAGCCCTGGCTCCTCTATGTGGCCGCGCTGTTTCACGACATCGCCAAGGGCCGCGGAGGCGACCATTCCGCGCTCGGCTCACGCGAGGTGCGGCGCTTCTGCCGCGACCACGGCATCACCGGCGAGGACGCTTCGCTGTGCGAGTTCCTCGTCGCCGAGCACCTGACGATGAGCGAGACGGCGCAAAAGCAGGACCTGAGCGATCCCGACGTGATCCAGGCCTTTGCCGCGCGGGTGGGCAGCGAGCGGCGCCTGACCGCGCTGTACCTGCTGACGGTGGCCGACATCCGCGGCACCAGCCCCAAGGTTTGGAACGCCTGGAAAGGCAAGCTGATCGAGGACCTGTACCGCATCACGCTGCGCGCGCTCGGCGGCAGCGCGCCCGACGCGGACACGCTGGTGGCCAACCGCAAGCGCGAGGCGCTCAAGGAACTGGCACGTCTGGCGAGCCCGCACGAGGTGGAAAAGGCCTTGTGGGCCCAACTCGACGTTGGCTACTTCGCGCGCCACGACGCCGCCGACATCGCCTGGCACACGCGACACATCTCGCGCCACCTCGATACCCGCCGCGCGCTGGTGCGGGCCCGCCAGTCGCCACTCGGCGAGGGCTTGCAGGTGCTGGTCTACGCACCCGATCAGAGCGATCTCTTTGCCCGCATCTGCGGCTTCTTCGCGCGCAGGGGATTTTCGATCCTGGACGCGCGCGTGCACACCACCAAGAGCCGCTACGCGCTCGATCATTTTCAGGTGATCACCGAGGAATTGCCCGAGCACTACCAGGAACTGGCGACGATGGTCGAGCAGGCGCTGGCGCGCGTGATCGACGAAGCGGGGCCGCTGCCGGCGCCGACCCGCGCGCGCGTATCGCGCCGGGTGCGGCATTTTCCGGTGGCGCCGCGCGTGGAGCTGCGCCCCGACGAAAAGGCGCAAAGCTGGATTCTGGACGTCTCGGCCAGCGACCAGCCGGGGTTGCTGTACCGCATCGCCCGGGTGCTGGCCGCACACGCCATCGACGTGCAATTGGCCAAGGTGGTCACGCTGGGGGAGCGCGTGGAGGACAGTTTTCTGGTGCGTGGCGCCGAGCTGCAACACAATCGCAGCCAGATCGCGCTCGAAACCGAACTGCTGGCGGCCGTCACCCCCGTCTGACCCACTCGACACCCCAACCATGACCGCCACGTTTACCGCCTATGAAGACCTGATGCGGCACGTGCGCGACCACGGCATGCGCAAAGCCGACCGCACCGGCACGGGCACGCTGTCGGTCTTCGGCCACCAAATGCGCTTCGATCTGCGCCAGGGTTTTCCGCTGGTGACCACGAAAAAGGTGCACCTGCGATCCATCATCGTGGAACTGCTGTGGTTTCTCACCGGATCGAGCAGCAACCACTGGCTGCAAGAGCGCGGCGTGACCATCTGGAACGAGTGGGCGCGCGCCGACGGTGAACTCGGCCCGGTCTACGGCGTCCAGTGGCGCAGCTGGCCCGCGCCCGATGGACGGCGGATTGACCAGATCAGTCAGTTGGTCCAGACGCTCAGGACCAACCCCGATTCGCGGCGCATGATCGTCAGCGCCTGGAACGTGGCCGACCTCGACCAGATGGCGCTGATGCCTTGCCACGCGCTGTTCCAGTTCTACGTGGCCGATGGCCGGCTGTCCTGCCAGCTCTACCAGCGCAGCGCCGACATCTTCCTGGGCGTGCCCTTCAACATCGCCAGCTACGCGCTGCTGACGCACATGCTCGCCCAGCAATGCGATCTGGACGTGGGCGACTTCATCTGGACAGGCGGCGACTGCCACCTCTACCTCAACCACCTGGAGCAGGTGCGGCTCCAACTGACGCGCACGCCCTACCCCGCGCCCACGCTGCATCTGGCACGCAAGCCCGCCTCGATCTTCGACTACACCTACGAGGACTTCGAAGTGCGGGACTACCAGCACCATCCGGCCATCGCCGCGCCCGTGGCCGTGTGAGCACGGCCACGCCCCTGACGCGCGGCCAGGCCGCGGCCCTGGTGGCACTCACGCTGATGTGGGGCGTGAACTGGCCGATGATGAAGCTCTCGCTCACCGGCATGACGCCGCTCATGTTCCGCGCGCACACCATGACGGTGGGCGCCCTCTGGCTGTGGTTGTTTTACCGCTGGCGCGGCGTGCGCATGTGGCCCCAGGGCCGCGAATGGGGGCAGGTTGCGCTGCTGGGCTTGCCCAACATTCTGGCCTGGCATGTGTGCTCGATCATGGGCATCACGCACCTGGCGTCGGGCCGCGCGGCGGTGCTGGGCTTCACGATGCCGATCTGGACCGTGCTGATCTCGGCGCTCATCACGCGGGCAATGCCTTCCCGGCGCACCTGGGCGGCCACGGCTTGCGTGGCCATCGCGGTGGCCTTGCTGCTGTCGCACGAGGTGGGCCAAATCGCCGGGCGGCCCGCCGGGGTGGCCTGGATGGTCGCTGGCGCCATGAGCTGGGCGCTGGGCACGGTGCTGGCGCGCCGAACCGTCACCAGCCTGCCGGTGGAGGCGCTCACCGTGTGGATGATGCTCCTGTCCGCCGCCTGCCTGTGGCTGCTCGCGGCCAGCCTGGAGCCCTGGCCGAGCTGGAATTTCACCGCGCCCGTGTGGTGGAGCCTCGTCTACAGCGTCACGCTCAATTTCGGCTTTGCGCAAATCATCTGGTTCGGCCTGGTGCGCAAGCTCTCACCCGAGACCAGCGCCATGGGCATCATGGCCGTGCCGCTGATCGGCACGCTGAGCGCCGCCTTCATCATGGGCGAGCGTCCGCACTGGCAGGACTACGCGGCCATCGCCTTCGTCATGGCGGCCATGGCGGCCGTGCTGTATCCTCCGCGCGCCGCGAGCGGCTCCCCACCACGCCCATGAACCTGCACCTGATCTATGCGCGCGCCGCCAACGGCGTGATTGGCCTTGAAGGCCGCCTGCCCTGGCACTTGCCGGAGGATCTGGCGCACTTCAAGGCATTGACCATGGGCATGCCGGTCATCATGGGCCGCAAGACCTGGTACTCACTGCCGGAACGCTTTCGTCCCTTGCCGGGGCGGCTGAACCTGGTGATCACGCGCCAGGCCGACTGGCGCGCCCCGGGGGCCCAGACCTGCGCCAGCCTGCGCGACGCGGTGGCGCATTGCCCACCCGGTACGGCGGACGCCTGGATCATCGGTGGCGCCGAAATCTTCACGCTGGCGACGCCGCATGCCCGCAGCGCCGCCATCACCGAGATCGGGCGCGATTTCGCTGGCGACGCGCTGGCGCCCGCGCTGGGCCCCGCCTGGCACGAAGTGGCGCGCGAATGCCACCAATCCGCCAGCGGCCTGTCCTACTGCTTCGTCACCCAACACAACACCCACGTTCAACCCCTATAGGAGACTCACCCCATGTCCGGACACGGCTTCCACGTCCACGGCCCGCACGACCACGAGCTGGAACACGCCGCCCAAGGCCACCATGACGAGCATGGCCATCATGGCGACGAAGAGAGCAAGCGCATGACCAGCCAGATCGCGCTGTTCACCGCCATCATCGCCACGGTAGGCGCGATCTTCGGCTACATGGGCGGCGCCACGCAGGCAAACTCGGGCATCTACAAGAACAACGCGGCCATCAAGAAAACCGAAGCCTCCAACCAATGGAACTACTTCCAGGCCAAAAGCACCAAGCAGTCGCTGGCCGAACTCGCGCGCGACCTGGCGCCCGAGGACAAGAAGGCGTCCTACCAGTCCAAGGTAGACCGCTACGAGAAAGAAAAGAACGAAATCAAGACCGCCGCGGAAAAAATGGAGGCTGAAGCCAAGGCCTGGGACGATCAATCCGACGCCCAGATGCACCAGCATCACCGCTGGGCGCAAGCCACCACAGTGCTGCAAGTGGCCATCGCGCTGGCGGCCATCGCGCTGCTGACCAAGAAGAACTGGCTCAAGCAGGGCATGTATGCAATGGGCGCGCTGGGCGCCGTGGTCGGCGTGCTGGCGGCCCTGCACGTGTAGCGACCCACGACGAAAAAAGCCCGCCACTTCTTCACGAAACCGGCGGGCTGGTCAGGCGAGCGCGAGAGCCCTCACCCGTGCGGGACGATCAGAACGGGCAGACGTCCACGTAGCGCACGCGCACCTTGGGATCGCTCTGCGGGCTCACGCATTGCCAAATGGCAGCAGGAACGCCCATGGTGCTGCCATTGATCGACGCCGGCACACCGCCAGCGGGCATGCACATCGTCACGTCCTGCGTGCCGTCGGCGTTCATGACCACGCGGGCCTTGAACTGGGACACGCCGGCATTGACCGTGTAGTTCTGGCCGCCAAGCGACACCGTCAGGTTGTCGATCTGCGACAAGGCGTCCATGTTGAACGTGCCGGTCATCGAACCCGTCAGCGCGAAACTGCCATTCGCCCGCGTGTACGAATACACCGGGCCACCATTGAGGCCGAACGCCAACCCCTGGCATGCCGGCATGGTGACGTTGTTGTAGCGCAAGGCCGTGGCAACGGTCATCTCGAAATTCATGCTCGTCGTGCCGTTGAGCGTCATGTTCGTGCACGCCTGCGCGGGGACGCCGTACTTGTCCAGATTGGTGATCGAAATCGTTCCGGTCGCGGGCGCCGGCATCGCCTGGTTGGCGGTCACCAGCGATACGCAGGTATTGCCGCCGAATTGCGCATGCGCGCTGCCAAGGAAACCAAATGCCAGAGCGGCGGCCAAAGCGGTGCCATGCAGTCGGAATTTCAACGCCATCGTCAACCTCCAATAAAACGGTCTGCGCCACAGCCTCCCCCACGAAGACTGCGCACCGGCTGATTATCGGCGCTGACGGTCGGCACCGCGGCTTCACGTCAACCCACGTCGTGACAGTTTGTAAAACAGCGATCGCCATGCGCATCAACCCAGGGGGCAGGCAGGGCGGGCGCCCCCTTTACAATCCGCGCCACAGGAAGCTTGGCAGAGTGGTCGATTGCACCGGTCTTGAAAACCGGCAAACCGAAAGGTTTCTAGGGTTCGAATCCCTAAGCTTCCGCCAATGAAATCAACAAGTTACGCCACTTTTCAACGGCACCAGCGCCACGCGCAAGAGTGACCATAGCGCACACCGTTCGGCGCCTTCTGCGTCGAGCAGACAAACGGGGTAGGTGCCGCCTCGAAACCACGATCACCAATTTCAGCGGCACCATCAAAAGCGGCGACTTGTTGCTGGTGGGCAAGTGCCCACCCCAGGATGGATCCACCTATCGGTCGGTGCGCAGAGCCAGGCTTTCCTTCACGTCTTCCATCACCACGTAGCTGTGCGACTGCGCGGCCACCGGCAGCTTCTTGAGGATGTCGCCCAACAGGCTGCGGTATTCATCCATGCCACCCAGGCGCGCTTTCACCAGGTAATCGAAGTTGCCTGACACCAGGTGGCACTCCTGCACATCGGGCACATGCAGCAGCTCTGCACGCACCTTGTCAAACACCTCGGCCGACTTGGCGGACAGCGTGATCTCCACGAACACCAAGAGGGTCTTGCCCAGTGCCTTGGGTGACACGCGGGCGTGGTAGCCAGTAATCACGCCATCGCGCTCCATGCGCTTGACGCGCTCTGAAACGGGCGATGTGGACAGGCCCACGCTGTGCGCCAAGTCGGTCATGGAAATGCGCCCGTCGCGCTGCAGGATATCCAGAATCTTCTTGTCCAGGCGGTCCAGTTCGGACATTTCACTTCTCCATCTGGTTTTCAGTATTCATTTCAGTAAATATAGCTGACATATGATCAACATTCAGAGTTTTTTTCTGTTACTTCATCAATACAGTAGATGCTTTGATCTTGCATGAGGCACTTGGCCATGAAAGTTGTTGTTCTCGGCGGTGGCGTTATCGGAACCAGCACGGCGCACTACCTGGCCCAGTCGGGCGCGCAGGTCACCGTTCTAGACCGCCAGCCCGGCGTCGCGCTGGAGACCAGCCATGCCAACGCCGGCCAGGTCTCACCCGGCTACTCCACGCCCTGGGCTGCGCCCGGCATCCCTCTCAAGGCCATGAAGTGGATGTTCCAGAAGCACGCGCCCCTGGCCATCCGCCTGGACGGCAGCCTGTTCCAGCTGCGGTGGATGGCGCAGATGCTGCGCAACTGCACACCCGAGCGCTACGCCGTCAACAAGGAGCGCATGGTGCGCGTGGCCGAGTACAGCCGCCTGTGTCTGCAAAACCTGCGTGCAGACCTGGGCCTGCGATACGAGCAGCGCACCGGTGGCACGCTGCAGCTGTTCCGCACCCAAGCCCAGGTGGACGCGGTGCAGCGCGACATTGCCGTGCTGCGCGAAAGCGGCGTGCCCTTTGAATTGCTCAGCGCCAACCAACTGGCCTCCGTGGAGCCCAGCCTGGCCCAGGCGCGCGACCGTCTGGCCGGTGGCCTGCGCCTGCCGATGGACGAAACCGGTGACTGCTTCCGCTTTACCAACGCGCTGGCCGAGCAGACCCAGGGCATGGGCGTGGACTTCCGCTTCAACCAGAACGTGGAAGGCCTGGCCACCGAGGGCGATCGCATTGTGGGTGTGCGCGTGAATGGCCGGATGCTGCACGCCGACAAGTTCGTGCTGGCCTTTGGCAGCTATTCGCGCGGTTTCCTGCAACCGCTGGGCTTGGACCTGCCGGTCTACCCGGTCAAAGGCTACTCGCTCACCGTGCCGCTGGTGGACCCGGCCTTTGCACCCCTGTCCACCGTGCTGGACGAGACCTACAAGATTGCCGTCACCCGCTTTGACGATCGCATCCGCGTAGGCGGCATGGCCGAGCTCGGTGGCTTTGATCTGCGCCTGGACCCGCGCCGCCGCGCCACACTGGGGCTGGTGGTGAACGACCTGTTCCCCGGCGGCGACTTGGCCAGCGCCACCGTCTGGACTGGCCTGCGCCCCATGACGCCGGACAGCACGCCCATCATTGGCGCCACGCCCTACCGCAACCTGTTCCTCAATACCGGACACGGCACACTGGGCTGGACCATGGCTTGCGGCTCCGGCAAGGTGGTTGCCGACCTGGTGCTGGGTAGGCGCCCCGAGATCAGCACAGAAGGACTGGGGCTGGACCGCTATGCCAGGCATGACCGCCCCCTCCAGGTGACGCACCCCGCCGGCGCTTCTGCCTGACACAACCGGCCGGGTGCGCATCCATCCCCCTGCACTGCGCCACAACCACGCCCCCGGCCCGCCCGCGTGCTGCATGGCGGATGGAAAAAAATGATAGCTGCTCGTGGCTTTGTTTACTGATCAAATGGCCTGTTTGATTCCAGAAATGATGCCTCAATCAATCGATATTTGTAGAACAATCTACGAAATTGTCACAACATCTACAAAATCATTGACCTGAGCGGGTCCAGGCGCTGCCGGAAGGCCATTTTTTGTAACCACTCAGCCCGATTTGTCCGCCGCTTCTCTTGTGGCCCGACTCACGCAGCGATTTGGGCGCGGGCTTGGCCAGCGCGCCGCTGGAGAGCGGGCGACTGGAGTTGCGGCTCCTGAGTTCATAGCGAGGGGAAATGTTTGACGGGAGAGGGACCTGAGCAGTTACTTGTTTTGAAGAATCGTATTCCGTCAGACAGAATCAACATCTATGACCATAACCATGACTCTGCCCGTTTCCAGCTCCGAGGTGCTCATCAGCGAAGTCGGCCCTCGCGACGGCCTGCAATCGGTGGCCGCCACCCTGCCCACGGCCGACAAATGCCGCTGGCTGGACGCCTTGGCCGCTGCGGGCGTGCGCGAGCTCGAGGTAGCCTCCTTCGTTCCCGCGCGTCTGTTGCCGCAGATGGCCGACGCGGCCGAGGTCGTGCGGCACGCGCTGACCCTGCCGGGCGTCACCGTCATGGCCCTGGTGCCCAACCTCCGGGGCGCCGTGGCGGCCATCCAGGCCGGCGTGCACAAGCTCACGATGCCCGTCTCGGCCAGCGCCGCCCATTCGCTGGCCAACGTGCGCAAGACGCGCGAGCAGATGGTCGAGGAAGTGCGCGCCATCGCGCGCCTGCGCGACGAGACTGCCCCCGGCGTCAAGCTTGAAGCCGGCATCTCCACCGCCTTTGGCTGCACCTTGCAGGGCGAGGTGCCCGAGGACGAGGTGATCTGGCTGGCCGCGCAATGCGTGGCCGCGGGCGCCGACGAGGCCGGCCTGTCCGATACCGTGGGCTACGCCAATCCGGCCCAGGTGCGCCGCCTGTTCCGCCGCCTGCGCGCCGAGATTGGCGACAAGGCTGGTGCCGCGCATCTGCACAACACCCGCGGCCTTGGCCTGGCCAATTGCCTGGCGGCCTACGAGGAAGGCGTGCGCACCTTCGACAGCTCCCTGGGCGGGCTCGGCGGCTGCCCCTACGCGCCCGGCGCGTCGGGCAACGTGGTCACGGAAGATCTGGTCTTCATGTTCGAGGCCATGGGCGTGCGCACCGGCATCGACCTGGACAGGCTGTTCGCCGCCCGCGCCCCGCTCATGGCGGGCCTGCCGGGCGAGCCGGTGTACGGCATGACACCCGAGGCCGGCCTGCCCAAGGGCTTTGTTCAAGGTTCGGGGAGCGTTGCCGCCAGCCGGCGGGCACCCGAGGTTTTGCCCTAAAATTGATGGGCGACGGTCGGGTGCGGGGCCATCGCGGGACGTGACGGTCTGACGGAAAAGCAGACTTTCAACCACCCGGAAAATTTGAACGCAAAAAGCACGCTATAATGCGAGGCTCACGCGGGAATAGCTCAGTTGGTAGAGCGCAACCTTGCCAAGGTTGAGGTCGCGAG
>DAIOSZ010000105.1:0-1043 GCA_036752305.1 Burkholderiaceae bacterium
GGTCTGGCGCTGCTGACGCTGCTCTACGGCACCGGCATCACCCTGCTGTTCACGGTGCTGCCCAGGCTGGGCGTGGTCGGCAACTCGGCCATCATGAACGTGGAGCCCATTTTCGCCCTGGTGCTGGCGTGGGCCGTGCTGGGCCAGGCGGTCACGCCGGTGCAGTTGCTGGGCTCGCTGCTGGTGGTGGGGGCCGTGATCTGGCTGGGTCTGAGCAAGCGCTGAGGGCTTGCGCCGCCAACCACGGGAGCGCGGCTGCGGGATAGCGCGTTGGGCGTCGCGCCGGGTTCGTCGGGGGAGATCACGGCTCAAGGCAAACGTCCATCGGTGGTCTTGTGCGCTTGCCGCCCGGACGGCGGTCGTGTGGGGCGCTCTCGCCTCACGTACCATCTACCCATGCCGGGACCTCTCACACGCTATTTCCCCTTCCTGCGCTGGCCACGGCCGTCGGCAGCGCTGCTGCGCGGCGAGGCGATGGCCGGGCTGACCGTGGGCCTGATGGTCATCCCGCAGGGCGTGGCCTACGCCCAGTTGGCGGGCATGCCGCTGATCACCGGCATCTATGCATCGATGATCCCGGCGCTGGTGGCGGTGCTGTTCTCGGCCTCGGCACGGCTGTCGGTGGGGCCGACGGCGCTGACCTCGCTGCTGATTTCGGCCTCGCTGCTGCCGCTGGCGCAGCCGGGCAGCGCCGAATGGGTGTCGCTGGCCGTGTGGCTGGCGCTGCTGTCGGGGCTGCTGCAGATCGTGCTGGGCGCGGTGCGCTTTGGCTGGCTGCTCAACGTGGTCAACGCGCCGGTGCTGATGGCTTTCACGCAGGCGGCGGCGGTGCTGATCATCGCCTCGCAGCTGCCCGCGCTGCTGGGCTTTCGTGGCGCCTGGGCGCAGATGGTGGCGCAACCTTCGATCCACGGGCTGGCGGCGGCGTTCGGCCTGGTGTCGCTGGTGCTGTTGATGCTGGTGCGGCGCTGGAAACCCACGTTTCCGTCGGTGCTGGTGATCGTCCCCCTGATCCGGGCGGTGCGTGAACTCGCGCGGACGGG
>DAIOSZ010000105.1:1053-12540 GCA_036752305.1 Burkholderiaceae bacterium
GGGCTGAGCCACTGGCTGGGTTTCGAGGCGGGCGGCGGGCGCGTGGTCGGCGAGTTGCCACAGGGGCTGCCGCAGCCCTACCTGCCCATCTGGCCGGGCTGGCCGGTGCTGGGCCAGCTGCTGCTGCCCACGTTGGTGATCACGCTGGTGAGCTTTCTGGAAACCGCCTCCAGCGCCAAGGTGGACAGCCAGGGCAAGGGCGAGCGCTGGAACCAGGACCAGGATCTCATCGGCCAGGGCCTGGCCAAGATGGCCTCGGGTCTGTCGGGCGCCTTTGCGACCAGCTCGTCGTTCTCGCGCTCGGCGCTCAATCTGTATGCGGGCGCGCAGACCGGATGGGCGACGGTCTTTTCTGTCGTCGTTGTCCTGCTGGCCTTGCTGGTGTTCACGCCGGTGCTGCGCTACGTGCCGCAATCGGTGCTGGCGGCCATCGTGGTGGTGGCGGTGCTGGGGTTGCTCAAGCCGCGCGAATTCCTGCGGCTGTGGCGCATCTCGCCGGTGGAAGCCGTCGTTGCCGGCGCCACCTTCGTCGTCACGATCGCGGCGGCGCCAGCCCTGTACTGGGGCGTGCTGGCGGGCGTGCTGGGCTCCCTGTCGTACTTTCTGTACCAGCGCCTGCATCCGCGCATCATCGAGGTCGGCCTGCACGAGGACGGCAGCCTGCGCGACCGCCACCTGTGGCACCTGCCCATGCTCGCGCCGCATACCTATGCGCTGCGCATGGACGCGGCGCTGGACTTTGCCGCCGCCAGCCAGTTCGAGCGCAACGTGGTCGAGTACCTGAGCGCGCACCGCCAGACCCGCCACATCTGCCTGTTCGCCCAGCCGATCAACCGCATGGACGCCACCGGCGCCGAGGTCTTCTCGCGCCTGCTGAACCTGCTGCATCAGCAGGGCGTCGCGCTGATCATCAGCGGCATGAAGCTGCCGGTCGAGAAGGTGCTGCGCGCCGCCGGGGCGCTCACGCCCGGCCCGCTCCTGCAGCTGTACCGCACCGATGCCGAGACGCTGCGCGCGCTCAGCGACATCGGCCGCCCGGTGCCCGACACCGACCCCCCCGACCTGCCCGCGATGGCGATCTGAGCGGCGGCGGGCGGCCGCGCCGCTACTTCTCCTGGCCCATCACCGCGTCGGGCAGCCAGGTCACGATCTGTGGAAACAGCGTGATCAGCGCGATGCAGACCACCAGGCAGGCGAAGAACGGTATCGCCGCGCGGGCGATGGTGTTGCTGTCCTTGCCGGTCATGTTCTGCAAGACGAACAGGTTGAAGCCCACCGGCGGCGTCACCTCGGCGATTTCCACCAGCAGCACGATGAAAATGCCAAACCACACGAGGTCGAACCCGGCCTTCTGGATCATGGGCAGCACCACGGCGCTGGTCAGCACGATCATGCTGATGCCGTCCAGCGCGGTGCCGAGGACCAGGTACACCACGGTGAGCACGCCGATCAGCGCAATTGGCGAGAGATGAAGGCTGTCCACCCATTCGGCGAGTTCACGCGGAATGCCGGTGAACGCCATCGTCTTGGTCAGGAAAGCCGCGCCCGCCAGAATGAACATGATCATGCAACTGGTGCGCGTGGTGCCCATCAGGCCTTCCTTGAAGTTCTCCCAGGTCAGGCTCTTGCTCCACCACGCCAGCGCGAGCGAGCCCAGCACGCCGTAGGCCGCGCATTCGGTGGCCGTGGCCCAGCCCGTCACCAGCACCCAGACGATGAACACGATGAGCACCGCGCAGGGAATCAGGTTGCCCGACTGGCGGATCTTTTCGACGAAGGTGGTTGGCGGGTCCGGCGGCGGCACCTGGTCCGGATGGCGCAGGCTCCACCAGCCGATGTAGCCCGAAAACAGCAGCATCAGCAGAAAACCCGGCACAAACCCGGCCAGGAAGATGCGAATGATCGACGCGTCCGCCGCCACGGCGTACACCACCATCGTGATCGAGGGCGGAATCAGGATGCCCAGCGTCCCGGCGGTGGCCAGCGAGCCCAGCGCGACCTTCTCGCTGTAGCCGCGGCGCAGCAGCTCGGGCAACGCGACCTTGCTGATCGTCGCGCAGGTGGCGGCCGACGACCCCGACACCGAGCCGAAAATGCCGCAGCCCAGAATGGTCGTGTGCATCAGGCGCCCCGGCACGCGGTTGAGCCACGGGCGCAGGCCGTCGAACATTTCCTCCGACAGGCGGGTGCGAAACAGGATCTCGCCCATCCAGATGAACAGCGGCAGCGCGGCCAGTTCCCAACTGGCGTTGCTCTCCCAGAACGCCGAAAACAGGTTCTTGCCCGGCGCCGTGGAGGTGAAGAACGCCTGGCCGACCCAGCCGCAGATCGCCAGCGTCATGGCGATCCACACGCCCCCGGCCAGCAGCACCATCATGAGCAGCAGCAGGATGCCGCCCACCATCAGGATGTCCATGGGGAACCTCGCGCCTTACACGTCGGCCGAGAAATCGCCTCGCGCGTGGCGCTCCTGCACCTCGCGCACGTAGGTGGGCACGCCGCCCGTGAGCACGATGACCAGCTCGTCGAGCACGGCCACCCACAGCAGCACCGCGCCGAAGGCGAACGACAGCTGCGGAATCCACAGTGGCAGCGGCAACAGACCCTGCGCCACGTCGTTGAACTCCCAGCTTTCGTAGGTGAACAGGCAGGCCGACCAGGCCAGGTAGCCGGTGGCCACCACACCGATGGCCAGCGTGGCGGTCTCCAGCGCGCGGCGCGGCGCGGGAGCGAGCTTGTCCAGCAGCAGCGTCACGCGCACGAAGTCACCGTGCTTGAAGGCATGCGCCATGGCCAGGAAGGCCGACGCCGCGCACAGCCAGGAGACCACGTCGTTGACCGCGCCGGTGCGCACGCCGAATTCGCGCAGCACGCTCTGGCCGATCATCAACGCGGCGATCAGCGCGATGCAAACGGCGGCCAGGGCGCCCGCGGCGAGGTACAGGCGGTCCAGCCAGCGGCGCAGCATGGGGCCTACTTCTTGGCCGATTTCTGGTAGGTGGCGATCAAGGCCTCACCGTCCGCGCCCGCCTTCTTCTGCCAGTCGCCCAGCATCACCGCGCCCACCTGCTTGAGGTCGGCGGTGAGCTTGGCCGGCGGCTGGTGGATCTTCATGCCCTTGTCGGCCAGAGCCTTGAGGTACCAGCCGGTTTTCTCCTGGCTGAGCTTCCAGCCGCGCACCTCGGCTTCCTGCGCCGCCTTCGTCACGGCGGCCTGGGTAGCCGGGTCGAGTGCGTCAAAGGAGCGCTTGTTGACCAGGATCGCATTCTTGGGCAGCCAGGCCTGGGTGTCGTAGAAGTTCTTGATGCTTTCGTAGATCTTGGTGTCGTAGCCCGTGGAGCCGGAGGTCATCAGGCTCTCGATCACCCCGGTGGCCAGCGCCTGCGACAACTCGGCCTGCTGGATGACCACCGGCTGCGCGCCGATCAGCTCGGCGATCTTGGCCGTGGCCGGGCTGTAGGCGCGCCACTTGATGCCGCGCAGGTCGGCCACCGAGGCGATTTCCTTCTTGGCATACACACCCTGCGGCGGCCACGGCACGGTGTAGAGCAGCTTCATGCCCTGGTTGCCCAGCAGCTTGTCCAGATAGGGCCGCTGCGCGTCGGCCAGGCGCCGCGCGTCGGCGAACGAAGTGGCCACGAACGGAATGCCGTCGGCACCGTAGATCGGGTTCTCGTTCTCGAAGTTCACCAGCAGGACCTCGCCGGCCGCCGCCTGCCCGCCCTGCACCGCGCGCTTGATCTCGTTGGCCTTGAACAGCGATGCGTTGGCGTGTACGTTGATCTTGAGCTTGCCGCCGGTGGCGCTGTCCACGTCTTTGGCGAACTGGGTCAGGTTCTCGACGTGGAAATTGGTCGCCGGGTAGGCGCTGGCGAGGTCCCATTTGGTCTGGGCCTGGGCCCCGAAGGCGAGCGCCCATGCGGATGCCGTGACGAGGCTGCGCAGGAGGTAGAAGCGGCGTTTCATGGACGTGCCCTTTTGGCGACGGTTGCGATGGAAGCGAACTGTAGGCGCTCGTTCGCCGAACCGGGTAGGGAGAATCCCTCAATGGCAACAAATTGCCGACAAATTGTCATGACGCTGCCTACAATCGCGCCTCGTTGACACCCGCCCAAGGAGCGCCGTCATGCCCCGCAAACGCGCGAGCACGCCCGCCGGCCCGCCGATCGTTTCGTCGGCGCACCTCGTCTCGCCGCGCAGCGCCGAGCTGTCGGAGTTCGAGTTCGGCCTCATCGTCGCGGGCAATGCGTTCCACCGCTGGGTCGTGCACTGCATGGCCGCCGCCGGGCTGAAAGACCTGACGCCGCTGGACGTTCTGGTGTTGCACCACGTGACGCACCGCGCGCGCGACAAGCGGCTGGCCGACATCTGCTTCATCATGAACGTGGAAGACACGCACCTCATCAACTACGCGCTCAAGAAGCTCCAGGCGCTGGGTGTGGTGGCCTCGCGCAAGAACGGCAAGGAAGTGACCTACGCCGCCACCGAGGCGGGCCAGGCCCATGTGCAGCGCTACCGCGCGATCCGGGAAACCTGCCTGATGGACGCACTCAAGGCCGACGAAGGGCTCAACCGCGACATCGGCGAGCTCGCGCGCCTGCTGCGCGTGCTCTCGGGTTTGTACGACCAGGCGGCGAGGGCGGCGGCGTCCTTGTAGGCGATCGGGCCTCGATGGCCGTCCGGCAATCATCAAAAGCTATCAAAACAGCAGCACAACCATGACCCATTCGCGCTGGCAATTCTGGATCGACCGTGGCGGCACCTTCACCGACGTGGTCGGCAAGCGCCCGGACGGCACCCTGGTCACGCACAAGCTGCTGAGCGAAAACCCCGAGCAGTACCGCGACGCCGCCGTCGCCGGCATCCGCCACCTGCTGGGCCTGGCGCCGGGCGAGCCGGTCACGCCCGAGCGGGTGGAGTGCGTGAAGATGGGCACCACGGTGGCCACCAACGCGCTGCTGGAGCGCAAGGGCGAGCCCACGCTGCTGGTCACCACGCGGGGCTTTCGCGATGCGCTGCGCATCGCCTACCAGAACCGCCCGCGCATCTTCGACCGGCACATCGTGCTGCCCGAACTGCTGTACCGCGCGGTGGTCGAGGCGCGCGAGCGCGTGGGCGCGGCGGGGGAGGTGATCGAGCCCCTGGACGAGGCGCACCTGCGCGCCGAGCTGGAGCGCGCGCGCGCCGACGGGCTCGCCAGCGTCGCCATCGTGTTCATGCACGGCTGGCGCCACGTGTCGCACGAGCGGGCGGCGGCGCGTCTGGCGCGCGAGATCGGCTTCGCGCAGGCCAGCGTGAGCCACGAGGTCAGCCCGATGATGAAGTTCGTCAGCCGGGGCGACACCACGGTGGTGGACGCCTACCTCTCGCCCATCCTGCGCCGCTACGTCGATCAGGTGGCGGCCGACATGCCCGGCGTGCGCCTGCTGTTCATGCAGTCGTCGGGCGGGCTGACCGACGCGCGGCGCTTCGCGGGCAAGGATGCCATCCTCTCCGGCCCGGCCGGCGGCATCGTCGGCATGGCCCGCACCGCCGAAATCGCCGGGCAGCCGCGCGTGATCGGCTTCGACATGGGCGGCACCTCCACCGACGTGAGCCACTACGCCGGGGCCTTCGAGCGCGAATTCGAGACCCAGGTGGCCGGCGTGCGCATGCGCGCGCCGATGATGAGCATCCACACCGTGGCGGCGGGGGGCGGCTCCATCCTGCGCTTTGACGGTGCGCGCTTTCGCGTCGGCCCGCAAAGCGCGGGTGCCAACCCAGGCCCGGCCAGCTACCGGCGCGGCGGGCCGCTGGCGGTGACCGACGCCAACGTGATGGTCGGCAAAATCCAGGCCGCCTGGTTTCCCAAGGTCTTCGGTCCGGCGGCCAACGAGGCGCTGGACGTCGCCGTGGTGCACGCGCGCTTTGCCGAGCTGGCGGCGCGCGCTGGCCGCGCACCGCAGGACGTGGCGCACGGCTTCATCCAGATCGCCGTGCAGCAGATGGCCAATGCCATCAAGAAAATCAGCGTGGCGCGTGGCTACGACGTCACGCGTTACACCCTGCAATGCTTCGGCGGTGCCGGTGGTCAGCACGCCTGTCTGGTGGCCGACGCGCTGGGCATGACGCGCGTGCTCGCGCATCCGCTGGCGGGCGTGCTGTCGGCCTACGGCATGGGCCTGGCCGACCAGAGCGTGATGCGCGAGCAGGCGGTGGAAATGCCGCTTACCGAAGCCGCGCTGACCGCGCTGGCCGCGCAGCTGGACCATCTGGCGGACAAGGCGCGCGCGCACCTGGCCGAGCAGCATTTCTCCGACGCGCCCATCGGCGTGCACCGGCGCGTGCACCTGCGCTACGCGGGCACCGACTCGGCGCTCATCGTGCCCTTTGGCCCGCTGGCGGCGATGCAGGGCGATTTCGAGGTCGCGTACCGCCAGCGCTATGCCTTTCTGATGCCCGGCCGGGATCTGGTGGCCGAGGCCGTCTCGGTGGAGGCCGTGGTGCCCGGCGACGCGCCCGCCGAGGCCGTGCACGCCTTGCACCCCGAGCGCGCGGTGCCACGCCGCGAGACGGTGCGCATCTACACCACCGGCGTGGACGGCCAGAGTGCCTGGCACGAGGCCGCGCTCATCGTGCGCGAGGATCTGCGTCCCGGCGACCGCATCCCCGGCCCGGCCATCGTCGCCGAGGCCAACGCCACCACCGTCATCGAGCCCGGCTGGCAGGCCCGCCTGACCGCGCAGGACCACCTGCTGCTCACGCGCGCCGTGCCGCGCGCCGCCGCCCACGCGGCGGGCACCACGGTGGACCCGGTGCTGCTGGAGGTGTTCAACCACCTGTTCATGAACATCGCCGAGCAGATGGGCCTGCAGCTGCAAAACACGGCCTATTCGGTCAACATCAAGGAGCGGCTGGATTTCTCCTGCGCGCTGTTCGACGCCGAGGGCCAGCTCATCGCCAACGCCCCCCACATGCCCGTGCACCTGGGCAGCATGGGCGAGAGCATCAAGACCGTGATCCGGCGCAACCAGGGCCGCATGCGCGACGGCGACGTCTACGTCCTCAACGATCCCTACCACGGCGGCACGCACCTGCCCGACGTCACCGTCATCCCCCCGGTCTACCTGCCGGGCAGCGCGCAGCCGCTGTTCTACGTGGGCTCGCGCGGCCACCACGCCGACATCGGCGGCGTCACGCCCGGCTCCATGCCGCCGTTTTCCACCCGCATCGAGGAAGAGGGCGTACAGATCGACAACGTCAAACTCGTCGATGGCGGCCTGCTGCGCGAGCAGGCCATGCTGGAGCTGCTGCAAAGCGGCCCCCATCCCAGCCGCAACCCCACGCAGAACCTCGCCGACCTCAAGGCGCAGATCGCCGCCAACGAAAAAGGCGTGCAGGAGTTGCGCAAGATGGTCGATCAGTTCGGCCTGTCCGTCGTCCAGGCCTACATGCGCCACGTGCAGGACAACGCCGAGGAATCGGTGCGCCGCGCCATCACGCAACTGGCCGCGCGGCTGAAGAACGGCCGCTTCACGCTGCCACTGGACAACGGCGCGCGCATCGAGGTCGCGGTGAGCATCGACGCCGCCTCGCGCGCCTGCAAGGTCGATTTCACCGGCACCTCCGAGCAGCAGGGCAACAACTTCAACGCCCCCACCGCGGTCTGCATGGCCGCCGTGCTCTACGTCTTTCGCATGCTGGTGGACGACGACATCCCGCTCAACGCGGGCTGCCTCAAGCCCATCGAGGTCGTCATCCCCGAAGGCTCCATGCTGCGCCCCGAGCCTCCGGCCAGCGTGGTGGCGGGCAACGTGGAAACCTCCACCTGCATCACCAACGCCATCATCGGCGCGCTCGGCCTCATGGGCGCCAGCCAGTGCACGGTGAACAACTTCACCTTCGGCAACGCCACCCACCAGTACTACGAAACCGTCTCCGGCGGCTCCGGCGCGGGCGGTGTGTTCGACGCGCAGGGTCGCCTGGTCGGCGGATTCCCCGGCACCAGCGTGGTGCAGACCCACATGACCAACTCGCGCATGACCGACCCCGAGGTGCTCGAATGGCGCTTCCCGGTGCGGCTGGAAAGCTATGCAATCCGCCACGGCTCCGGCGGCGCCGGCCGCTGGCGCGGCGGCGACGGCGGGGGGCGCCGGCTGCGCTTTCTGGAGCCCATGACCGCCAGCATCCTCTCCAACGGCCGCCTGCGCGGCGCCTTCGGCCTGCTCGGCGGCGGCGACGGCGCACCCGGCATCAACCGCGTGATCCGCGCCAGCGATGGCCGCGCCGAAGAACTCGCCCACATCGGCAGCGCCGAGATGCTGCCCGGCGACCTGTTTGAAATCCACACCCCGGGCGGCGGCGGGTTCGGCCAGGCGTGAGCGCTGGCGCGGGTGCAAACGGATATGTAAAAATGATAGCTGCTCGTGGTTGTTTTTACTGATGAAAACGCGGATTGGATGCTGAAAATCGAGGTCTGAACGTCTGTTTTTGTAGAGGTTTCTACATAATTTGTCGTAACGTCTACAAAATCCCGGATTCCACCGGTTGAAACAGCCGCCGAGAGGCCATTTTTAGGCATGAATTTGGCCTTAACCATACGAAAAACAACCACGGTCAGCTATTGATTTTGAAGTGACCGGTGTTGTCCGAAACGGCAGGGCCTATCGCCAAAAAGAGGGATGACGCCTGCCCCGTGCCTCAACACAATGGTTGCCACATCAAGCATTCATGAGAGGCACGCATGTCACGAAACCATTTCATCGCCGGGCTCGTCCTGATTCCCCTGCTGGCGCAGGCCGCGGAGTTTCCCGATGGCGCCTCGGTTCCGAGCGCAGAAGAACTCAAGCAGCGCGTGGGCGACAAGGTGTTCAACATGGCCGCGGCCAACGGCGGCACGATGCGGGTGGATTACAAGTCGAACGGCTACTTTTTCGTCAACACCAGTTGGCGTTTCCAGGGCAAGGGGCAGGGGCTGGGGCGGCTCACAGGCCTGCCGCGCAGCGCGCCGCCGCCAGATCCCAGCCCGCCCAGCCACAGCTCTTGAAAAACACCGGCCCGCCGCGCACAGCATCGCGCTGCGTCCAGGCCGGGCGCCGGTTGACCACGTCGGCCAGCGTGGCAAAGCGGGCCGTATCGAGCCCGGCTTGAAGCAGATCGCCGGCCTCGTGGTCGGCGTCCCGGGTGTCCAGCACCACGCGGCCCCGCGCGGCGAGGTCGCGGCAAACCTCCGGGGACCACTCGACCATGCGCGGCGTGAAGGCGCCCACGGCGCAGACGAAGGCGTCGTCGCGGGGCAGGCCGCGCAGGGCCACGCCTTGCGCGCTGGTGCAACTGGCGACCAGCGTGCACTCGGCCAGCGCGGCGTCGGCGTCGTCCACCCGCTCGGCGCGCAGGCCCAGGCCGCGCGCGTGCGCCACCAGCGCATCGGCGCTGGCGGCGGCGCGCGAGGCCACGCGCACCTCGCGCACGCCCAGGCCCTGCGCAAAGGCTTCCAGGTGCGCGCGGCCCTGCACCCCGGCGCCGACGATCAGCAGCCGGCCCTCGGGCGCGGGCGCCAGTTCCCGCGCGGCCAGGAGCGACACCGCCGCCGTGCGCCGGGCGGTCACCGTCGGCCCATCGAGCACCTGCAGGCGCGTGCCGTCGCGCGCGTCGAACACCACCACGTCGCCCTGAATCGCCGGCAGGGCGCGCGCCGGGTTGTCGGCCACGAAGCTGATCAGCTTGACCATCGCCAGGCGCTCGTCCGAGGCTGGCATGACGAACAGGCTCCCGCCCGCGGCCAAAGGCTGGATCAGGCGCGGCGGCACACACACCGACGGGTCCATCAGCAGCGCCCGCACGCTGTCCGCCAGGCGCGGATACGGCAGGGGCTCCGCGGGTTTCGTTGGGGGGTGGGGGCGGGGAGAGGGGGGCGGGCGAGGCGGGCAAGCGCAATGGGCGGCGTTGGGCGGGACGAGACTCAGTGTACGGGCGCCGCCTGCTCAGCAAAAATGATAGCTGTCCGTGGACGATTTCATTGGTCAAAAGGCTGTTTTGGCATCAGAAAATGGGCCTGAAAACGCCCAAAACCCGACCACGGCCGATGATTTTGTAGAGTAATCTACATATTTGTCTCATCATCTACAAAAATGCCGATGCGCAGCGCGATGCGGGCGTGTGATGGCCGGTTTTCAGGGATGTTTTGAGCCTGTATCGACCGCAGGATGTCCACGGGCCGCTATCGTTTTTGCTATGTCTGGGGGAGCAGCAGGGCAGCCGCCGTTTGCAGCGCCTCGGGCGCGCCGGTGCTCAGCAGCGTCAGGTGCCCGACCTCAAGGGCATCGCGCGTGAGGGCGCGTTCGGCCAGCAGGCGCTGCAGTTGGCGGGCTACGGCGGGGCCGGGTTCGACGAGGGTGACGGCTGGCCCCACGGCCTGGCGGATGACGGAGCTGGCCAGCGGGTAGTGCGTGCAGCCGAGCACCAGCAGGTCGGCCTGGCCGGGGGCGGGGCCGAAGGGGCCGCTCTGGTCGGCGTAGCGCTGGCACAGCGCCAGCACCGCATCGCGCGGGGCGCCGGGCGTGGCCGCGGCTTCGATGGCATCGGCCAGGCCGTCGCACGGGGTGAGCACCCAGTCGGTTCCCGCGGGCAGTGATCGCAGCAACAGCGCAAATTTGTCGCCCGCCAGCGTGCCGCGCGTGGCCCACACGGCGATGCGGCCGCTGCGGCTGAGCGCCTGCGCGGGCTTGAGCGCGGGTTCGATGCCGACGATGGGCAGGCCGGGGTAGGCCTGGCGCAGCGTGGCGATGGCGGCTCCGGTGGCCGTGTTGCAGGCCACGACGAGAGCCTTGGCGCGGTGCTCGTGCGCGAGAACCCGCGCCAGCGCGAGGCTGCGCGCGCCGACGTAGGCGTCGCCGCGCTCGCCGTAGGGCGCGTGAGCGCTGTCGGCGAGGTAGACGAAGTGTTCGGCGGGCAATTGCGCGCGCAGCGCGCGCAGCACCGACAGGCCGCCGATGCCGCTGTCGAACACGCCGATGGGGGCGTCGCGGAGAGACTCGCGGGCAGACTCGCGGACAGACTCGCGGGCAGACGGCGGCGCGGTATCGCTCAAGCGGCGGTGAGGCCTATGCCCTTGAACTCGCCCGTGGCGATGCGCTTTTGCCACTCGGCGGGGCCGGTGTTGTGCACGCTGGTGCCGGTCGAATCGACGGCCACGGTGACGGGCATGTCCTTCACGTCGAATTCGTAGATGGCTTCCATGCCCAGGTCGGCGAAGGCCAGCACCCGGGCCTCCTTGATGGCCTTGGCCACCAGGTAGGCGGCGCCGCCCACGGCCATGAGGTAGGCGCTCTTGTGCTGCTTGATCGCCTCGATGGCCACCGGCCCGCGCTCGGCCTTGCCGATCATCGAGATGAGGCCGGTCTGCGACAGCATCATCTCGGTGAACTTGTCCATGCGCGTGGCGGTGGTGGGGCCGGCCGGGCCGACGACTTCGTTGCCGACCGGATCGACCGGGCCGACGTAGTAGAT
>DAIOSZ010000106.1:0-11207 GCA_036752305.1 Burkholderiaceae bacterium
CTGGTGGGCATTGCCGAAACCTACTACATGGGCCGCCTGGGGACGGCGCCGCTGGCGGCCATGGCACTGGTGTTCCCGTTTGCCATGTTGACGCAGATGCTGTCCTCCGGCGCGATGGGCGGCGGCGTTTCATCGGCCGTGAGCCGCGCGCTTGGCGCGGGCGACGGTGCCCGGGCCGCGGCGCTGGCGCGCCATGCGGTGGCAATCGGGTTGGCGTTGGGGCTGGTCTACCTGGCGATCATGCAACTGGGCGGGCCGTACTTCTATGCCTGGCTCGGTGGTCGCGGCGAGGTGCTGGCCGAGGCGGCGCGGTTTTCGGTGGCAATCCCCATGCAGCTGGTGGCGCGATTCGGCGCGCCGCTGGTGTGGCTGGCCAACACGCTGGCGTCCATCCTGCGGGGCACGGGCAACATGCGCGCACCGTCGGTGGCGATCGCCGCTGGCGCGCTGCTGCAGGTGATGCTGGGCGGCGCCCTGGGGCTGGGCGCGGGGCCCTTGCGTTCGCTGGGGATGCCGGGCGTGGCGCTGGGTCACATCGTGGCGACGGCGGTGATGGTGGCGCTGCTGTGCGGCGTGCTGTTCGGTGACGAGGCGCGGGTGCGCCTGGTCTGGCGCGGTCCGCGCCTGCAGAAGGCGCTGCTGGTGGACATTCTGCGTGTAGGGGCGTTGTCGTGCCTGTCGCCGCTTATGTCGGTGCTATCGGTTTTGATCTTCACCGGCTTCATTGCGCGACTCGGCCTGCTGCCGCTGGCGGGCTATGGCATTGGTCAGCGGCTGGAGTTCTTGCTGGTGCCGATATCGTTTGGCATCGGCGTGGCGGCGGTGCCGATGGTGGGCATGGCCATCGGCGCGGGTGACGTGGCGCGCGCGCGCCGCGTGGCGTGGATAGCGGGCGCGGCGTCGGCGCTGAACCTGGGAGCGCTGGGCGGCGTGGTGGCGTTTTGGCCCGACGTCTGGGCGGGGCTCTTCAGTTCAGACCCCGGTGTGCTGGGGCATGCGCGCGACTACCTGCGCACGGTGGGCCCGGCGTTTGCGCTGTTCGGGCTGGGCCTGACGCTGTATTTCGCCTCGCAGGGCTCGGGCCGGGTGCTCGGTCCCGTGTTGGCCGGCGCTTTGCGGCCCCTGCTGGTGGCCGGCGGCGGGTGGTGGCTGGTCCAGCGCGGGGCGGGCCCCAGCGCCTATTTCGCATTGGTGGCACTGGCCATGGGGGTTTATGGTCTGGCCACGGCGCTGGCGGTGCGCCCGTCGCGCTGGGGCCGCTGACGGGTTTGGCACAGGCAGGCAGAATCAGCGCCCGGATTCCCAATTCTCAGGAGAAATTCCATGTCGATTCTTGAACTCGACGGACAGGCGCCGCAGCGCCACGCCTCGGCCTGGGTGGCCGATACGGCCCGCGTGATCGGTGATGTGCGCCTGGCACCAGACAGCAGCGTGTGGTTTGGCGCCGTGCTGCGCGGCGATACCGAGTCGATCACCATTGGCGAAGGCACCAACGTGCAGGACGGCAGCGTGCTGCATGCCGACGCCGGCCTGCCGTTGACGCTGGGCAGGCATGTGACCGTGGGGCACATGGTCATGCTGCATGGCTGCACGGTGGGCGACGAATCGCTGATTGGCATCGGCGCCATCGTGCTCAACGGCGCGAAGATCGGCAAGAACTGCCTGGTGGGCGCAGGCTCGCTGGTGACCGAGGGCAAGGAGTTTCCCGATGGCTCGATGATCATGGGCAGTCCAGCCAAGGTGGTTCGGCAGTTGACACCCGAGCAGATCGAAGGGTTGCGCCGCAGCGCGCAGCACTACATCGAGAATGCTCGCCGTTACCGCAGTCAGTTGAAGACCGCGCGCTGATGTCCGAGCTTCACAAGTTTCTGTTTACAGGCTTGCCGGTTCGCGGCGCCCTGGTGCGGTTGACCGACAGCTGGCGTGAAATGCTGCGCCGACGCGCCGAGAATCCCGACACTGGCGCCTATCCCCCACCGGTGCAAGGCCTGCTCGGCGAGATGACGGCGGCGGCCACGCTGCTGCAAGCCAGCATCCAGTTCAAGGGCGCGTTGGTCATGCAGATTTTTGGCGATGGGCCATTGAAGCTGGCGGTGGCCGAGGTGGGCAGCGATTTTCGGATTCGCGCCACGGCTTCGGTGCGCGGCAGCGTACCCGCCGACGCCCAACTGGCCGATTGGCTGGACATGCACGGCAAGGGGCGCTGCGCCATTACGCTGGATCCCGAGGACAAACTGCCCGGGCAGCAGCCCTATCAGGGCGTGGTGCCGTTGCGCGGCCCGGACGGCGCACCGCTGCCCACGCTGGCCACGATGATCGAGCAGTACATGCAGTCGAGCGAGCAACTGGAGACGGCGTTCGTGCTGGCGGCCGACATGCAGACGGCCGCCGGTCTGATGGGGCAGCGCGTGCCCGGCGGGGGGGGAGCCAACCTGGGCGCCGCGGTGGATGAGGACGCCTTCAACCGCATCCGCATCCTCGGCAAGAGCCTGACGCCCCAGGAACTGCTGACGCTGGACGCCGATGCCATCCTCACGCGCCTGTTCTGGCAGGAACCATACGAGCGCTATGCGCCGCTGGCGCCCCGGTTTGCTTGCCGCTGCTCGCGCGAGCGTGTGGGCGGCATGCTGCGTTCCCTGGGGCGCGCGGAGGCCGACTCCATACTGGCGGAGCGCGGCATCGTGATGGTGTCGTGCGATTTCTGCGGCCATCCGTATACCTTCGATCCGGTGGACGTGGCGCAACTGTTCGCTGACGGCGGTACCGACGCCGCGCCGGGCGTGGCGCACTGATCCCGCTGATGGCCGAGCTCCCCGGTCCGAAGCAGCGTCGCGGCGCCACGGCCTGGGTTTTGTTGCGCGATGCGGCCGTGGCCTGGAGCGAGGACCGCGCGCCGCGCATGGGTGCGGCCTTGTCGTATTACACGGTGTTCTCGTTGTCGCCGCTGCTGCTCATCGTGATTTCAGTGGCTGGGCTGGTGTTTGGCCCCGACGCGGCGCGTGGCGAGATTTTCGGCCAGTTGCGCGATCTGCTGGGCCCCGAGGGTGCGCGGGTGGTCGAGTCCATGCTGCAAAGCGTGAACAAGCCCGCGCAGGGCTGGCTGGGCACGGCGGCGGGCGTGGTGCTCTCGCTGATCGGGGCGACGACGGTGTTCGCCGAGTTGCAAAGCTCGCTTGATCAGATTTGGCGCGCCGACGCGCCCAGGTCGGCGGGCATCTGGGCTTGGCTGCGCGCGCGGGTGCTTTCGTTCGGGCTGATCATGGGCATCGGCTTCCTGTTGATGGTCTCCCTGGTGTTCAGCGCGGCGGTGGCCGCGCTGCATGCCTGGTGGTCGCCGATCTTCGGCAACTGGGCGGTGCTGATGCAGGGCGTCAATGTGGTTGCCGGGTACCTGATGACCACCGGTATGTTCGCGATGATCTACAAGATCATTCCCAGCCGCTCGATCGCCTGGCGCGACGTGTGGGTGGGCGCGGCGGTGACGGCGCTGCTGTTCACGCTGGGGCGCACGCTGATCGGCCTGTACATTGGCACCAGCGGCGTGAGTTCGGGTTTTGGCGCGGCGGGCTCCCTGGTGGTGCTGCTGTTGTGGGTGTATTACTCGGCGCAAATCTTCCTGTTTGGAGCCGAGTTCACCTGGGTGTATGCGCACGCCCGAGGCTCGCGCAGCGGCGAGGCGGTCGCGGCACGGCCAGACTGAGCATCCAGCCGTTCGCGGCGCCTATCATGGCGGGTCAGGCGCCTGCGCAAAACGCTACAAATCTTGTAGCTGCTCGTGGGCGTCCTGCGGCTATTTGAACCTTCAGAGTCTCGCAGATGCACTCCTATCGCTCGGTATTTTGCCCCGGCTTGTTCGCGCAGCAGACGCATGTGGTCACGGGCGGCGGCTCGGGCATCGGGCGCTGCGTGGCGCACGAGCTGGCGGCGCTCGGCGCGCACACCGTGCTGGTGGGCCGCAAGCCAGAAAAGCTGCAGGCCGTGGCGGCCGAGATCGCCGAGGACGGCGGCAGCGCGTCGTGGCAGGCCTGCGACATACGCGACGAGGCTGGCGTCACCGCGATGGTGGCGCGCATCCTGGTTGAGCGGGGGCGCATCCATGGCCTGGTCAACAACGCGGGCGGCCAGTACATGACACCTCTTGAAGCCATTTCGGCCAAGGGCTGGGACGCTGTGGTGGCGACCAATCTCACCGGCGGCTTTCTGATGGCGCGCGAGTGCTACCGACAGACCATGCAGGCGCGGGGAGGGGCCATCGTCAACATCGTGGCCGATTTCTGGGGCTCTATGCCCGGCATGGGCCACAGCGGCGCGGCGCGTGCCGGCATGGTCAGCCTGACCGAGACGGCGGCGCTGGAATGGGCGCGCTCGGGCGTGCGCGTCAACGCGGTGGCGCCGGGCTACATCGCCTCCAGCGGGATGGACCACTACCCGCCCGAGGCCGCGCCGCGCCTGCGCCAGATGGGGCGGACGGTGCCCGCGGGGCGCTTTGGCAACGAGGCCGAGGTGGCGGCGGCCATTGTCTTCCTGCTCTGCCCGGCGGCGAGCTTCATCTCTGGCGTGGTGCTGCGCGTGGACGGTGCGCGGCCGCAGGTGCGCATGGGCTGGGGAGATTTTGCCGCGCCCACCGAGGCACAGGCGCGTGAGGCGGTGCAGCCGTATGACGGCTTTAGCCGCTATCGTCAACCCAAGCTGTTTGGCGGCGCATGAGCCAGTCCGTCGACGGCGCGTTCGGCGCTGAATCCGACGCCGACGTGCAAACCGTGGTGGATGCCGCGCGGCGCTTTGCCCGCGAGCGCCTGAATCCGCATGTTCACGCCTGGGACGAGGCGGGCGGCTTTCCCCGCGAGGTCTATCGCCAGGCAGCCGAAGCGGGGTTGCTCGCCCTGGGGTATCCAGAGGAACTGGGTGGCACGCCGGCATCCTGGCGCCTGCGCAACGCGGTGGCGCAAACGCTGGCCCGCGAAACCGGCAGCGGCGGCTTGCACGCGAGCCTGTTTTCGCTCGGGATTGGGCTGCCGCCCATCGTGCGGCATGGCTCGCCGACCTTGCAGCAGCGGGTGGTGCCCGGCGTGCTGCGTGGCGAACGTATTGCCGCGCTGGCGATCACCGAGCCGGGCGGAGGCTCCGACGTGGCGCAGATACGCACCACGGCCAGGCGCGACGGCGACGAATGGGTGATCGACGGCGAGAAGGTGTTCATCACCTCCGGCATGCGCGCCGACTGGATCAGCATGGCGGTGCGCACCGGTGAGATGGAAGATGGCCGCTGGGGGTCCATACCCGGCGCGCGGGGCATTTCGATGATCGTGGTGCCGGGCGATGCGACCGGCCTGTCGCGCACCGAGCTCAAGAAGATGGGCTGGTGGGCCTCCGATACCGCGCATCTGCGGCTGGACGGCGTGCGCGTGCCGGCCGATTGCCTGGTGGGCTCCGAGGGCAGCGGATTCAAGATCGTGATGAGCAACTTCAACGGCGAGCGCCTGGGCATCGCGGCGCTGGCCCTGGGGTTTGCGCAGGCCTGCCTGGATGAGGCGCTGGATTGGACGCGCCAGCGCAAGACTTTTGGCGAGCCGTTGGTCGCCCGGCAGGTGATCCGCCACAAACTCATGGACATGCGCATGCGCATCGATTCCACCGAGGCCTGGGTCGCCGCGCTTGGCCGGGAGCTGGATCAAGCCGAACGCCACGGCCGCGAGACGCCCGAACTCGTCGCACGCATCTGTCTCTTGAAGAACCACGCGACACAGACCATGCAGTTCTGCGCCGACCAGGCGGTGCAGATGCTCGGCGGCATGGGCTTCATGCGCGGCACCAAGTCTGAACGGATCTACCGCGAATGCAAGGTCTTGATGATCGGCGGCGGCGCCGAGGAGATCATGAAAGACCTCGCGGCGCGCCAACTCGGCCTATGAACGCGGGCGCTCAGCCGCGGCCCACGTAGGGCATCTTGGTGGCCATCACCGTCATGAACAGCACGTTGGCCGACAGCGGCAGGCGCGCCATCGCCATGAAGGTGTCCGCCAGGTCGGCCAGGTCCATGCGCGCCTCGGGTTTGATGCTGCCGTCGGCCTGCGGAACGCCCGCCACCATGCGCGCCGTCATGTCGGAGGCCGCGTTGCCGATGTCGATCTGCCCGACTGCGATGTCGAATGGACGCCCGTCGAGCGCGGCCGCGCGCGTGAGCCCGCTCACGGCGTGCTTGGTGGCGGTGTACGCGATCGAGCCCGGGCGCGGGGTGTGCGCCGAGATTGAGCCATTGTTGATGATGCGCCCGCCTTGCGGGCTTTGCTCGCGCATCAGGCCGAAGGCATGCGAGAGGCAGTAGAACGCGCCGTTGAGGTTCACGTCCACCACGCGCCGCCAGTCAGCGGCGGACACCTGATCGGGCGTTTGGGGCGGAAGGCCCATGCCGGCGTTGTTGAACAGCAGATCAAGGCGGCCGAACTCGGCCTTGACCCGCGCGAACAAGGCTGCCACCTCGGGCTCCTGGCCGACGTCGGCCACCATGGGCACGGCGCGGGCCATGTGAGCACCGGACATTGCGGCGGTTTCGCGCAGTGCCTCGTCGCGCCGGCCCACGAGACCGACGGTCCAGCCCTCCTGGAGCAAGGCCAGCGCGCAGGCGCGGCCGATGCCGGAGCCGGCGCCGGTGACGAGTGCAAAACGAGGCGTGGAGAAAGCCGTGGACATGAAACAAGCCTTTCGTTGGAGCGACGGACGATCGCCGCAAAGCTTGAGCATAGCGTGAGGATGTCCACGCCGCCGCTACACTCGCGGGCGTATGCCACTCTCCCGCGCCGGGGACGCGCTGGGCCCCGGTCACCTGGATCACGCCGTGCTTGCCGACGTGCTGGGATATCGGCTCGCTCAGGCCACGATTCCCACCAATGCCATTTTCCGCGCCCGGATCGCCGATCCGTTCGGCCTGAACAAGCTGGAATTCAGCCTGCTCATGCTGGTGTCGGGCAACGCAGAGGTGACGCCCAAGCGCTTGTCGATCGCGCTCAACGTGCCTGGCCCCAACCTCACGTTGCTGTTGGATCGGTTGGAAGAGCGTGGCCACATCGAACGCCGCCGCAGTGAAGAGGACCGGCGTGTGCAGCATGTGCTGCTCACACGCAAGGGCCGTGCACTCGTTGGCCGGCTGCGCGGCACCATCGCCACGATGGAAGAAGACCTGCTCGGCCACCTCACGGAGGCCGAGCGGGCGATGCTGTTTGAGCTGCTAAAAAAAGTGGCGGCGCACCGCCGTGGTTGAGATCAAGGCTTGCAGGTGAAGTTTGCGGCGTTTTCCACGTCGCCGCTGCCGTTGTAGCGCGCTACCGTGGGGTAGGGGCACAGCGGGCGGGTGCGGCCTGCAGACCAGGTGGCGGGCACCTCGGTGTTGACCAGCGCCGTGATCGAACTGGTGCCCGCGCCGCGCGCGGCCGCGGCCACGGCCATTGGCGCCGAACCTTTTTCCACCCAGTCGACCAGCGGGTCGATCAGGTCGAAACGGTCGGCCGCCGGGCCACCTGAGCAATGCGCCATGCCGGGCACGGCGTACAGGCGGGCAAAGTACTCCACGTCGCTGCCGCTGTTGGCGGCGGCCACGCCCTTGTACCAGCTCACCGTGTCGTTGAACGAGAAGATCGGGTCGGCCGTGCCGTGGTAGACGATGATCTTGGCGCCACGGTCGCGCAGTGTCGAAAGGTTCGTCGGGTCGGGCGGCGACATGAAGGACATGGCCGATTCGGTGTAGAGGCCGCTGGTGGCGAAAATCTTCGGCGCGTCGGTGTCCACGCTGAAATTCAGCGCATAGGGCAAGCCGACGAAGGTGCTGGTATTGGTCAGCGGCGGCGAGGTGAAGATGAACGCCGTGGCGCCCGGATCGCGGCCCAGGCCGGTGGCATTGGCGAACTTCCACGCGGCCCAGCCGGCGCTTGAGGTGGACTTGATGCCCTGGTCATACGGGAAGCTCGCGTACAGCGGCTGGCCGGCCGAGTTGCGTGCACCGGTGTGGACGTCGGTCAACACCGTCTTCTGCGCGGCCGTCAGGCAAGTGCCGTCGCGCGCGCCGGTGCAGCTTGGCACGTCCGCCGCCACGCTGAAGGCGCCCTGGCAAGCCGCCACGTCGCCCACCCAACCATCGGCGGTACCGTCCAGCGCGTCGCACTTGGCCAGAATCTTGGCCGACACCATGTTCAGCTCGGTCGGCGTGAACGAGGTGGCCACGTCGGGCAGCGAGACGCTGGAGACGGTGCCCGAGGCGTTGGTCAACGAGGTGATGGTGCCGGTGGACACTTTGGCGTATTGCTGCACGCCCCACAGTTGCGCCACCGCCGCCTTGGGCAGGTTGTGGCGGGGCGGGCGGGCCGGGGTGCCGTCGTCCGGGCTCGCGGAGCGCGGCGCGGGGCCCGGGGCGGGGCGCCCGCCGTTGGAGCAGCCGCCGAGGTATGAGCGATCGGGTGTCTTGCCGTAGGTGGCCTTGATCAGGTCCTTGGCCACCGGTGTGAGCTTGCCGACGGCCTGGTAGCCGTAGTCCAGCCGCGCCTGCGGATCCAGGCCGAAGAACGGCGTGGTCTGCGACTGGTGGCCGGCGTCGGAGCTGAGCACCGCGAAGCCCTTGGCCAGCGCGGACGTGACCGGCCCACCGCCCAGCGCACCGGCCGCCGTGCCGATGGCGCCGTCGGTACCGCCGTTGGCCTGGTAGTAGAAGCGCCCGTTCCACGCGCGCGGCAGGCGCATTTCGAAACCGATGTAGTAGGGATTGCCGTCCACCGGGCTGACGCGGTCGCCGATCCTGGCGACGATGCGGCAATGCTCGGGTGTCTGAATGTTGTTGAGCAGGCCGGCGGCCACTGTCGTGGCGGTCGTTACGGTGACACCTGGCACGGCGGCCAGCTTGGCCTGCAGTGTGGCGCAGTCTCCGTCGAAATTGCTGCCCACGGCGGCGGCCAGCTGCGGCAGCGACGGGCCGCCGTCGCCGCCACAGGCGGCCAGCAACAGGGCCGTCGCGGCGGCTGATGGCAACAACGCCCAGCGGCGACGGGAGGCCGCGCGGTGAGGCAATGGGGAAGGCTGGCGCATGGGTTGTCTCCTCTCGTGATCGTTGATGCAAACCCGACCATCGTAGAGGGAAAGCAGAATACTTACTTTTAGTAAATACCCTGAGAGCGCCCGCCACTCATTCCGGTGGGTGCGAGCGCAATGCCACCGGTTTGGCCGAGTGCTTGCGCATGCGGATGTTGATCATCTCCACCACCAGCGAGAACGCCATCGCGAAGTAGACGTAGCCCTTGGGTACATGGTGGTCGAAGCCTTCGGCGATCAGCACGACGCCGACCACCACCAGGAAGGACAGCGCCAGCATCTTGATGCTCGGATGCGCCGAGACGAAGCGCCCGATCGGGGCGGCGAACAACATCATCAATCCGACCGAGAAGACCACCGCCGCGATCATGATGCGCACGTCGTCCACCATGCCGACGGCGGTGATGATCGAGTCGAGCGAGAACACGATGTCGATCACCATGATCTGCACGATGACGCTGGACAGGGCGGCGTGTCCGGCGCCTTGCTCGGCGTGATGCTCCTCGCCTTCCAGTGAGCCGTGGATTTCGGTGGTGCTCTTCCACACCAGGAACAGGCCACCGGCGATGAGAATCAGGTCGCGTCCCGAAATCTCCTTGCCGAAGACCGAGAACAGCGGTTCCGTCAGCCCCACCAGCCAGGCCAGCGCGAGCAGCAGGCCCACGCGCATGAACATGGCCATGAACAGGCCCAGGCGTCGCGCGAAGTCACGCCGCTCGGGTGGCAGCTTGTCCACCAGGATCGAGATGAAAATGATGTTGTCGATGCCCAGCACGAGTTCGAGCATCGTGAGGGTGAGAAAAGCGATCCAGGCTTGGGGTTGGGTGAGCAGTTCCATCGTGGTGGCGGGGGGGGGCGGTTGCTGGGGCGCGGACCTTCCGCGCCCCGTCACGGGCATCGTAGCGCGCAATGGCCCGCCTGCGAGCCCGCCCCGCTTTCAGCCCTCACGGGCGCGCAGGCGTGAGAACAGGCGCCGCTCGCAATCCGCGTCGCCGCAGCAACCGCACACCCAGTTTTCGGGCCCGCTTTTCAAAGGTTTTGGGTCAGATAGCCCCAAGGAATCACCACGAGCAGCTTCGAATTCAATAGCATCCAGGGCTCGGCTCAGGCGCGTCTCTCCGCCGCCTGTGACCATCTGGTAGCGCAGTCCGGCGTTTTCCAGCGCGTGGCGCAACAAGGCCGTCACGGGGGCGCGGACCTGTGGCCCGTCGCGCTGGATGCCGTCGGCCACCCAGGGCAGGTCGGTCGCCATGACCAGGGTCACGTCATAGCAACGCTGGTGGGCAAGCGCGAATTCATACAGCGAGCGGTCGGCGAACAGCATGTCGCTGTAGATCGCCGTCATCAGCGGCGTGGTATCGGCCACCACCCAATGTCCGGTCGGCGCGCCAAGCACCGCCTCGGCCTGCGCATGCGCGATGCCGGCCTGCTCGTCGGCACGCGGCGTGCGGCCCTGTGCGGCGCACCAGGCGCGCAAGGCCACGGGCACCAGCGTCACGCCGTGGTCGCGCTCGCGCAGGGTCCGCGCGAGCGCGACCGACAACCGCGTCTTGCCAGTGCTCTCGGCGCCGAGCAGCGCGATTTTCATCGGGCAGTCAGGAGTCGCGCGTGCCAGGCGCGCCAGCCCGCCACGCTGAGCGCCGCGAAAAGCGCGTAAAGAACAACCGTGAGCCACAGCCCTTTGTAGGCGAACAGTCCCACGCTCACCAGATTGACCACCAGCCAGGCCAGCCAGTTTTCCAGCAGCTTGCGCCCCAGCAGCACCTGACCGACGACCGACAGCGCCGTGGTGAAGCCGTCCCACCACGGCACGTCGGTATCCGTCGCGTGGCGCAGAAAGAGGGCGGTGGCGGGCCACAGCAGCGCGGTGGCGCCGAGGGAGAGCGCCCAGCCGCGCGGGCTCAGGCGCGCGATGCGCAGCGCATGGCCGTCCGTGGCATCCGCGCGCCCGCGCAGCCATTGCCACCAGCCCCACAGCGCCACCACCGCGAAGAAGATCTGCAGTGTCGCCTCGCCATACAGCCGGCTGGCCTCGAAGACCAGCGCGTACAGCAGCGAGGCGGCCATGGCCAGGGGCCAGCCGGCTGCCCAGACGCGGATGCTGCAGCCCACCATGGCCAGCGACAGCACGAAGG
>DAIOSZ010000106.1:11217-12531 GCA_036752305.1 Burkholderiaceae bacterium
GCGCAGCCATTGCCACCAGCCCCACAGCGCCATGGCGATGAAGAGCAGCTGCAGCGCCGTCTCGCCGTACAGGCGGCTCTTGGCGAACAGCAACGCGTAGAGCGCGGAGCTCAGAATCGCCAGCGGCCAGCCCCAGTGGATTTCACGCAGGTTGCACAGCACCATGGCGACGGCCAGCGCAAACGCCACCACTTCCAGCCAACTGGCGGCGCCGCCCCACAGCGTGAAGGCGGGCGCAAACAGCGCGGGCGGAAGCGCGGTGTCCCAGTCGATCATGATCGGCGGGTCGAGCGCTCGCGCCGCGGCGCGCGGGTCTTGAAGTCGTTGCGAAATGTCACCCGAGGCTGCTCCCTACAATGCCCCGCCATGAAGGCGAGCGCCGCATTGTCACCCACCGTTCCGCTGGCCGAGCGGCTGCGGCCCCAGACCCTGGGCGAGGTGGCGGGCCAGCAGCATCTGCTTGGCCCCGGGATGCCGCTGCGCATCGCCTTCGAGTCCGGGGTGCCGCACTCGTGCATCTTCTGGGGGCCGCCCGGCGTGGGCAAGACGACCATCGCGCGGCTGATGGCGCATGCCTTCGACGCCGAGTTCGTCACCATCAGCGCGGTGCTTGGCGGCGTGAAGGACATCCGCGAAGCCGTGGAGCGGGCGCAGGCGGCGCTCCATTCCCTGGCGCCTCGGCGCACGCTGGTCTTCGTGGACGAGGTGCACCGCTTCAACAAGGCGCAGCAGGACGCCTTCTTGCCCCATGTCGAGTCGGGCCTGTTCACCTTTGTCGGCGCGACGACGGAAAACCCCTCGTTCGAAGTCAACTCGGCGCTGCTGTCGCGCGCGGCGGTGTACGTGCTCAAGCCGCTGGCCGACGAGGATCTGCGTCTCATCCTGGCCCGGGCCCAGGCGGCCGAACCGGGGCTGGCGATTGAAGGCGAAGCGGCCGGGCGCCTGATCGGTTTTGCCGACGGTGATGCGCGGCGGCTCATCAACACGCTGGAGACGCTGGCCGTGGCCGCGCGCGCCGAGAAGATCGAGCGCATCGACGATGCTTGGCTGCAGCAGGTGCTGGGCGAGCGCCTGCGCCGTTACGACAAGGGCGGCGAGCAGTTCTACGACACGATCAGCGCGCTGCACAAGGCCGTGCGCGGCTCCGACCCCGATGCCGCGCTGTATTGGCTGGTGCGCATGCTCGACGGCGGCGTCGATCCGCGCTACGTGGCGCGCCGCGTGGTGCGCATGGCCAGCGAGGATGTCGGCCTGGCCGACCCGCGCGCGCTGCGCCTGGCGCTGGACGCCGCCGAGGTCTACGAGCGCCTGGGC
>DAIOSZ010000107.1:0-4307 GCA_036752305.1 Burkholderiaceae bacterium
GCCTCAAGCGCGGCGCGGATGTGCCCATCGCCGTGCTGGTGCCCAAGGTCGTGCTCCGCAAGCGCCTCGATGTCGAGCGTCTGGTCGCGGGCCGCATCCCGCGTCTGTCGGCGGCCATCGAGAAGCAGATCCGGACGGTGGATTGAATCATGGCGAACCGAATTTCTGTCCTTGTCGCGCTCGAAGGGGCCGACGAGGGGCTCAAGCGCACTATCGCGTCTGCCGAGCGCAGCCTCGGCGAGCTCTCGAGCACCGCCAAGACCGCCGGTGAGAAGGCGGCCGCCGGAATGGCCGAGGTCAAGGCCGGGATGTCGGCCTTCGGCGATCAGGTGGCCACGGCCAAGACGCAGTTGCTGGCATTCCTGTCCATCAACTGGGCGGCGGGCAAGGTGCAGGAGATCGTCCAGATCGCCGACGCCTGGAACATGATGTCCGCACGCCTGAAGCTGGCGACGGCGGGACAACGTGAGTTCACGACCGCCCAATCGGCCCTGTTCGAAATCGCCCAGCGCATCGGCGTGCCGATCCAGGAGACCGCCACGCTGTACGGCAAGCTGCAGCAGGCGGTGCGGATGCTGGGCGGCGAGCAGAAGGACGCGCTGACGATCACCGAGAGCATCTCGCAGGCGCTGCGCCTGTCGGGCGCGTCGGCCACCGAAGCGCAGTCGTCCCTGCTGCAGTTTGGACAGGCGTTGGCGTCGGGCGTGTTGCGCGGCGAGGAATTCAACTCCGTCGTCGAGAACAGCCCCCGTCTGGCGCAGGCCCTGGCCGACGGCCTGAACGTGCCCATCGGGCGGCTGCGCAAGCTGGCCGAGGAAGGCCGGCTGACTGCTGATGTGGTGGTCAATGCGCTGATGAGCCAGAAGGACAAGCTGGCCAGCGAGTACGCGCAACTGCCGCAGACGGTGAGCCAGGCCTTCGAGCGCCTGCGCAATGCCTTCGGGCTGTGGATCAACAAACTCGACGAGTCCACCGGCTTCACCAAGAAGCTGGCCGATGCGCTGACCTTCCTCGCCAACAACCTCGAAACGGTGATGCAGTGGTTGAAGCGCATCGCCGAAGTCGGGCTGGCGGTGCTGATCTACCGCCTGATCCCGGCGCTGATCACCGCGTGGCAGACCGCCGGGGCGGCGGCCGTCGCCGCCGCCAGTGCGACCTCGGCCGCGTGGGCGACGGCGAATCTGTCGGTGTCGGCTGCCGTGGCCAGTGTTGGCGTGCTCAAAACGGCGTTCGCCGTGCTGGGTGCCTTCCTGGTCGGCTGGGAGATCGGGACGTGGCTGTCCGAGAAATTCGAGATCGTCCGCAAGGCGGGCATCTTCATGGTCGAGATGCTGATGAAGGGCATCGAGCAGTTGCAGTACCGCTGGGAAGTCTTCAAGGCAGTATTCACGTCCGACACCATCGAGCAGGCCACCAAGCGCCACGAGGCCCGTCTCGCGGAGATGAACCAGATCTTCGCGCAAATGTACGCCGACGCCTCCAAGGGGGCGGATGCCGCCAAGGGGGCGATGAACACCGCCGCGACCGCCGCCGAAGAGATCGCCAAGCGTCTGGAGGCTGTGCGCCAGGGCACGCAGGAAGCGGTCGGTCGCGGCATCGAGGCCGTCCACAGCGCCCTGGAAAAGCTGAAATCCCGCCTCGGTGAGGTCGAGCAGGCCGTCGGCAAGGCCAATCAGACGGTCAACGACTCGACCGCCAAGATGGCTGAGGCCTACAAGGGGCTGACCTCCATCGTCGAGGCCAACCTGCAGCGGCAGGTCGAGGCCGTGAAGGCGCGCTACCAGCAGGAGCAGTCGGCGCTGGAGCTCTCCAAGCAGTCCGAAGCCGCGCAGATCACCAAGTCGACGCAGCTGCTGACCGAGGCGCTGACGCAGCAGACCACGCTGCGTCGGCAGGCCATGACCGACACCCTGAAACTCATCGATGACGAGTCCCGGGCCAAGATCGAAGCGGCGCGGCGCGATGGACAGACGGAGCAGGAGCGTGCCGCCAACGTCCAGCGGGTCGAGAACGAAATCCTGGCCACCAAGCGCCAGACGATGACGCAGGCGCTGTCCGAATACCGGCAGCACATCGATGCGCTCAACGCCGAGGCCAACCGGCATCTGGCCGAGATCAAGCGCATCGAGGAGGAAAAGCGCCAGCTCTCGATGACGACGGAAGAGCGCATCCGCGACATCCGACGTCAGGGCATGACCGACTTCGAGGCGACCGAGGATCGCAAGCGCCAGATCGCCGAGTACCAGGAGAAGGCGCGCGAGGCGCTGGCCAACGGTGAATTCGAGCAGGCCCGTCAACTGGCGCAGAAGGCGATGGATCTGGCGGCGCAGGTGGCCAGCAGCCAGACCAGCGAGGCCAAGCGTGGCGAAGACGCCCGCAAGCAGTCCGAGCAGGCGGTGTCACAGGTCACGCAACTGGAATCGCAGTCACGCGATGCCTATCGCAAGCAGGAATACGCGCAGGCCGAGGCCCTGATGCGTCAGGCCGATCAGCTGCGTGCCGAGCTGGCCCAGAAGACCAAGGACGCCGACGCGCAGATCGCACAGGGCAAGGACGGCGTCAATCAGGCCATCCAGCGCATCCGCGAATCGGAGGAGATTTTGAACAAGACGCTGGATGCCGAAGCCAAGGCACACCAGACGGCGGCGCAGTCGGCATTGACGGCCCGCGACCAGATCCGCCAGACGTTGGAGCAGACGCAAACCCAGATCGACCAGATCACGGCCAAGCTGAAGGACGGCCTGAAGGTCACCCTGGACGCAGACACGGCGCGCTTCGACAAGGCCATCGCCGATCTGGACAAGGCCTTGGCGGAAAAGCAGTACCTGCTCCAGATCCAGGCCGATCTGCAGGAGGCCGAGAAGAAGCTGCAGCAGTACGAGCAACTGCTCAAAGAAGGCAAGACCCTGCCGGTCGATGCCGATGTGTCCAAGGCCAAGGAGGCGCTGGACAAGCTCAAGACCTACGCCGACCAGAATTCACAGTTCGAACTGAAGGTGGCGACCGAGAAAGCACAGGCGGCGATCACCAACGTCGAGGGGATGATCAAGGCGCTGGATCGCATCCAGACCGAGTCCCGCCATCAGGTCAGCACCAATGCCGAAGCGGCCCGCGCCGAGATCATGAGCCTGAACGGGGCCAACACCTCGAGCACGCACACGATCTACGTGACCAAGGTGGAAACAAACGCCACTGGTGGTCTGGTCGGGGGTGGCGTGCGTCGCTTTGCTGACGGCGGTGCGGTGGCTCCGGCCTTTTCCCGGATGGGTGGCGGCTCTGTTCCCGGCTCCGGCCACCACGATACGGTGCCGCGCACGCTGGATGCCGGTGCATTCGTGATCCGCAAGGCCGCCGTGCAGAAGTACGGCAGCGGTGCGCTCGCGCGTCTGGCGAACAGTGTCAGTGGGGGCGTGGCTCGGTTCGCCTCTGGTGGCGCGGTGATGCTCGGCAATGGCAGACGCCCATCAGGCAACGGTGTCAATGGTGATGGCGGTAGCACGCCCAGCACCCCCAAGAAGAACCGCGATGCGTTCGAGGCCCTGAAGATGATCGATCTCGGCCTGCAGGGGATGAACGAGTACACGGGCTGGCTGCAGTGGAACTACGGCGCATCGGTCAGCCTGGACATGCGCAGCAAGACGATGGAGAGCTACGGCAAGCAGGCGCAGGAAGACCGGCGCACGCTGGAGAGCTTCATCGGCCGCAAGCAGCTCACCGGCAACGAGCGCCAGAACCTGGAGCGCATCAAGCAAACGTGGCGGCAGGCGATGGCCCAGCCACTGCTCTGGGGCAAAGACCTGGAGCGTGAGCTGATCGACTACATGGAGCAGAACCAGGGCGAGTTCTACCGGCGCGGCGGACTGTCGAAGTCCGACACCGTTCCGGCGATGCTGACCCCGGGTGAGTTCGTGGTGAACAGGGACGCCGTGGCCCGTTACGGCGCTGGCTTCTTCGAGGCGATCAACAACCTGTCCGCTCCGGCGCAGGCCTTGGCCGGTCGGGTGATGGTGGGTGTCCAGGGCTTTGCCACCGGCGGTCTGGTGCAGCCCGTAGGCAGCAGCCTGCCGCGTCCTTCTCTGCCCGACAGCACGCTCACGCGCACGGTGCGCGTGGAGCTGTCCTCCGGGCAGCAGAAGGTCAACGCCACCGTCGACGCACACGACGAGTCTCGTCTGCTGCAACTGTTGGACGCCGCCCGCGCCCGCACGATCTGAGGGTTTCCCGATGCAACTGACGAACCTCGAAACCGGGGTGGCTTTGCCATTGCCCGATGACTTGCTGTGGAGCGACGAGCACGCGTGGTCGCC
>DAIOSZ010000107.1:4407-11014 GCA_036752305.1 Burkholderiaceae bacterium
CTGCCCACGCAGAAGGAGCAGTACATCCGCGCCACCGCCGTGTCGGTGGTCGAGCGCAGCTTCACTTACAACACCGACCAGGACTACAAGGCGGCGGTCGTCACCGTCGCCATCAGCGACGCGCTGCGCTTTGATTTCACGGGCTCGCCCGCCAGCAGAACCTTCACGCGGGCAACCAACAGCACGAAAACGCGCGACACGGTGGTGGCCGACGCGGGCACCTACGTCGGTGTCGTGCCGCTGACGCAGGCTGCCAATGTGGGCGACTTCACCATCAAGGGCGCGTCCATCTACACGCAGCTCGTGCCCAGCGCCCAGACCGAGACGCCGATCTCCTTCGTGCCCCCCTACGCCGCAGCAGGTTTGCCGGTGCCGGGCGCGGCACCCGTGAGCTACACGGCCAGCCATGCCTGGAACACCAGCATCAAATTCAACCTGCCGGGTGGCTGCCTGCCGGGGTCGCTGTCCATCGTCACCGATGGCATCACGATCTTCGACGATGCGGGCCTACTCAAGACCGCCAGCGGCACGCTGGGCACCATCGACTACGCCAACGGCATCCTGAGCCTGAACTCCGGCTCGATGTCCAACAGCAAGGCCATCACCTACACACCTGCTGCACAACTGCAGCGCGCGCCGCAAAGCGCGGAGATCGCGGTCACGCCGGAATCGCGCAGCCAGTCCTACGTCGGCACCGTAAATCCGGTGCCGCAACCCGGCACGCTTGCCATCAGCTACATGGCGCAGGGCCGCTGGTACGTGCTGTCGGATGGCGGCAATGGCTCCCTCAAAGGGCTGGATGCCAGCTACGGCGCGGGCACTTTCAACAAGAACACCGGGGCCTTCGTCGTGACCTTGGGGGCACTGCCCGACGTGGGCTCGTCGCTGATCCTGACGTGGAACGTGCCGACCCAGGAAACGCAGCAGCCAACTGCCGCACTGAAGGCATCGCAGGCCCTGCAGCTTGCCCCACCCGAAGGAAAAAGTGTGCAGCCGGGGACGCTCACCATCACCTGGCCACACGAGAGCGGCACGGGCACGCGCACGGCGTCCGCTACCACGTCTGGCGAGCTCAGTGGTGCTGCCACCGGCAGTCTGAACGTCGCGCAGAACCTCTTGAGCTTCGCGCCGAATGTCCTGCCGCCAGTCGGCGCACTGCTGACGGTGGACTACGTTGCGGGCCCCAAGCAGGAAGACAGCTTCGCGCACCCCTCGCGCGACGGTCAGGGCAAGGTGCCGGTGACCGCGACCCTGGGCTCCATCGAGCCGGGTTCGCTGGAGATCGAATGGAACACCCTGACCGACACCGCCGTGCTCGGGGTCTACACGCTGCAGCAGATTCAGGCGATGGGGCTGGGCCTGTGGAACGGCGTCGATCCCACGCAATACGCCCGCGACGATGGTGCGGGCAATGTGCTGCGCGCCGGCGTCGTCATCGGCAGCGTCGATTACGCCACTGGCGCGGTGGAGTTCCAGCCCGACGTCACTGTCAAGATTCCAAGTCCCGTCTACGGTGCGCAGCGCCTTGGCTGGGCGTCGGGCGTGGGCCAGATGTTCCGCCTCAACTACGGCGGCATCAACTACGTGGATGCGCCGTCGCTCTACCCGAACGACGAGTCCGGCTACGTCAAGCTGCGCTACAACAGCGCGGGCTCGACCAGCAACCACAGCGAGACGTTCGCGTTCAGCCCATCGTTTCGGCTGGTGCCCGGGGTCAACGCGCAGGTGGTGACGGGCACGGTGTTGCTGGCCATCGCGGGCAGCCAGCCCTGGGGTGACAACGGTCAGGGCACGCTGCGCGAATTCACGCCCAGCGGCTGGGTCACGCGCGGCAGCATCAACTACCTCTCTGGTGCGGTGACGCTCACCTCGTGGTCGGCGGGCGCGACCAACAGCATCACGCGCGCCAGTTGCGTGACCACTGTGGGCGAGAACATCTCCAGCGAGTACGTGTTCCGCACCGGTGCTGCGCCACTGCGCCCAGGATCGCTCTCTATTCAGTTCGCCCGCGCGGTGGGTGGAACCCAGACCGTGACGGCAGACATCGACGGCACGATCACCGCGTCTGGCGTCATGGGCAGCGTCGATTACGACACTGGCCTTGTGCGAGTGCGGTTTGGCACCGTGGTCACGGCGGCGGGCAACGAGAGCGAGCCGTGGTTCGACGCCGAGAACGTGCGGCCAGACGGCAAGATCTTCCGGCCAGAGCCGGTGGCGGCCTCCAGCCTGCGCTACAGCGCCGTGGCCTACAGCTATCTGCCCCTGGATGCTGCGTTGCTGGGCATCGACCCGGTCCGCCTGCCCAGCGACGGGCGTGTGCCGATCTTCCGTCCAGGAGGCTTCGCCGTCGTCGGCCACACCGGTCGCATCACCGCCTCGGTCAGCAACGGCCAGACCATCGATTGCGCGCGGGTGCGTCTTTCGCGCGTGCGCGTGGTCGGCCATAACGGCGTGGTGATCCACACAGGCTACGTTACTGATCTCGAAGCAGGCACCGTCACGTTCACCGACGTGACCGGCTACAGCCAGCCAGTGACCATCGAGCACCGCATCGAGGACATGGCCGTGGTGCGCGACGTGCAGATCAACGGCGAGATCAGCTTCACGCGCCCGCTGACGCACGCCTATCCGCTGGCCAGTCCCGGCGATCCGGTCTCTGGCAGTTTCGTCTCCAGTGCGCTGGTGGCCGGTGACCTGTTCGCCCGCGTGAACCTCGTGTTCGACCAGAGCACCTGGAACGGCAGCTGGTCGGATGAACTGATCGGCAGCGCCGCTACCGCCACCTTCAACCACACCCAGTACCCGATTACGGTCACCAATCGCGGGGCGCTCACCGAGCGCTGGGTGGTTCGGATGACCAACAGCACCTCGTTCGAGGTTATCGGCGAGAACGTAGGTGTGATCGCTACCGGCAATACCAGCGCCGACTGCGCCCCCAACAACCCGGCGACCGGCGTGCCGTACTTCCGTCTGCCCGCGCTCGGCTGGGGCAACGGCTGGGCCACCGGCAACGTGCTGCGCTTCAACACCATCGGCAGCCAGTTCCCGGTCTGGGTGGTGCGCACCGTCCAGCAGGGACCGGAGTCCGTGCCCGACGACCACTTCACGTTGCTGATTCGCGGGGATGTCGACACGCCTTGATGGTGTGGGTGCCCCCTGATCTTTGAACCCTTCTCGCAGGAATTCCTATGACCGACCTGACCGTCAAATACTTCAGCAGCGGCATGACCGGCGCGCCCCAGATCGCCAACAACTGGGGCGATCTGGTGACCATGCTCGATGCGTGCCTGATCAATGGCTTCGCCTTGAAGGCTATCGATACGTTGACCTTCGCCGACGGCATCGCCACGGCGACCATTTCCTCGGGCCACGCCTATCGGCCATTTCAAGTGGTCGAGATCGCTGGCGCTGAGCAGACCGAGTACAACGGACAGTTCCGTGTGCTGACTGCGACGATGACCACGTTCACCTACGCGGTGACCGGCACGCCCGTCTCACCCGCCACGACGGCGACGAGCCTCTCGGCCAAGGTCGCCCCGCTGGGGTGGGAGAAGCCGTTCTCGGCTACTCACAAGGCTGCCTACCGCAGCAAGAACCCGCAGTCCCCGCAAAACATTCTGCTGATCGACAACAGCCTCAAGACGCCCAACTACACGACGGGCTGGGCCAAGTGGGCCAACGTCGGCATCGTCGAAGACCTGTCGGACATCGACACCATCGTCGGTGCGCAGGCCCCCTATGAACCGAACAATCCAACGCAGAACTGGAAACAGGTCTCCGGCAGCCAGTGGGGTTGGTACAAGTGGTACCACGCAAGGACTGGCCAGTATGAGAGCGCCGGTGACAGCGGCGGAGGTGCTCGCAACTGGGTACTGGTCGGTGACGACCGCCTGTTTTTCCTTTTCTGCACCAATGCAGCGGGCTATGGCTGGTATGGCCGAAACTGCTATTGCTTTGGTGATCTCATCAGCTTCAAACCGGGTGACAACTACGCCACGGTGCTGGCAGCTGATGACAACTACTGGGGGATGAGCAACCACTGGAGCTACCCCGGCCAGTACAGCGGCTACGGGTTGGTCTCGTCCCTGGACTTCACGGGCAAGGTGCTGCTGCGCAACCACACCCAACTCGGCAACCCGGTGCGGTTTGGGCTCACGTCCCTGAACACGAACAACGGCCAGCAGATCTGCGGCCGGGGCCCGACACCGTTCCCGAATGGAGCCGACTACAGCTTGTGGCTGCTGCCCACCTACGTGCGGCAGGAGGATGGCCACATGCGCGGCATCCTGCCTGGAATGCTGTGGATGCCCCAGGATCGTCCGTACAGCGATCAGACCATCGTCGACAACGTCGTCGGCCAGGAAGGCAGAAGGTTCCTGTTGGTCAGGGCGCAGTACAGCTCGGAAACAGAAGGCGCGCAGATCGCGTTCGACATTACCGGGCCTTGGAGGTAAGCCATGAGCTACCCGCTGAGCGAGTCCTTTGCCACTGCGCCTGCCGCCGGTTACACCGCAGTTCTGGGCGGAATGTCCGCGACGCACAACAGCGCGCAGCAATCCATCGACATCTCCGCTCCCAACAGTCAGTCCATCCTGCGCTTCAATGAAGCCGCCCACGGCGATTTCTGGTTCGAGGCCGACGTCGAGTTGCTGACCGACCCAAGCGCCCGCAAGCACATCGGGCTGTGGATGACGACCGGCAATGGTTCCGAGGGCTACCGGTTCGCACACCTCGACGGGGGGTGGAGTGTTTCCCGCTGGAACAGCGGCTTCGGTGACGGGGCCGGGGTGACGGGCGGGGTCAATGATGGGGCGAGGCCTATCGCTGGGTTGGCCGACGTGGCTCCGACCTTCAACCTCGGCCAGCGGTTGACCCTGCGCTGCGAGGTCATCGTCGGTGCCTTGGATGCCAACGGCGTGCCCTGGGCGCGGTTGATCCAGTTCAAAGCGGATGGCGTGCTGATGTTCCAGGTTGGCGATGCCGCCTACCGGGGCAAGCTGATTCCTGGCGTCTTTTTGTACGGAGCCACGGCACGCGTCCACGCTATCGCAGGCGACACCCCGTCTGGTTTGCCCGCTTTTCCGACGACGGTGGGCGTGAACGCCGACGACGATCTCCTGCCCCTAGCTGGGGGCTCGACCTCGGTGCCGCCCAATCCCGCCGCCAACATCGGCGTCAATGCCCAGCTCGACTTGTCGCGTCTCAACAGCCCGTCGAGCAATCTGTGGAACCGAGGTGGTGGCTACGACTGGCAGTTCCATCCGATTCAGAACGGTCGCAAGAACATCCACTTCAGCGGCCACGGATTCATCGTCGGAACGGTCAAGGAGAAGGGACAACCCGACCAACCGCTGGTGCGGCGGGTGCAGCTCATCAGCGAGAACACCCGCGTCCTGGTCGCCGAGACCTGGAGCGACTCCACTGGCGCGTACCGGTTCGAACTGATCGATCCGTCTCAGCGCTACACCGTGGTCAGCTACGACCACAAGCAGATGTACCGCGCCGTGATCGCGGACAACCTACGCCCGGAGATGATGCCGTGACCGTTGCCATCACTGTTGAACACAACGAGGCGAGGCTGGCAGGCACCTTGGCTTTCCTCGACGCAGGCACCAATCCGGCGCGCCTGCGCATTTACGGCGGTACGCGTCCCGCCACCCCGGCGACGACGCCCGCGAGCGCGATGCTGGTCGAGATCAGGCTCACCAAGCCCGCAGGCACGATTGCGGGCGGACTTCTCACCCTGACGCAACAGGAGGACGGTTTGATAACCAGCACCGGCGTCGCCACGTGGGCGCGGCTGGTCAACGGCAACGAAGTCACGGCTTTGGATCTGGATTGCAGCGGTACTGACGGCGATGGCGATGTGAAACTGGCCAGCACCAACCTCTATCTGGGCGGTGACGCCCGGATGGTGTCGGCCATCCTGGGGTAAGCCGTGCCTGCCGTGTCTAACGAGGTGACCCTGGTCGCCACGTTCCCCGCGCCCGCCGTCACCGTAGTCGTCGGTCCGCCCCTGGTCGATCTGCTCTTCGATCAACCTGCCGCCACCGACGCCAATTTGGTATTCGGGGCCAACTACATCGCTCCGCGCGACGATGTGACGGTGCGGGCCACACTCCCGCTGCCCGTCGTCACGATCAAGTTCATCCCACCGGCACGGGCCGAGTTGTTAGCCCAGCTCCCGGGCCTGACGGTGCAGTCACTGGTCTTGCGCCCGAGCGTGCCCTTGAATGTGGGGGCTGGTGCTGGCGCAAGCCTGCCCGGCGTCGTGTTCACCGGAGAGGTCAGGTACGCGTCGCACACGCAGCGTCCCACGGTGGGTCGGACTTCGCACCTCTGGCAGGTGGCGAAGCAGACGGAGGACGGCGCGAAGCAGGGCCAGCAGGATGCGGCTGCAACGCCCGCAGGCTGGAAGACGTTCTGGCGGCGCACGATTGCCACGCCGCAAGGCGTCGACCATCGGTTACCCCCGGTCTTGGCCTCGCTGCCTGCGCAGCGTCGAACGGGCCAGCAACAGGCTCGGCCCTTCCACGACTTGACGTGGTTCGGGCATCAGGATGGCACGTATCTCGAATTGGCTCGACTGAGCTTGTTTCAGAACGGG
>DAIOSZ010000107.1:11024-12517 GCA_036752305.1 Burkholderiaceae bacterium
CCCGCCTGCGCGATGCGACGGGGTTTCGTCATCAAGACGGCGACCGCACCAAGCGCGCGGGACGGGTGAGCCCTTGGCAAACCGCGCGGCAGCTCACACAGCGCCAAGGGAGTGATTTTCAGAGCGCGAGTGCCTTCGTGTGGGGTTGGCGTGGCCGGTATCAGGATGCCGTGCCACCGCCGCCGGGGATCAGCATATGGGTGATCCCAGAGCCGCCCGCGCCTCAACCTTGCTACACGCCGAGCGCCCACCTGCTGTTCGCGGCATTGGCCCCTGCGGACAGCCACTTGCTGTTCGTTTGTGAAAACCACATCGACCCGCCACCTCCCGATGGGGAGCCGGTGGTCGTTCCCGTTCGGAGGGTGTATTTCGTGATCAACAACGTGACCCTGCACCGGCTGCCAGATGGCCTGCCGGTGCCAGTGTTCAGCCTTTCACTGGCGCTCGATGCCGCCTCCTGGACGTGGGGCTTCGATGCGCTGCTGCCCGCCGCCGCAGAAGCTCTTGTCGCCCCCGGAAGCAACGGCGGACCGGTCGAATTGGTAGCCAGCGTCAACGGCACGCCGTTTCGCGTGCTGGCCGAGAGCATCAGCCGCGAGCGTGTGTTCGGCGACGCGAGCATCCGCATCTCCGGAAGAGGGCGCAACGCCGTACTGGCCGCGCCCTATGCCCCGGTGATGAACTTCCAGCAACCGCAGGCGCGCACGGCGCGGCAGTTGATGGACGACGTACTCACGCTCAACGGCATCCCGTTGGGCTGGAACATCGATTGGGGCCTGACCGACTGGAACGTCCCTGCCGGGGTGTTCACCCAGCAGGGCACGTGGATGGAAGCCCTGGTTGCCATTGCCAGTGCGGCCGGGGGTTACCTGATCCCGCACGCGTCCAACCAGAGCATCCGCGTGCGCCATCGTTATCCGACTGCGCCCTGGGAGTGGAACACCGTCACGCCAGATTTCGTGCTGCCCGTCGATGCGGTGGCCCGCGAGTCGCTGCGCTGGGTAGAGAAGCCCGCCTACAACCGCGTGTTCGTGTCCGGCCAGGATGTCGGTGTGCTTGGGCAGGTGAGCCGGGCTGGGACTGCCGGGGATGTGCTGGCCCCGATGGTGGTCGATGCGCTGATCACCGAAGCCGCTGCGGCGCGCCAGCGAGGCATCTCGGTTCTGGCTGATACCGGGCAACAGATCGAGGTGAGCCTGCGTCTGCCGGTGCTGGCCGAGACGGGGATCATCGAGCCGGGTGCGTTCGTCGAGTACCAGGACGGCAGCGTGACGCGGCTGGGCATCGTGCGCTCGACGCAAGTCGAGGCAGGAATGCCGGAGGTCTGGCAGACCTTGGGAGTGCAGAGCCATGCATAACCTCTACGAGCAGTTCCGCCAACTCATCCCTAAGCCGCCATTGCAGGCGGGCACGGTAGTGGGCGTCGGCTCCGGCATCGTGACCGTCGCCTTGCCCGGCGGCGGCCTGATCCGCGCACGCGGCAGCGCTGCCAT
>DAIOSZ010000108.1:0-12517 GCA_036752305.1 Burkholderiaceae bacterium
ACGGCGGCGCAGATGCTGGCGGCGGTGATGAAACATCCCGCGCGTCTGGGCGAGCCCATTGCCCTGACCGTGAACTACGCGGCGGGCCTGGCCGAAGGTGCTTTTCGCGTCACGGCCGTGCCGGCGCGGACCAACCGATCCACCCAGCATTGGACGATCGAGTTGCGTCAGACGGGGGCAGATGGCCTTGACAGCGTGGCCGCGACGGCGACCGCGGTGACGGCCCAGCGCCGCCAGACATGGAGCGCGGTGGATCTACCCATGCCTCGGGTGGAGGCGCCGCAAGCCGTGCCGGCTGCCGTGCTGGCGCGGGCCGTGGCCTGGATCGAGCGCTACGAGATGCGGCCCTTGCACGGCCACATGCCACAGGTGTGGGACGGTTCCGAATCCGAGAGCCTGACCCAATTGTGGATGCGTGACAACCCGCCGAGGGCGCTGGATTTTCTCAGTCTGACGGCATTGGCTGATGTGTTTTACCCGCGCGTCTGGCGCCGTCGGGCGACGATGACGCCCGTTGGAACGGTGTCGATGACGGTGTACTTCCATGTTGCCCAGGCTGAGCTTTCCGCCACGGGTCAAGGGTATGTGCTTGGTCAAGCGCGTTCGCAGTCTTTCTTCAACGGTTTTTTCGACCAGAGTGCTCAGCTGTGGAACCAAGCTGGACATCTGCTGGCCACGACCCACCAGATCGTCTACTTCAAGGAGTAAGCCCTATGACCGATATCCTCGTGCACACCGAAGCAGGCGTGCTCACGGCCACCTTCAACCGGCTGGAGAAGAAGAACTCGATTTCCTCGGCCATGTACGCGCAACTGGCCGAAGCGCTTGCGCGGGCGCGCGACGACGCAAGTGTTCGGGCGATGGTGATCCAAGGCCACGAGTCGGTGTTCACGGCTGGAAATGATCTGAGTGATTTTCAAAACGCGCCCAAGGAAAGGGGCGCGGACGACGATGTGCCGGTGCTGCGCTTTCTGCGCACCATTGCGGCATTTCCCAAGCCGCTCGTGGCCTCGGTCTGCGGGCCAGCCGTCGGGGTGGGCGTGACAATGCTGCTGCATTGCGATCTGGTTTACGCAGGCGACAACGCGGCGTTTTCGCTGCCGTTCGTTAACCTGGGCTTGTGTCCCGAGGCGGCGTCGAGCCTGCTGTTGCCGCAACTGCTGGGCTATCGGCGCGCGGCCGAGGCTTTGCTGCTTGGCGAGCCCTTTTCCGCGGAAGCCGCGCTGGAGATGGGGCTGGTCAACAAAGTGCTTCCGCCAGGGGAGGCCAATGCGTACGCGCAGCAAATCGCGGCGCGGCTGGCGGCCAAGCCGCGCTCCAGCCTTACGGTCACCAAGCGCCTGATGAAGCAGGATCAAGAAGCCGCGGTGTTGGCGCGCATGCGGGAAGAGGGCGGACATTTCCTGCTCATGCTCCAGGAGGGTGCGGCACGCGAGGCCTTCACGGCTTTCATGCAAAAGCGCAAACCGGATTTTTCGGCCTTCTGAGCCAGTGGCGCACGCGGCGTCTGTCGTGCACGCGATAGTGCGCACCGCCCTGCGTTGCTAAGGTGATGCCTCATGCGCTATACCCACGAACACCTTGAGATCCAGAACACGCTGCGCCGCTTCATCGACGCGCAGATCAATCCTCGCGTCGATGAATGGGAGGCTGCGGAGATTTTCCCCGCCCACGAGGTATTCAAGGGGCTGGGCCGCTTGGGCCTTTTGGGGTTGACCAAGCCCGTGGAATATGGGGGCGCCGGGCTTGACTATTCGTACAGTCTGGCGATGGCCGAGGCCCTCGGACACATTCACTGTGGCGGCATCCCCATGGCGATTGGCGTGCAAACGGACATGTGCACGCCCGCGCTCGCGCGGTTTGGCAGTGACGAACTGAAGCGCGAGTTTCTGGCGCCCGCGATTGCGGGCGATCAGGTCGGGTGCATCGGCGTGTCCGAGCCGGGTGCCGGCAGTGACGTGGCGGCGATTCGCACGCGTGCTCGCTCGGACGGAGACGACTACGTGATCACCGGCCAGAAGATGTGGATCACCAACAGCTTGCAGGCGGACTGGATGTGCATGCTGGTGAACACAGGGGAAGGCCCGGCGCACAAGAACAAGAGTCTTGTGATGGTGCCGATGCGGGAAAACGGCCAACTGAGGCGGGGAATCGAAGTTGCCCAGAAGATCAAGAAGATCGGTATGAACGCGTCGGATACTGGGTTGATCTACTTTGATGAGGTGCGCGTGCCCAAGCGCAACCGCATCGGGGCCGAGGGCCAAGGCTTCATTTACCAGATGCAGCAGTTCCAGGAAGAGCGGCTGTGGGCGGCGGCAAGCTCGCTGGAGAGCCTGACGAATTGCATCGGCTGGACGATTGAGTGGGCGCAGGAGCGCAAGTTGTTCGGGGCGGCGTTGGCTGATCAGCAATGGGTTCAGTTCAAACTGGCCGAACTCAAGACCGAGGTGGAAGCGTTGCGCGCGCTCACCTATCAGGCCTGTGAGCGTTACGTGGCGGGCGAGGATGTGCTGGAATTGGCGAGCATGGCCAAACTCAAGGCGGGCCGGCTGAACCGTCAGGTGCCGGACACCTGCTTGCAGTTCTGGGGCGGCATGGGCTTCACCTGGGAGAACAAGGTGTCCCGGATGTACCGCGACGGACGGCTGGCTTCGATTGGCGGCGGAGCCGACGAGGTGATGCTGGGGATATTGGCCAAGATCATGGGAATCGCCAAACGCCCCGAGCGCTGAGCACCTGATCAATTGCGCGATCGCGACGAGATATCGGGCTCAGTCACTTGATCGGCCAGCGGGTCGAACGCGGGTGTGCCGGGTAGGCGAAAGCTTTCGTCTGACCATTGGCCGAGATCGATTTGACGGCAGCGCTGGCTGCAAAACGGACGGTGCGGATTCGAGGGTGCGAAGATGCTGTCACCGCCGCAGGTCGGACACCGCACGAGGCGAGGCCTGTTGCCCGTCATACCCCAGATCTCACCCGTTTACCCACACAGCGTGATCTCAAAGGGCACATCGTCGGTCACGGGGACGAGGTGGGACTCGGTCTCGTGCCGGAGGAAGCGAACCGACACGAGCAGGCGACTGCCGCTGATTTCAGGTATCGCGGCATGTTCGCGTCCCACGCGCAGGCGCATGAGGTGGAACGTGCGTGCTTGGGGTAGGTTTTGTTGGAACTTGCCGCCTATGGCGATCGCTTTTTGCGCGGTACCGGCATCGCGCAACATGGCCAGCAATATGTAAAGCGATTCAGCCAGCGGAGCGAAACTGCCGGCCCACCGCTCCAGGTCCGCGCGCCGCGAAGCGGGGCTTTCGTGCTGCCAGGCGAAGTAGCCCGGAAGGTCGAATTCGCAAGTGCCGCCGGGGATGGACGCGCGGGCGCGAATGGTCATCAGCCATTCGTTTTCGGTAAGGCACTGACCAGCTTTTCCGGTTTGCTGGTTAAGCGCCGAGAAGCACCCGTCCAAGCGACCGATGGCGTGGTTGAGGGCTTCCTCGGAAATAGCGGGATTGCCGCGATAACCATTGAGGGCTTGCTTTTGCCGCTCAAGATCCTTGAGCACCTCGGACTTGAGATCAGCCCGCCCGGCCACCTCCATGATCTCAAACATGGTCATGAGCGCGAAATGATGATCCAGAGCGTCCTCGCGGGCGACCAGCATGCCCAGACGCCGAAACAGATTTTCCAGCCGCAGATAGGTGCGAATGCGCTCGTTGAAGGGATATTCGTACTGGATCACGCGATCATGTCTTTCCATGAACGGGCGATCATAGCCCGAGCCCCAGGGACAATGTCTCCACGACGGTTTGCAATTCTTCCAGCGAGAGTCCGTCGTTGTGAATCACCGCGTCCGCCGCCGCCAGGCGCACCGCGCGGGGCGCTTGTGCGGCGACGATGTCGAGCACGGCCTCGCGCGCGAGGCCGTTGCGTGTCATGACGCGCGCGACCTGCGTTTCGACGGCGCAATCGACAACCCAGACGGCATCAAGCCGTTCGCGCCAACGGCTGCCCGACTCCACCAGCAGCGGGATGTCGAACAGCACACGGGCCTCGCCAGCAGAACGCGCGGCCTGCGCCTGCTCGTGTACCACCACTTGAATAAGCGGATGAATGATGGCTTCCAGCCGTGCCTTGGCGCCAGCGTCAGAAAAAATGGCTTGCCGCATGCGGTCGCGGTCGAGCGCATCTTGGGCTGTGATGAATTCACCGCCGAAGGCTTGGCGGATGGCGTCGATGGCACGTCCGCCCGATTGCGTCAGCTTGCGCGATATGGCGTCCGCATCGACGATTGCGAAGCCACGCGTTGCCAGCATGCGTGCGACCGTACTCTTGCCGCTGCCAATGCCGCCCGTCAAACCGATGTCAAGCGCGCGCTTCACGAAGTGATCTGGCGCTCAAGGAGAGAGCAGCTGCGCCAAGCGCTGCGGACCGAGAAACAGCGCAGCAAAGCCCGCTCCCGCTAGAAAGGGGCCGAAGGGCACGTACCCTCCTTCACGCAATTGGTGGGCGAACTTGAGCGCGATGCCAACCACGGCACCGATCACCGACGCCAGCAGGATCATTGGCACCAGCGACTGCCAGCCGAACCATGCGCCCAGCGCGGCGAAGAGCTTGAAGTCACCGTATCCCATACCCTCTTTGCCGGTGGCCAGTTTGAACAGCCAGTAGATGGACCACAGTGATAGGTAGCCGACCACCGCACCCCAGAGAGCCGACTCAAGTGGTGTGGCGATCCAGCGCTGAGCCGCGGCAATCAAGCCCACCCATAGCAGGGGCAGGGTGATGTCGTCAGGCAGCAAGGTGGTATCCCAGTCGATCAGCGCCAGCGTCAATAGCGCCAGGCTAAAAAACGCCCAGGCCGCGGCGGTCGGGGTGACGCCCCAATGCCAGACGCACCAGCCGGCGAGCAGCCCCGCGCAAAGCTCCACGGCGGGATAGCGCAGACCTATCGGTGAGCCACAGGACGAGCAGCGGCCACGCAGGAAGAGATAGCTCACGAGCGGGATGTTTTCATACCAGCGAATCTGATGTCCGCACTGACGGCAGGCCGAGCGGGGCACAAGCAGGTTGAACGCCGGGGCCGTATCGACTGGAGGCGCCGAGCCCGTCGATGCCTGGGCGCATTCCTCTGCCCACTGCCTTTCGAGCATTTTCGGCAGCCGGTAGATGACGACGTTGAGAAAGCTGCCCAGCAGAAAACCCAAGACGCCAGCGGCTACCGCCGCGAGCCAGACCTCCGTCATCAGACCACCTGACCGAGCTTGAAGATCGGCAGATACATCGAAACGACGATACCGCCGATGATGGTGCCGAGAATCACGATGATGATCGGCTCCATAAGGCTCGACAGGCCGGCCACGGCATCATCGACCTCTCCCTCATAGAAGTCGGCCGCCTTTCCCAGCATGTGATCGATCGAGCCCGACTCCTCGCCGATGGCGCACATCTGCAGCACCATCGAGGGAAACAGGTTGACGTTGTTCATGGCCGTGGTCAGGCTGGTGCCCGTTGAGACCTCCTGCTGAATCTTTTCCGTCGCCTTGAGATACACCGAGTTGCCTGAGGCTCCGCCCACCGAATCGAGGGCCTCAACCAGAGGTACGCCGGCTGCGAACATGGTGGACAAGGTACGTGTCCAGCGAGCGATGCAGGACTTGTCAACCAGCGTGCCAAAAATCGGCACCTTGAGCAGCAGGCGGTCCATGAACTCCTGAACCTTGGGGCTTCGCTTCCAGGCTTGCATGAAAAAGTAGCCGCCACCGCCGATCACCCCGAAGATGAGCCACCAATAGGCCACGAAGTATTCACTCATGCCCATGACGAAGAGCGTGGGCGCGGGCAGATCGGCGCCAAACGAAGAGAACACCTGTTTGAAGGCCGGGATCACGAAGATCATGATCACGGTAACCACTACGAAGGCGACCACGATCACCGCCGTGGGATACATGAGCGCAGATTTGATCTTGGACTTGATTGCCTCGGTCTTTTCCATGTAAACCGCCAGGCGGTCGAGCAACTGGTCGAGAATGCCGGCCTGCTCGCCCGCCTCGACGAGGTTGCAATACAGATTGTCGAAATACAGCGGAAACTTGCGAAATGCGGCGGACAGCGAGGTTCCGGTCTCCACGTCGGTTCGGATGTCGTTGAGCAGGCGTGCGACGTTGGGGTTTGCATTGCCGCGACCTACGATGTCGAAGGCCTGCAAAAGGGGCACGCCAGCTTTCATCATGGTCGCCAGCTGACGCGTGAAGATCGCAATATCGCGCGGCTTGATTTTCTTGCCGCCCCGCGTGCGCCGCTTTTTGATCTTGGTGATCAAGATGCCCTGTCGGCGCAGGGACGCCATCACCTGATTCTCGCCCCCGGCGCGCATCTCGCCCTTGACGATCTTGCCGTTGCGGTCCTTGCCTTCCCAGATGTAGAGGCCGTCTTGCGAGGTTTTCGGTTTGGTGGGTGCGGGTGCCTTGGTAGCCATGGAGCGAAACGTCCTATTCGTTCGTGACCGCCACGATCTCATCGAGCGAGGTATGACCCAGCCGGACCTTGTGCAAGCCTGATTGTCGCAGTGAACGCACGCCCTCCGCGCGCGCTTGCGCCGCGATGTCCATGGCGCTGCCATCGGCAAGGATGATGCGCTGCATGTCCTCGGAGATCGGCATGACCTGATAGATGCCGACGCGGCCCTTGTAGCCATTGTTGCAGGCCGCGCAGCCTACAGCTCGATAGGGCGTCCAGGTGCCATCGATGTCTTCCTCGGCAAAGCCGGCCTCGATCAGTGATTCGGCCGGAACATCGGCTGGAGCCTTGCACTGCGCGCACAAACGTCTGGCCAGGCGCTGCGCGGTGATGAGAATCACGCTGGAGGCGATGTTGAAAGGCGCGATGCCCATGTTGCGCATGCGCGTGAGCGTGGTGGGGGCATCGTTGGTGTGCAGCGTCGACAGCACCAAGTGACCGGTTTGCGCGGCTTTGATGGCAATGTCAGCCGTCTCCAAATCGCGAATTTCGCCGACCATGATGACATCGGGATCCTGACGCAGAAACGACTTGAGCGCGGCCGCGAAGGTCAGTCCGGCCTTCTCGTTGACGTTGACCTGATTGACCCCCGGCAGGTTGATTTCCGACGGATCTTCCGCCGTGGAGATGTTGACGCCGGGCTTGTTCATCAGGTTCAAGCAGGTGTAGAGCGAAACCGTCTTGCCCGAGCCGGTCGGGCCGGTCACCAAAATCATGCCGTAGGGCCGACTGATCGCACTGAGCAGACGCTCCTTTTCCTCTGGCTCATAGCCCAGTGCATCGATGCCCAGTTTGGCGCTGCTCGGATCAAGAATACGGATCACGATCTTCTCGCCGAACAGTGTGGGCAATGTGCTGACGCGGAAATCGATGACGCGATCAGGGCCGATCTTCAGCTTCATCCGACCGTCTTGCGGAACGCGCTTTTCCGAGATATCCATGCGGGAGATCACCTTGATGCGCGAAGCCAGCTTTTCCTTGATCGCTGGCGGCGGCGATGCGATCTCACGCAGTTCTCCGTCGATGCGAAAGCGCACCCGGTAGGTGAATTCGTAGGGCTCGAAGTGCAGATCCGACGCTCGCATGTTGAATGCGTCAACCAGCATCTTTTGCAGAAAGCGCACGACCGGCGCGTCTTCAACGTCTGATGGCGCCTGCTCTTCCGCGTCTTCCGTGACGGCTTCCGCAGCGAAGTCGTCAAAGTTGACCTCACCACCAGTATTTACGATGCCATCGAGCGCCTGCGACGTGCTCTTGCCGCGCGTTTCCAGCAATTTGGCGAGTTTTTCGTGTTCAACGATCACCCAGTCGACCGTGCACTGGGTAGCGAACTTGATCTTTTCGGCAACGCCGAGATCTGACGGATCGGCCGTTGCCACTACCAGGCGTATGCCGCGCTTGCCGAGCGGGATGACCTTGTATTCCGCGCAAAGCTTGTCGTCCAGCAGGCCTTTGGGCAGCCGCTGAACATCAACCGCTTCCAGATTCAGCAGCGGCGCTGCATAGGCCTGCGCCATGGTATGCGCGAGATCGGCCGATGAAACCGCGTTGGCCGCAATCAGCTCTTTGAAGAAGGAGCCGCCTGGGCCTTGCGATTTGCGGTAGATCTCCTCCGCAGCCTTCTGGGCCAATTTACCGCCGCCGATCAGCGCGCGCGCGATGCCGGGCAGCGCAACGCCGCCCTCGTAGAACTGGGAATCACCGGTAGCCATGTGTGGGCGATGGTACTACGGGCCACATGGGCTGTGACGCCAGAGCCCAGATCGCCTGTCCATTTCCACGTGCAGTGTGAAAACGTCCACGGTCAATTCACATGACCATCAGGACAAGCGATGGAAAAATGAGGTTGGTCGGGGTGAGAGGATTCGAACCTCCGGCCTCTACGTCCCGAACGTAGCGCTCTACCAGGCTAAGCTACACCCCGAGTGTGGTGCGCGCATGACCCGTTTACGAGCGGCGCTCCAACAACTGAGCCGCTAATTGTAGCAAAGCCTCGGTGTACGCATTGGCAGGCAGATTCCGCACGGCCTCCATTGCGCGCCGGGCTTCAGAGGCAGCGGCAGTTCGTGTGACATCCAGCGCGCCGGTGGCGCGCACGATCTGCACAATGACGTGAAGTTCGGTCAAGTCTCCCTGCTCGACCGCCCGCACGATGCGTGCGCGATCATCCGGCGCGCTGCGCTGCATGGCTGCAATCAATGGCAGCGTCACCTTGCCCTCGCGCAGATCGTCTCCCAGATTCTTGCCCATCTCCCGAGCGTCACCATCGTAGTCGAGCAGGTCGTCGATGACCTGAAACGCCGTTCCCAGCGCTTGGCCATAGGTGGTGCAATCCGCTTCGATCAACGGGGAGGACCTGGCCAGCACCGCGGCCAGTCGGGCACTTGCCTCGAAGAGCTTCGCGGTCTTGGAGCGAATGACGCGCAGATACGCCTCGACAGTCAGCCCAGCATCATGCATGTTCATGAGCTGCAGCACCTCGCCTTCAGCGATGACGTTGGTTGCATCCGAGAGAATTTCCATCACGCGCATGTCATTGGCGTCAACCATCATCTGGAAGGCGCGCGAGTACAGGAAATCCCCGACCAATACGCTGGCGGGATTGCCAAAGGCCTGGTTGGCGGTGGGTCGGCCGCGGCGCAATGTGGAGTCGTCCACCACGTCGTCATGCAGCAGTGTGGCGGTGTGGATGAACTCCACCACCGCGGCGAGGTTGTAGCGCTGTTCCCCTTGATAGCCCAGCGCCCCGGCCATCAGCAGCAGAAGCGCGGGGCGAAGGCGCTTGCCTCCGGATCCGATGATGTAGCGTGAAACCTCTGCTACCAGTGGAACGCCAGAATCCAGCCGCCGCGCAATCACCGCGTCCACGGCGGCCATGTCGCTTGCGATCAGAGCAAGGGCGGCGGAAGTCGCGGAAGGGGATTGGGTCATCGGCTTGGGCGGGTGCAGGGCGCGCGCATTATAGGGACTCGCGCTTCGCCGTCGAGGCGTGTTAGAATGGCAGGCTTTTCGTGGAATTGGCCACGGGAAGACTCGTATTTGAAGAGGTCAAAATGTACGCGGTCATAAAAACCGGTGGCAAGCAGTATCGCGTTGCTTCCGGCGAAAAAATCAAGGTAGAACAGATCGCCGTGGACGTTGGACAGGAAGTGGTGCTCGATCAAGTGTTGGCCGTGTTTGACGGCGACAGCACGAAGCTTGGCGCACCGCTCGTCTCCGGCGCCAGTGTGACGGCCAAGGTCGTCGCGCACGGCAAGCACGACAAGGTGCGCATTTTCAAGCTGCGTCGTCGCAAGCACTATCAAAAGCACCAGGGTCACCGCCAGGGCTACACCGAGCTGGAAATCGGCTCCATCGCCCTGTAAGCGAAGGAGTAACAGATATGGCACAGAAAAAAGGCGGCGGCTCCACGCGAAACGGGCGCGATTCCAAGCCCAAGATGCTGGGCGTGAAGGTGTTTGGCGGCCAGACGGTGAGCGCCGGCTCCATCATCGTGCGTCAGCGCGGCACCAAGTTCCACCCCGGCGCCAACGTGGGCGTGGGCAAGGACCACACCCTGTTCGCCCTGGTGGACGGCCAGGTGTCCTTCGCCACCAAAGGGGCGCTGAACCGGCAGGTCGTGCAGGTGTCGCCCGCCGCCTGAGGCGCCGCTCCCGTGCGCCATCGCCCACAAGCCCCGCCCGACGGCGGGGCTTTGGTGTTTTTGACGCGCAGCTACTGGTACATGCCCCATGAAATTCGTTGACGAGGCCTACATCGAAGTCGCCGCGGGTGATGGCGGCAATGGTTGCTCCTCGTTCCGGCGCGAAAAATTCCGCGAGTTCGGTGGCCCGGACGCGGCGGCCATGTGTTCGCGCTGGCCGACCCGAACCTGAACACGCTGATCGACTTTCGTTACGCGCGCCGGCACGAGGCCAGGCGCGGCCAGCACGGCATGGGCTCGGACATGTTCGGCGTCGCGGGCGATGACATCACGCTGCGGATGCCGGTGGGCACCATCATCAGCGACGCCGACACCGGCGAAGTCCTGCACGAACTGCTGCAACCGGGCGAGGTGGTGCTGGTGGCCAAGGGCGGCGACGGTGGTTTCGGCAACCTGCATTTCAAGAGTTCCACCAACCGCGCGCCGCGCCAGAAGACCCCCGGCTGGCCGGGCGAGAAGCACAGCCTGAAGCTGGAGCTGAAGGTGCTGGCCGACGTCGGCCTGTTGGGCATGCCCAACGCCGGCAAATCCACCTTCATTGCCGCCGTCAGCAACGCGCGGCCGAAGATCGCCGACTATCCGTTCACCACGCTGTACCCCAACCTGGGGGTGGTCCGGGTGGGGCCGGAGCAGAGCTTCGTGGTGGCCGACATTCCGGGCCTGATCGAGGGCGCCAGCGAAGGCGCCGGCCTGGGCCATCAGTTCCTGCGTCATTTGCAGCGCACGCGACTGCTGCTGCACATCGTCGACATCGCGCCGTTCGACGAAGGGGTGGACCCGGTGGCGCAGGCCCGTGCCATCGTGGCCGAGCTGAAGAAATACGACAAGACGCTGCACGCCAAGCCGCGCTGGCTGGTGCTGAACAAGCTGGACATGGTGCCGCAGGCCGAGCGCGACGCCCGCGGGCGCGACTTCGTGCGTCGGCTGCGCTGGAAGGGGCCAGTGTTCCAGATCTCGGCGCTCACGCGGGAGGGCTGCGAGCCGCTGATCCAGGCGGCATATCTGTTCGTGCGCGCGCAGCAGGTGGCGGATGCGCCCCAGGAGCCGCACGACCCGCGCTTTGACGACGCGCGCGGTGTGCAATAAAAATGATAGCTGCCGGCGCTTGCTGATCCTGCGCCAGAGCCCAAAATGATTCAAAACACAGTATCCGGAGTGCTGCGGCAGGCGCAGCGCATCGTCATCAAGGTGGGCTCCAGCCTGGTGACCAACGAGGGCCGTGGCCTGGACGAGGTCGCGATCGGCGAATGGTGTCGCCAGATGGCGTTGCTGGCCGGCGACGCACAGATGCCGCGCGAGGTCGTGATGGTGTCCAGCGGCGCCATTGCCGAGGGCATGAAGCGCCTGGGCTGGGCGCAGCGCCCCAGCGAGGTCAACGAACTGCAGGCGGCTGCCGCCGTCGGCCAGATGGGCCTGGCGCAGATGTACGAAACCAAGCTGCGCGAGCAGGGCCTGCGCAGCGCCCAGGTGCTGCTGACCCACGCCGACCTGGCCGATCGCGAGCGCTACCTGAACGCGCGTTCAACCCTGCTGACCCTGCTCGAATACCACGTGCTGCCGGTCATCAACGAAAACGACACCGTGGTCACCGACGAGATCAAGGTGGGCGACAACGACACCCTGGGCGCGCTGGTGGCCAACCTGATCGAAGCCGACCTGCTGGTGATCCTGACCGACCAGAAGGGTCTGTACACGGCTGACCCGCGTGCCAACCCGCAGGCCGAGTTCGTGCACGAGGCGCGCGCCGGCGACCCGGCGCTGGAGCGCATGGCCGGCGGCGCTGGCTCCAGCATCGGCAAGGGCGGCATGCTGACCAAGATCCTGGCGGCCAGGCGCGCGGCGCGCTCCGGTGCCTCCACGGTGATCGCCTGGGGCCGCGAGCCGGACGTGCTGTTGCGCCTGTCGCGCGGCGAACGCATCGGCACCCTGCTGGTGGCGCCGACGCAGAAGATGCAGGCGCGCAAGCAGTGGATCGCCGACCACCTGCAGTTGCGCGGGGCGCTGGTGATCGATGAAGGCGCGGTGGCCAAGCTGCGCGACGCCGGCAAGAGCCTGCTGCCCATCGGCATGACGCATGTCGAGGGCACGTTCGCGCGCGGCGACGTGGTGGCCATTCGCGATACGGCCGGCGCCGAGGTAGCACGCGGACTGGCCAATTATTCGAGTGCCGAGGCGCGCCTGCTGTGCCGCCGGCCGTCCAGCGACATCAATGCCTTGCTGGGCTACATGGCCGAGCCCGAGATGGTGCACCGCGACAACCTGGTGCTGATCCGCTGAGCCCGTCCCATTGCCGGTGCGTAG
>DAIOSZ010000109.1:0-10993 GCA_036752305.1 Burkholderiaceae bacterium
CTCGATTTTTTCGTGGGAGAGACCGCCGCCCGAACTTTGATTGCCATGTGTGTTTTCTCCTAGAGGCTGGCTCAGACGTGGGCCGGCGCGGGGATGTTGACGGCCACCGAGCGACCGGAGGTTGCGGTCTTGAGCACGTTCCACAGCATGATCACCATGCCGCCGAGGTACAGCAGGCCGCCCAGCAGACGCAGGACGTAGAACGGGAAGGTCGCCTTGACGGACTCGACGAAGGTGTAGGTCAGCGTGCCATCGGCGTTGACGGCGCGCCACATCAGGCCTTGCATGACCCCGGCAATCCACATCGCGGCGATGTAGATCACGATGCCGATGGTCGCCACCCAGAAGTGCACCTCAATGGCACGGGTGCTGTACATCTGCTTCTGACCGAACAGGCGCGGCACCAGGTAGTAGAGCGAGCCCATCGAAATAAGGCCCACCCAGCCGAGCGCGCCAGAGTGCACGTGGCCCACGGTCCAGTCGGTGTAGTGCGACAGCGCGTTGACCGTCTTGATCGACATCATCGGACCTTCGAAGGTGGACATGCCGTAGAACGACAGCGACACGATCAAGAAACGCAGGATCGGATCGTCACGCAGTTTGTGCCAGGCGCCCGAGAGCGTCATGATGCCGTTGATCATCCCGCCCCAGCTTGGCGCCAGCAGGATCAGCGAAAACACCATGCCGACCGATTGCGCCCAGTCGGGCAGCGCCGTGTAGTGCAGATGGTGCGGGCCCGCCCACATGTAGGTGAAGATCAGCGCCCAGAAGTGGACGATGGACAGGCGATACGAGTAGACCGGACGCTCGGCCTGCTTGGGAATGAAGTAGTACATCATGCCCAGGAAGCCGGCGGTCAGGAAGAAGCCCACCGCGTTGTGGCCGTACCACCACTGCACCATGGCGTCCTGCACGCCCGCGTAGGCGGAATAGCTCTTGAGCAGGCCGGCCGGAATGGCGGCGCTGTTCACGAGGTGCAGCAGCGCCACCGCGAGGATGAAGCCGCCGTAGAACCAGTTGGCCACGTAGATGTGACGCACCTTGCGCGTGCCCACGGTGCCGAAAAACACCACCGCGTAGGCTACCCAGACCAGCGTGATCAGGATGTCGATGGGCCATTCCAGCTCGGCGTATTCCTTGCCGGAGGTATAGCCCAGCGGCAGGGTGATGGCCGCCAGCAAAATGACCAGTTGCCAGCCCCAGAACGTGAAGGCCGCCAGCTTGTCGGAGAACAGCCGCACCTGACAAGTGCGCTGCACCACGTAGTACGAAGTGGCGAACAGCGCACAGCCACCAAACGCAAAAATCACCGCGTTGGTGTGCAAGGGCCGCAAGCGCCCGTAGGTCAGCCAGGGAATGCCGAAGTTCAGTTCAGGCCAGGTGAGCTGGGCGGCGATGATCACGCCGACCAGCATCCCGACCACGCCCCAAACCACCGCCATGATGGCAAACTGTCTGACAACGCGGTCGCTGTAGACAGTGGACTGCATGTTGGGAAATTTCATAAACAACCACCTCTTTAAAATTCTCGACGGGGAGTGTGCGCCGTAAGCCCGCACGCGCGGTTGACCAATGTCAATCGTCGTTCAGGATACGCGTTCCCTCCCGCTCAACATCCTCGAACTGCCCGCGGTGGATCGCCCACCACAAGGCCCCCAGAATCAGAAACACCAGCACCACCGACAGCGGGATCAGCAGATACAGGATGTCCATCGCTCAATGGCTCCCCGCCGCCGGGCTCGCGGTGCGCCGCGACAGCCGCAGCGCATTGCTCACCACCAGCAGCGAACTGGCCGCCATGCCGATGCCGGCCAGCCACGCGGGCATCCAGCCCACCACGGCCAGCGGCACGCTGACCGCGTTGTAGGCCACCGCCCACCACAGGTTCTGCCGCACCACCTGCATCGCGCGGCGCGCCAGCGCCAGCGCATCGGCCACGCCGCCCACGCGGGACGACAAGCTGACGATGTCGGCCCTGGCCCGCGCCAGCGGCGCGCCATGGCCCATGGCGAACGACAGGTCGGCGCCGGCCAGCACGGGCGCATCGTTGATGCCGTCTCCCGCCATCGCCACCACGTGGCCCTGGGCTTGCAGCGCGCGGATGGCCTCCAACTTGTCCGCCGGGGTGCAGCCGGCGCGCCAGTGGGCGATGCCCAGCTCCCGCGCCACGCGCTCCACCGCCGCGCCGGCATCGCCGGACAGCAGGCGCACCTGGACGCCCTGCGCCCGCAAGGCGGCAACCGCCTGCGCCGCATCGGGCCGCAGCGCCTCGCGCAAATGGAACACGGCCAGCCAGCCCTCGCCATCGGCCAGGCAGACCACCAGAGCGTCCGATCCGGCCTGATCCAGCGCCCCACAGAACGCCGGCGACCCCAGGCGCAGCGCACGGCCGCCGTCCAGCACCGCCTCAATGCCCTGCCCCGCCAGCTCGCGCGTCGCGCCAGCCTCGGCCAGCCCGAGAGCGCGCGCGAGCGCCTCGTTCACCAGCGCGCGCGAGACCGGATGCAGCGAGCGCCGCGCCAGCGCTGCCGCCAGTGCCAGCGCCTGGTCCTCGCTCAGCGCCGCGCCCTCGCGCAGAACTGTTCTGGTCAGCGTGAGCCTATCCTCGGTCAGCGTACCGGTCTTGTCGAACACGACGGTATCGACCCGCGCCAGCCGCTCCAGCGCATCCAGGTGCCGAGGCAGCACGCCGCCGCGCGCCAGATTGCCGGCGGCCGCCAGCAAGGCCGCGGGCGTGGCCAGCGACAGCGCGCAGGGGCAGGTGACGATCAGCACCGCCACGGCCACCATCAGCGCGCGCGCCGGGTAGCTCGGCCACCAATACGCCCCGGCCAAGGCCGCGGCCACCAGCACCGCCACCAGGAAGGGGCGCGCCACCCGGTCGGCAAGCGCCGCGATCGAGGGGCGGGAAGTCGCCGCGCTCTCCATCAGGGCGACGATTTCGGCGTAGCGCGTGCCTTCGCCCACGCGCGCGAGGCTCACCCACACCGGCGAGGCGAGGTTGAAGCTGCCCGCCACCACCTGGGCGCCCAGCGGGCGCGGAACCGGCCGCGATTCGCCGGTGAGCAGCGCCTCGTCGGCCTCGGTCGATCCCTCGATCACGGTGCCGTCACCGGGAAACGCCTGCCCGGGCAGCACCTGCACCTGATCGCCCGCCCGCAGTTGCGCCAGGCCCACGGTTTCCACGCCACCGTCGGCGCGGCGGCGCTCCACGCTCTCGGGCAACTGGTTCATCAGCGCGTCCAGCGCGCCGGCGGTCCTGTCCTGCAGCCGCAGTTCGAGCCAGCGCCCGCCGAGCAGGAAGAAGACGAACATGGTGAGCGAGTCGAAATAGACCTCGTGGCCGAACGGGCCGTTGGGCTCGAAGGTGCCAGCCGTGCTGACCGCGAACGTGATGAGAATGCCCAGCGCCACCGGCAGGTCCATGCTCACGCGGCGCTGGCGCAGGTCGCGCCAGGCGTTGGAGAAGAACGGCCCGCAGGAAAACAGGATCACCGGCAGCGTGAGCACCCAGGAAGCCCAGCGCAGCAACTGCTCCATGTCGGGCGTCATGTCGCCAGGCCCGGCCACATAGGCCGGCGTGGCATACATCATGACCTGCATCATGCACAGCGTTGCGACCAGCCAGCGCCACAGCGCGCGGCGGCGCTCGCGCAGGCGCGCTGCGCGCAGGTAGGCGTCGCGCGCCGGCACGGCCCGGTAGCCGGCGCGGGCGATGGCGCCGATCCAGTCCGAGGGTTGCGCCACCGCACTGTCCCAGACGACGCGGGCGCGGCGGTTGGCGCTGCTTACCTCGGCGGCGCGCACGCCGTCCACGCGGGCAAGCGCATCCTCGATGTTGAGCGCGCAGGCCGCGCAGTGCATGCCGTCGATGACGACATGCGACTCCCAGGCCCCGCTGTCCAGGGCCCGGCCAAATCCGCCCCATTGCGCCGGGTCGTCCAGCAGCGCCACGCCCGCAGCCACGCCTTCGGGCGCACAGGCGCCGGGCAGGGGCACGGGCAGGCGGACGGCGGCAGGTTGAGTCATCGGAGCGCGAGCGTAGGCGAGCAGACCCGGTTATAGCTTGATTTCCATCAAGAACCGGTCAGTCATTACCCGCTGGCGGGGTTCCCCGGAGTGCCGGCGCGGCGGCAATGCTCTACGATGAAGGCTGTCTATCAAAAAAGGAGCTTCTATGTACAAGCGCATCCTGGTCGCCACCGACGGCAGCGAACTGTCCAACAACGCCGTGAGCCATGCCATCAGCCTGGCCGCCTTGACGGGTGGCGAAGTGGTGGCGCTGAAGGTGGTGCCGCATTACCCGCAGAGCTACTTCGAGGGCTCGCTGCCCGTGGCGGCCGAGGAGGTCGAGGAAACCGAGGCCCGCTGGTCCAAGGAAGCGCTGGCGGTGGTGGACAGCGTGCGGGTGCAGGCGGCGGCGCGTGGCGTCAAGGTCGAGCCGGTTACGCAGCGCTCGGATCTGGTCGGCGAAGCCATCATCAACGTCGCCAAGGACAAGGGCTGCGACCTGATCGTGATGGCCTCGCACGGCCGCCGCGGCCTGCGCCGCCTGCTGCTGGGCAGCGAGACGCAGCATGTGCTGACGCACTCCAGCACGCCGGTCCTGGTGCTGCGCTGAGGCGGACCGCCCGCGGCGCGCGTGCGCGCGAGGCGGGCCTGGGCGGGCGGACGGCGCTCCGCTACGCCTTGAAGCTGTTCTGGTAGGTTTCGCGCAGCAGGTTCTTCTGCACCTTGCCCATCGTGTTGCGGGGCAGTTCGCTGACCACCTCGCAGCGCTTGGGAATCTTGAAGTTCGCCAGTTGCGCCTTGAGCGCGGCAATCAGCGCCTCGGGCACCAGCGCGGCGCCCGGCTTCGCGATGACCACCGCAACCCCCACCTCGCCAAAATCCGGATGCGGCACGCCCACCACGGCGGATTCGGCCACGCCGGGCAGGTCGTTGAGCACGCTTTCGATCTCGGCCGGGTAGACGTTGTAGCCGCCGCTGATGATCAGGTCCTTGCTGCGCCCGACGATGGTCACGTAGCCGTCGGCGCCCTGCAGGCCCACGTCGCCGGTCTTGAACCAGCCGTCGGCGGTGAACTCCTCGGCCGTTTTCTCCGGCATGCGCCAATAGCCCTTGAAAACGTTCGGCCCGCGCACCTGGATGCCGCCGATCTCGCCCGACGGCACGGCTTGGCCCGCCTCGTCCACCACCCGCAGGCCCACGCCGGGCAGCGGAAAGCCGACCGTGCCGCCGCGCCGCTCGGCCTGGCCGTCGTAGCGCGCGTCCGGGCCGTAGGGGTTGGAGGTGAGCATGATGGTCTCGCTCATGCCGTAGCGCTCCAGGATGGTCTGGCCGGTGCGCTCGCGCCAGTCGCGGAACGTTTCCACCAGCAGCGGCGCCGAGCCGCTGATGAACAGACGCATGGGCGCCGCCGCCTCGCGCGTGAGAGCGGGTTCGGCCAGCATGCGCACGTAGAGCGTGGGCACGCCCATGAAGACGGTGGCGCGGGCAAAGCGGCGGATCGCGCCCTTGGGGTCGAACTTGCTCATCCACAGCATGGCGCTGCCGTTGATCAGCGCGCCGTGGATGGCGACGAACAGGCCGTGCACGTGGAAGATCGGCAGCGCGTGGATCAGCACGTCACCGGGGCGCCAACCCCAGTAGTCCTTGAGCATCTCGGCGTTGGAGCGCAGGTTGCCGTGCGTGAGCATGGCGCCCTTGCTGCGCCCGGTCGTGCCGCTGGTGTAGAGGATGGCGGCCAGGTCGTCGTCACCGCGCTCGGCCACGCGGTGCGCGCCGCCAAAGGGCAAGGCGCGTTCGAGCAGGCTGCCGTCGCGGTTTTCGCCCAGCGTGAACACGCTCTTGCAGCCCGAGCGGAAAGCAATCGGGCTGACCCAGCCAAAGTTGCCCGGCGTGCAGACCACCACCTCGGGTTCGGCGTTGCCGACGAAATACTCGATCTCGCCCTTCTGGTAGGCCGTGTTGAGCGGCAGGAACACATAGCCCGCGCGCAGCGTGGCCAGGTACAGGCACATCGCCTCGACCGATTTTTCCACCTGCACGGCCACGCGCGCGCCCGGCGTGAGTTGCAGCGAATCGAGCAGGTTGGCGATGCGCGCGCTGGCCTGGTCCAGGTCGCGCCAGCTGTAGGCCAGCACCTCGCCGGAGGGCGACTCGGCCTCCACGGCGAGGCTGTCCCGATCGGCGGGGAACGCGGCTTGCAGCGCGGCGAAAAGGTTGCGGTTGCGGGTGCTCATGATTGCTATGAATAGAGTAGCTGCTCGTGGACGTATTCAGTTGGTTTTTGGCCTGAATGATCGATAAAAACAGGTGTTTTGGATGCAAATTTTGTAGAATATTCTACATAGTTGTTACGATATCTACAAAAATCAATGAAACCGTCTTTAAAAGCACCGGTTCAGGCCCATTTTCAAGAGACATTTTGGCCTGAACCTCATACAAATCATCCACGGACAGCTACGATTTTTGAAGTCCGTTGAATGGGCTCACTGGACCGCCGCCGCCCGGCGGCCGGCCCACCACCACAGCATAGCCCCAGCCAGGACCATGGGCACGCACAGCCATTGCCCCATGCTCATGCCCAGCGAGAGCAGGCCCAGGTGCGCGTCCGGTTCGCGAAAGAACTCGGCCGTAAAGCGCAGCACGCCGTAGCCGACCAGGAAGGCGCCCGAGACCTGCCCCAGCGCGCGCGGGCGGCGCGCGTACAGCCACAGCAGCACGAACAGCAGCAGCCCTTCCATCAAAAACTGGTAGACCTGCGAGGGATGGCGCGGCAGCGGCCCCGCGCCGCGGAACACCATGGCCCAGGGCAGCGCGGGATCGGCCAGGCGGCCCCACAGCTCGCCGTTGATGAAATTGCCCACGCGCCCGGCCGCCAGCCCGGTGGGCACGCAGGGCGCGATGAAGTCCGTCACCTCCAGCCAGGGCAGGCCGCGCTTGCGGGCGTAGAGCACCATCGCCGCGATCACGCCCAGCATGCCGCCGTGGAAGCTCATGCCGCCTTGCCAGATGGCAAAAATCTCCAGCGGATGCCCCAGGTAGTACAGCGGCTTGTAGAACAGGCAGTAACCCACGCGCCCGCCGACGATCACGCCGACGATGCCCCAGAACAGCAGGTCCTCCACGTCGCGGGCGCTCCAGTGCCCGCTGCTGGCGTAGGGCTCGTGCTTCAGGCGCGCGCGCGCCAGCGCGTAGAACAGCCCGAACGCGACCAGGTAGGTCACGCCGTACCAGTGCACGGCCAGCGGGCCCAGGCGCAGCGCGATGGGGTCGATGTCGGGGTGGATCAGCATGGCGCGGATTGTGCCCGTGTGGCGCGAGGGCGGCCCGCCGCCCCGGCTTGGGGCGCCCTTCGTAGAATGGCCGCTTAAGCCTCATTCACACCATGACCAGCAAAACCATCCCCATTCACCCCGCCAACGCCCGCAGCGCCCACATCACGCAGGGCAAGAGCCGCGCGCCCAACCGCTCCATGTACTACGCCATGGGCTACCGCGAGGGCGACTTTTCCAAGCCCATGGTCGGCGTGGCCAACGGCCACAGCACGATCACGCCGTGCAACAGCGGCCTGCAAAAGCTCGCCGACGCGGCGATTGCCGGGATCGAGGAAGCCGGCGGCAACGCGCAGGTGTTTGGCACGCCGACCATCTCGGACGGCATGGCGATGGGCACCGAGGGCATGAAGTACAGCCTGGTCTCGCGCGAGGTGATCGCCGATTGCATCGAAACCTGCGTGCAGGGCCAGTGGATGGACGGCGTGGTCGTGATCGGCGGCTGCGACAAGAACATGCCCGGCGGCCTGATGGGCATGCTGCGCGCCAACGTGCCGGCCATCTACGTGTATGGCGGCACCATCCTGCCGGGCAAGTGGAAGGGCGAGGACCTGAACATCGTCAGCGTGTTCGAGGCCGTGGGCCAGAACGCGGCCGGCAAGCTCAGCGACGAGGATCTCAAGGCCATCGAGCAGAACGCCATTCCCGGCACCGGCTCCTGTGGCGGCATGTACACCGCCAACACCATGAGCAGCGCGTTCGAGGCGCTGGGCATCAGCCTGCCCTATTCCAGCACCATGGCCAACCCGCACGACGAGAAGCAGAACTCGGCCAAGGAGTCGGCGCGGGTGCTGATCGAGGCGATCAAGCGGGACATCAAGCCGCGCGACATCGTCACGCGCAAGGCCATCGAAAACGCGGTGGCGGTGATCATGGCCACCGGCGGCTCGACCAACGCGGTGCTGCACTTCCTGGCCATTGCGCACGCGGCCGGCGTGGAGTGGAGCATCGACGACTTCGAGCGCATCCGCAAGAAAGTGCCGGTGCTGTGCGACCTCAAGCCCAGCGGCAAGTACCTCGCGGTCGATCTGCACCAGGCAGGCGGCATTCCGCAGGTGATGAAGATTTTGCTCAACGCCGGCCTGCTGCACGGTGACTGCCTGACGATCTCCGGCCAGACCATCGCCGAGGTGCTCAAGGATGTGCCCGACGCGCCCCGCGCCGATCAGGACGTGATCCGCCCGATCGGCAATCCCATGTATGCCCAAGGCCACCTGGCCATCCTCAAGGGCAATCTGAGCCCCGAGGGCAGCGTGGCCAAGATCACCGGCCTGAAGAACCCGGTGATCACCGGCCCGGCGCGCGTGTTCGACGACGAGCAGTCGGCCTTGCAGGCCATCCTGGACGGCAAGATCAAGGCCGGCGACGTGATGGTGCTGCGCTACCTGGGCCCCAAGGGCGGCCCCGGCATGCCTGAAATGCTGGCGCCCACCGGCGCGCTGATCGGCGCCGGCCTGGGCGAAAGCGTGGGCCTGATCACCGACGGGCGCTTTTCCGGCGGCACCTGGGGCATGGTGGTCGGCCATGTCGCGCCCGAGGCGGCGGCGGGCGGCAACATTGCCTTCATCCGGGAAAACGATTCGATCACGATCGACGCGCACCGGCTGCTGCTGGAGCTGAACGTGAGCGAGGCGGAACTGGCGGCGCGCAAGGCCGGCTGGAAGACGCCCGCGCCGCGCTACACACGCGGCGTGCTGGCCAAATTCGCCTTCAACGCCGCCAGCGCCAGCCGCGGCGCGGTGCTGGACGCCTTTTGATGCGCTATTGAATCAGTAGCTGCCCGTGGTTGATCCACAGACCCAGGATGCTCAAACATCCAACAAAAAATGCCCGAAAAGGGCATTTTTTGTTTCACGCCACGCTCAGCGGCTGATTTTCAATAAAAATGGCCAATTTCCAAGATATCTATCGGCCAGAACATCAAATAAAACGACCACTGCCAGCTATACTTTTTTACTACATTATTAGTAGCAAATTCGCCGCCCATCATCCGTCATGCAACATGCCGCCCCGCCAACGTCTGATGCAGGCGGCGCAGCGACCACCAGACGCCGACGGCGATGAAGGGAATGGCCACGGCGGTGCTCAATTCCGGGTTGAGCGGCCAGCCGAGCTTTTGCGCGCCCTTGGCCAGATAGCCGATCAAGCCCGCGATGTAGTAGGTGATGGCCGCCACCGACAGGCCTTCCACCGTGCTTTGCAGTTTGAGCTGCAGGTCCTGCCGGGCGTTCATCGCCGCCAGCAGCGCCTGCGTGACCTGCTGCTGCTCGATTTCCACGCGGGTGCGCAGCAGATGGCTGATGCGCGAGATGCGCTGCGAGAGGCTTTGCTGGCGCCGGTCGGCCGAGGCGCAGGTGCTCATCGCGGGCGCCAGGCGCCGGTCGAGGAAGGATTTGACGGTCTGCATGCCTTCCAGCCGCGTCTCGGCCAGTTCATCGACACGGCGCGAGACGAGGGCAAAGTAGGCGCGGCTGGCCGAAAAGCGCGAGTGCGTGGCGGCGTAGTGACTCTCCACGCTGCCGGCCAGGCGCGTCAGGCGGTCCAGCAGCTCGGGCTCCTCCTCGGTGCGCGCGGCGCTGATGCGGCCGGCCAGTTCGGCCAGCTCGGCCTCGCCGCGCGCCAGCATGGCGGCGCTCTCGCGCGCCAGCGGCAGACCCAGCAGAGCGGCCATGCGGTAGGTTTCGATCTCCAGCAGGCGCTGCACCAGCCGCCCCAGCCGGCGCGGCGTGACCAGGCCGCGCGGCGCGCTCTCGCCAGTGAGCACCAGCATGCGCGAAAAGCCGTCGGCATGCAGCGCGAAATCGGTGTAGAGCTGCGAACTGCCGCTGATGACGGCAGAGCCGGTCAGCTGGTCTTCGCGAAGCAATTGACGAGCCAGCGCCAAGCCCGGGGCTTCGGCCGATGATCCCCGTGCCGGGCGCGCCGACAGCGTCTCGCGCGGCACGGCCCACAGGTGCACGCCGGCCAGTTGCTCGCCGGGCAGGCCGGCCAGCCAGGGCTGCGGCACCAGCGCCAACGCCGTGGGCGGGCCGTCGCCGCCCACGCGGGCCAGATCGGCCTCGCTCAAGGGGCGGATGAAGGTCCAGGAAACGAATTCGGTGTGCCGCTCCCAGCGCAGCCGAAAGCGCCCGAGGTCGGCCCGCAGGTGCGTGGCGCCCTCGCCGGCCTCGGGCAAATGGTGATCCTTGAGCAGTTGCGCCAGATGCTCGCGGCTGGCGGTGCGCGCGGCGGGCTCGGTGACCATCAGCAGGTAGGAGATCGCGACCGGCGCCTCGATGGGCTCGGGCGGCCGGGCGTGCACCTCGTTGTGCAGGGCGGCGCGCGCCAGATGGCTGGGCAGCGCGGCGGCGGAGGCTGTGGCATCGCTCATCCGCGACATTGTGGCCCGCGGGAAGCCCGCCAGGTTGGAGAGCGCGCTCCAATCCGGCCGCGCGCCGCTATCCTTTCCCCTGCCCATATCAGCCCTCAGGAGCTTGCCATGCCACGCTTTTCCACGCTGTCGATCGAACCGGATACCACCAACCCGCGCATCGCGCGCCTGCGCCTGGAGCGGCCGGAGCACTACAACGCGATCAACGAGGCCATGCCTGGCGAGATCCGCGCCGCCGTCCAGCAGGTGGGTGGCGAAGCTGTGGCGCAGGACGTGCGGCGTC
>DAIOSZ010000109.1:11003-12482 GCA_036752305.1 Burkholderiaceae bacterium
CATTGGCGGCGTCCGGGTCGCGGCGGGTGATTATTTGCGGGGCGACGGCGACGGCGTTGTCTCGGTCCCGGCTGCACGCATCGCCGAAGTCATTGAGGCGGCGCAGGTGATCCACCGCGCCGAGGATGAGATCCGCGCCGCCGTCGAGTGGGCAAATGCCGAGCGCGGCGTGCATGTGATCGTGGTCGAAGGCGCCGGCAAGGGCTTTTGCGGCGGCTACGACCTGCGGCAGTTTGGCGAGGGCAAGCTGGATCATCCGTGCCAGCAGGAGCGCCACCCCTGGGATCCGATGGACGACTACGCCTACATGAAGCGCAACACGGAGGACTTCATGAGCCTGTGGCGCAGCGCCAAGCCGACGATCGCCAAGGTGCACGGCGCCGCCGTGGCGGGGGGCAGCGACATCGCGCTGTGCTGCGACCTGCTGGTGATGGCCGAGGACGCGCGCATCGGCTACATGCCCACGCGCGTGTGGGGCTGCCCCACGCCGGCGATGTGGACCTTTCGCCTGGGACCGATGCGCGCCAAGCAGATGATGTTCACCGGCGACACGATCACGGGCGCGCAAGCCGCGGATTGGGGCCTGGCGACGCTGGCGGTGCCTGCCGCCGGACTGGACGACGCCGTGCAGGCCCTGGCCGAGCGCGTGGCGGGCGTGCCGAGCAGCCATCTGGCGATGCACAAGATGGTGGTCAACCAGGTGATGTTGAACATGGGCCTGGAGCAGACGCAGCAGTTGGCCACGCTGATGGATGGCATCACCCGCCACAACCCCGAAGGACTGTGGTTTCGCCGCTACGCGCAAGCCGAAGGGTTCAAGGCGGCCGTGGCCTGGCGCGACAGCGGGCGGCCGATTCCCGAGGGCGACGAGGCGCGCCGGATGATCGCGCAACTGGAGTCGGCGTCGCGCGCGCCCGGTGGCGACACCTGAAAACGACAAACCCCGCGCGAGGCGGGGTTTGCCGAAGCCGAGGCGGACCAGACCGCCCGGCGTTCACCTTCCGGCGATCAGTCTTCGACGAACGCTTCCTCGCGCTTGTTCTTGATCGCCGGCATCAGCACGACCACCAGCAGCGCCACGGCCGCCAGCAGCAGGCCAGCCGACAGCGGCCGCGTGACGAAGACGGACCAGTCGCCCCGCGAGAGCAGCAGCGCCCGGCGCAGGTTTTCCTCCATCATCGGCCCAAGGATGAAGCCCAGCAGCAAGGGGGCGGGCTCGACGCCGAGCTTGATGAAGAGATAACCGACCACGCCAAAGATCGCCACCATCCAGATGTCGAAGGTGTTGTTGTTGGTCGAATACACGCCAATGGCACAGAACAGCACGATGGCCGGGAACAGCCAGCGGTAGGGCACCGTGAGCAGCTTGATCCAGATGCCGATCAGCGGCAGGTTCAGGATCACCAGCATGGCGTTGCCGATCCACATCGAGGCGATCAGGCCCCAGAACAGCTCGGGGTTGCTGGTCATCACCTGCGG
>DAIOSZ010000110.1:0-3595 GCA_036752305.1 Burkholderiaceae bacterium
GCTGCCGCCGAACTCGTCGTCGGACTCCGTCTCGGGCACGGCCAGCGTGGCGACCTCGGTCTCGCCGGCCGCCGGGCGACCGTCCGCCTGGCCGACCGTGGTGAACCCCTCCTCCGCCGACGCCTGGTTCAACATCAGCCGCCCGGCGGTGGACGCCCCCGACGCGCTGGCCCTGGGCCGCGCCGAGATGGAAGGCCGCCAGCAGGCCTGGCGCGCCGCGCGCTTTCTGCGCGAGCAGGTACCGGGTTGCGAACAAGGCCGCCTGCGCGCCTTCGGCACGCAGATCGGCATCCGCGAAACCCGCCGCGTGCAGGGCGACCATGTGCTCACCGCCGACGAGTTGCTGCACCCGCCGCGGTTTGCCGACGCCATCGCCGCCGGCGCCTACCCCATCGACATCCACCCCGCCGCCGGAGGCGAGCTGGAATACCGCGCGCTGGGCGACGACCACGCCTACGCCATCCCCTACCGCAGCCTGATCCCCGCAGCGCTGGACAACGCCCTGGTGGCCGGGCGCGGCCTGTCGGCCACCCACGAAGCCCTGGCCGCGGTGCGCGTGATGACGATCTCCATGGCCGTCGGCCAGGCCGCCGGCACGGCGGCGGCGATGGCCTGCCGTCAAGACGCGGCGCCGCGGATGCGCCAGGTGGATACGGCCGCGCTGCGCGATGCGCTGCTGGCGGATGGCGCGATCTTGCAGTGATGCAGCGGCGGCGCAATCGATCCTGGTTCAAGCTAGAAACCGCCGTTGGACGGAGGAGGCCCGGGCTGAGCCGCCAGCCCCGGCCTTGAGCGAGAGCTTGCGAATATTTGTAGACGAATCTACAAAACTCGCTCGGACCACCTCTCAAAGGGCGATCGCAAGGTGATTTTTGATGGTCAAACAAGCCGGAAGGCTAATGAAAATGACCACGGGCAGCTATCAGTTTAATAGTCGAATCGAACCAGGCGATGGCAATGTTCGCCGCGCTACGCCCTGGCAGCCAGGCGCTCGGCCCGGGCCAGCAGGCGGGTGGCGTTGCGGTAGGTCGGCACCTCGATCCACAGGCCATCGAGCAGCGCGCGCTCCTCGCCCCGGGCCCGCGCGGCCTCGAAGGCGCGCACCTGCGCCCGGGCGCGCCGCAGGGCCTCGGCGTCCGGGGTCGGGCTCTGGTTCAGCGCCCGCGCGTGCTCCGGCCGCACCAGGGCCTTGCTGCGGTAGCCCAGGCCACGCGCGGCCATGGCTTCACGCACCGCGCCTTCGGTGTCGCCGTAGGTGTAGGGTGCATCGATCGGCTCGATGCCCGCGGCGCGGCAGTCCAGAATGAAGCGCCCCCGCGCGGCGGCCAGTTCCAGCGCCTGCGGGGTGCGTTCGGCGCACAGGTCGTTGGCCAGGTCCTCGGTGCCGAGCAAAGCTGCCCGCACGCGTGGGCTGGCGGCGGCCAGGGCCCGCACGTTCACCACCCCGAGCGCGGTTTCGCACACCGGCAGCAGCGTGACGAGCCCCGCCGGCAGGCGCTGGCGCGCCTCCCAGGCGGTCACGGCGGCGTCCAGCGCCTGCATCTGCTCGGGCAAGGCCGCCATGGGGTAGGCGATCACCTGCGCGCCCGCCGCCAGCGCCGCCTCCAGATCCTGCGGACCCTCGGCGTCCAGCGGGTTGATGCGCACCGCCGTCACCGCCCCGGCGGCCCGCCAGCCGGCCAGCACCTCAGCCAGAGCGGCCCGCGCCCTGGCGCGCTGCCCGGGGGGCGTGAAGTCTTCCAGATCGAGCAGCATTTCGCAATCTACGACCTCGTGCCGCAAGGCATCGCGGTGCTGACGGTTCAACATCAGGTGCGCGACATCGAGTCCCTGATCGCAGACCTGACCCCGGCCTTCCACGCCGAAGTCGAGCGGCTGTAGCGGAAAACCTGATTGCGCCCGCTCACGCCCGCAGAAGTGCCCCTAAGCTCGGGAGGCCAGTCAGCACATGGTCAACCGTCCGCCTTCAAGGGACAATTGGCCGAAACACAAAAAACGGGGCCAAAATGCCTATCAGCCCCGTTTTTCCAGCTGTTTTGTTAACATCACTACATATTTGTAGAGATTTCTACAAATCATGCACTCGCCAGTGAATCCGCTTCCCGCGCCTCGGGCGGGCGGGCTGCCGTCTTGGCGGGGCCGAAGCTGAAGCGGGCGTAGCCGTCCTGCGTGGCGGCGGCGGCGTGGGTGCGGTAGGCCAGGAAGCCACCAATGAACATGGTCAGGCCGGAGGGCTTGTCTTTCACGTTGGTGCCCACCCACCAGGTTTTGGCCTTGGTGATGAGCGAGCGCCTGGCCAGCGTGGCGACGATGTCCATCCAGTCGTCTTCGGCGGCCAGCGTGGGTTCGATGGTTGCCAGGCCACGGCTTTTCATGTGCGTCATCGCGGCGGCGATCCAGTCCACGTCGTGTTCGCTGATGCGGATGATGTTGGCCAGTGCGGCCGGGCCGTTGGGGCCGGTGGTCATGAAGAGGTTGGGAAAGCCTTCCATCATGATGCCCAACATCGACCGCGGGCCCTCTTTCCATTTCTGCTGCACGGTGCGCCCGTCGCGGCCCACCACGTCGAAGGCCAGCAGGGCGCCGGTCAGGCCGTCGTAGCCGGTGGCCAGGATCAGCACGTCGAGCTCCACCTCGCCGGATTCGGTGCGCACGCCTTTTTCGGTGACTTCGACGATGGGGTCGTCGAGGCAATCGACCAGGTGGACGTTGGGCAGGTTGTAGGTTTCGTAGTAGCTGGAGTCCAGGCAGGGCCGGCGCGCGAAGATGGGGTATCCCTTGGGTTTGAGGCGCTCGGCGGTGTCAGGGTCGCGCACGATCTCGGGAATCTTGCTGCGCACGAATTCGGCCACTTCCTCGTTGGCTTCCTCATTGACCATCAGGTCGGCAAAGGTGCCGAGCATGGCCAGGCCGCCCTGCTTCCAGGCGTCTTCCAGCAGCGCGCGGCGCTGCGCCGGGGTGACGCTGAAGAAGGCCCGGGTCGATTGCGGCCGCGTGCCGCCCACGCTGCTGTTGCGAGCGGCTTCGCGGATGCCCGCGTAGTTGCGCTTGACCTCGGCCACATAGTCCGGCTCGAGCGGCACGTTGCGCATGGGCATGGTGAAGCTGGGCGTGCGCTGGAAGACAAACAGCTCACCGACCTTGGGCCCCAGGTCCTGCACGATCTGGATGCCGGTGGAGCCGGTGCCGATGACGCCCACGCGCTGGCCGGCAAAGCTGGTCGACTCGTGCGGCCAGCGGGCGGCGTGCAGCAGGCGGCCCTTGAACCTGCCGACGCCGGGAATGTCCGGCACCTTGGGGACGGACAGCGGGCCGGTGGCCATGATGCAGAACGGCGCTTCCCAGGTTTCGCCCTCGCGGGTCTTGAGCACCCACAGCGCGCACGCCTCGTCCCAGGTGGCCTGGGTGACGCGGGTGTTGAACTTGAAGTGCGGCCGCAGCTTGAGCCGGTTGGCGACGAAATCGATGTAGCGCAGCAGTTCGGGCTGAGCGGCAAATTGCTCGGACCAGGTCCATTCCTGCTCGATCTCGGGCGAGAAGGAGTAGCTGTAGTCGATGCTGGGCAGGTCCACCCGGGCGCCGGGGTAGCGGTTCC
>DAIOSZ010000110.1:3605-6951 GCA_036752305.1 Burkholderiaceae bacterium
CGCCGCCCAGATCGCCACCCGCCTCGAAAGCCTGCACGCGCAGCCCCATTTCGCGGAAGCGGTAGACGGCGTACATGCCGCCAAAGCCGCCGCCGACGATCAGCACGTCCACCCGCTGGACGCCAGGGTTGGCCGAAGGCGCCGCGGTGGCGCGGGAGGGTTGGGTCGTCGTGGTGTTCATGCGCAACTCCTTGCAGGTTTCAATCAACAAAACAATGGCAGACCAGACCGGCGGCGGTTTGCCGGCTCCCTCATGCCGCGAGCACGCCGCCGTCCACCGGCAGCGTCACGCCGGTGATATAGCTGGCCATGGCGGAGGCCAGGAATAGCGCGGGCTCGGCAATTTCCTCCGGCTGGCCCACGCGGCCAAGCGGCGTGCGCTGCAAAAAGCCTCGCAGCCGCGCCGGATCGATGCGGGTAGCCTCGGTCATGGCGGTGTCGATGACGCCCGGGGCGATGGCGTTCACGCGGATGCCGTCGCGCGCCAGATCGACCGCCATCGACTGCGTGAGCATCTTGACCGCGCCCTTGGAGCCCGAATAGCCGATGCAGCCAGCCTGCGCGATGAACGCCGCGCCCGAAGCAATGTTGATCACGCAGCCCCGGGTGCGGCGCAACGCCGGGAGGAAGGCATGCAGCACGTTGAAGCCGCCCAGCACGTTGACGTCGAACACCTGGCGGATCTTGCGGTGCGCCTCGGGCGTCTCGATGCCCTCGCGCAGCAGGATGCCGGCGTTGTTGACCAGCACGTCCAGCGGCCCGATCTCACGCCCCACCCACTCGGCCAGACTGGCGCAGGCGGGCACGTCGGTCACGTCCAGCGCAAAGGCCCAGGCCTGCCCCCCCGCTGCGTGGATCTCGCGCACCGTGGCCTGGCAGGCCGTCTCGCTCAGATCGGTCAACACCACGCGCGCGCCGGCACGGACGTAGCAGCGGGCAATGGCCCGGCCGATGCCGGCGGCCGCGCCGGTCACCAGGGCCAGGCGGCCTTCGAGCAAGGAGGTTTGGGGAATTTCGGGCATGAACGATTCCGGACGGCGGTAAAACACTAAAACACTAGTGCGTCGTGGCGCCGGACGCCGAGCGCCGCGCCAGCCAGGCGTTGATCTCGCCGACGATGCCGCGGCGAAACAGCATCACCACCACCACGAACACCACGCCTTGCACGATCAGAACGGCCTCGGCAAAGGCCGACAGCTGGTTGGCCATGGTCACCACCACGATGGCGCCCACCACCGGCCCGAGCAGGGTCTGCAGGCCGCCGACGATGCCCATCAGCAAGGCCTCGCCCGAGGTGGTCCAGCTCACGTCGGTCAGCGTGGCAATCTGGAACACCAAGCTCTTCATGCCGCCGGCCAGTCCGGCCAGCGCGGCCGACAGCGTGAAAGCAAGCAACTTGTAGCGGTTGACCCGGTAGCCCAGCGAGATGGCGCGCGGCTCGTTGTCGCGGATGGCCGTCAGCACCTGCCCGAAGGGCGAATGCACGATGCGCCAGATCAACCAGAAGGCGGCGACCACGGTGACCATGACAGCGTAGTACAGCGTCAGGTTGTCCTGCAGGTCGATCAGGCCGAATAGCCGGCCGCGCGGCACGTTCTGGATGCCGTCCTCGCCACCCGTGAAGGGCGAGCGCAGCGCGATGAAGTAGACCAGTTGCGCGCAGGCCAGCGTGATCATCGAGAAGGCGATGCCGGCGCGGCGAATGGCCAGCAGGCCCGTGGTGGCGCCCAGCGCCGCCGCCACCGCAACCCCCAGGAGCACGCCTTGCGCCGGCCCGAAGCCCCAGACCTTGACCGCGTGCGCCGTCACGTAGGCGGCCGAGCCGAAGAACATGGCCTGGCCGAAGGACAGCAGGCCGACGTAGCCAACCATCAGGTTCAGCGACGCCGCCAGCAGGGCAAAGCACATCACCTTCATCAAAAAGATCGGGTAGGCAACCGCGGGCGCCGCCAGCAGCACGAGTGCGCCCGCGCCCAGCAGCGCCAGCCGATGGCGCTCGAAAAATGCAGAAGAAGTGGTCATGGAGCTTCCTTCTTGCGACCCGGTCAGCGCAAGCTGCCAAACAGGCCTTGCGGCCGCACGGCCAGCACGATCAGCATGACGACGAAGACCACCACGCCGGCGCCGTCTGGATAGACCAGCTTGGTGATGCCCTCGATCACCCCCAGGCCGAAGCCGGCCACGATGGCACCGACGATGGAGCCCATGCCGCCGATCACCACCACGGCGAACACCACGATGATCAGTTGCGAGCCCATCAGCGGGTTCACCTGGTAGATGGGCGCCGCCATCACGCCGCTGAAGCCGGCCAGTGCCACGCCCAGGCCATAGGTGAGCATGAGCATGCGCGGCACACGCACGCCGAAGGTGCGCACGAGGTTGGGGTTTTCCGTGGCGGCGCGCAGGTAGGAGCCGAGCTTGGTGCGTTCGATGAAGTACCAGGTGAGCAGGCAGGTGCTCATCGAGGCAACGATCACCCACAGCCGGTACCATGGGAAAAAGGCCATCGGCGTCTCCAGCCCACCCGCGATCGGGTTGGGATATGGCTGACCGGTGGCGCCGAACTTGTAGCGAAACGAGCCTTCGAGGATCAGCGCGAAGCCAAAGGTCAGCAGCAGCGCGTAGACATGGTCCAGGTGATAGAGGCGGCGCAGCAGCGTGCGCTCCAGGGCGACGCCCGACAGGCCCACCAGCAGCGGCGCCAGCAGCAGCGCCCACCAGTAGTTCAGCCCGAGGTATTCCAGCAGGCCCCAGGCGACGAAGGCGCCGAGCATGTATTGCGCGCCGTGCGCGAAGTTCACCACGCGCAGCATCCCGAAAATGATCGCCAGCCCCAGACTCATGAGCGAATAGAGCGAGCCATTGATCATGCCGACCAACAACTGCCCGGCAATGGCGGTCAGTGGAAATCCGAACAAGGTATCGGGCATGGATGTCTCCTGCGTGAGCGTGTCTTGTCCGCTATACGCCCAGCAGCGCCTCGATGCGCGCGCGGTCGGTGCTCAAGGCATCGCGGTCGAAGTGCTCGGCCACGCGGCCTTCCTCGACCACGTAGAAGCGGTCGCCCACGCCCGAGGCAAAGCTGAAGTTCTGCTCCACCATCAACAGCGTGAAACCGCGCTCGCGCAAAACGCCGATGGCCTGGCCGATCTTCTCGATGATCACCGGCGCCAGACCCTCGGTGGGCTCGTCCAACAGCAGAAACTTGGCGCCGGTGCGCAGGATGCGGGCGATGGCCAGCATCTGCTGCTCGCCACCCGACAGCCGCGCACCCGGGCTGCGCAGACGTTGCTTGAGGTTGGGAAACAGCGTGAAGATTTCGTCCAGGCTCATGCCGCCGGGCATC
>DAIOSZ010000110.1:6961-12381 GCA_036752305.1 Burkholderiaceae bacterium
ATCAGCACCGGGGGCAGCAGCAGGTTCTCCTCGACATCCAGGCTGGCGAAGATGCCGCGCTCCTCGGGGCAATAGGCCACGCCCAGGCGGGCGATGTCCTCCGGCATCAGGCCCTCGGTGGACTGGCCGTGGATGGCGATGTGGCCGTGGCGGCGGGTCAACAGCCCCATCACCGCGCGCAGCGTGGTGGTTTTGCCGGCGCCGTTGCGGCCCAGCAGGCAGACTACCTCGCCGGGATGGACCACGAATTCCATGCCATGCAGCGCCTGCGTCTCGCCGTAGTAGCCGGTCAGGCCGCGCACTTCCAGGCAGGGCGGACGGTGTTCAGGCATGGGAGCCTCCCACATAGGCCCTGCGCACGGCAGGGTCATTGGAGACTTCCTCGTAGCTGCCTTCCGCCAGCACTTCGCCAGCCTGCAGCACCGTGATGCGGTCGCACAACTGCGCCACCACCTTCATGTTGTGCTCCACCATCAGCACGGTGCGGCCCTGGGCGGCCTGGGCGATCAGCCGGGTGACGGGGCCGATGTCCTCGTGCCCCAGCCCGGCCATGGGTTCGTCCAGCAGGATCATCTCGGGCTCCAGCGCCAGCGTGGTCGCCAGCTCCAGCGCGCGCTTGCGGCCGTAGGGAAGGTCGGCGGCGACATGGCCCGCGTAACGCTCAAGATTGACCGCCGCCAGCAGCTCGCGGGCGCGTGGCGTGTAGCGGTGGAGCACGTGCTGGCTGCGCCAGAAGGCGTAGGTGCCGCCGGCCTTGCGCTGCAAGGCCACGCGCACGTTGTCCAGCACGCTCATCTGGCCGAACACCGCCGAGATCTGGAACGAGCGCACCATGCCGCCGACGGCAACGCTGGCCGGGTCGCTGCGCGTGATGTCGCGCCCGTTGTAGTAGATGCGGCCCGACGTGACGGGAATGAAGGTGGTCAGCAGGTTGAAGCAGGTGGTCTTGCCGGCACCGTTAGGGCCGATCAGAGCATGGATGCCGTGCCGGCGCACCCGCAGCGACACGTTCTTGACTGCGTAAAAGCCCAGGAACTCCTTGCTGAGTCCCTCGGTGCGCAGGATGTCGTCGGATTGGGCCAGCGAAACGTCGTGACTCATGCGAGCGCCTCGTCGTTGTAGAACACCTCGGGCAGCCCGCGCACGCCGACGCCATGCAAGGCCACCAGCGCGCCCGCGTCTGGATGTTCGCTGCGCAGCAGGTTGCCCGAATTGCTGATGCTGGTGAGGTAGAGCACATCCAGCCCGGGCCCGCCAAAACAGGGGCAGGTGGGGTACGGAACGGGGGACTCCAGCAGCGCCAGAAGAGTGCCGTCGGGCCGGTAGCGGGCGATCTTGCCGGCCAGCGGCAGCGCGATCCACAGGCAGCCCTCGGCGTCCACCGTGGCGCCATCGGGCAGCGAGCCTTGCGCCTGGGTGCCAAACAGCGTGCGCCGGGGGCCGACCGCGCCGCTGGCGGGGTCGTAGTCGGCCACGCTCAACTCGCCGCTCAGGCTGTCGGCGTGATAGAGCTGGCGCCCGTCCGGGCTGAAGCAGGTGGCATTGGCCAGCGCGATGCCGCCAAAGAGCCGCGTGACGCGGCCGTCGCCGTCCAGCCGGTAGTAGGCGCCGTCGGGATCGCGCCGATGCTCCACCATGGAGCCGGCGACGAAGCGGCCTTGCCGGTCGGTGCGACCGTCGTTCATCCGCATCGACGGCCCTTTGTGCACGACCTGGGACAGCCGGCTGGTGGTGCCGCTGGCCAGGTCGAGCAGGTGGAAGCCGTCCTCCAGCGCCAGCAGCAGGCGCCGCCCGCCGCGCGTGAGCGCAATGGAGCCCACGTCGCTGGGCGTGGCCCACTCGCGGTAGGCTCCCGCAGCCAGGCGCCGCACGCGCCTGGCCTTGGAGTCGACCCAGTACAGCGCATCCTCGCGCGTGTCCCACAGCGGGCATTCGCCCAGCCGGTCGCGCCTGTCGCCGAGGATTTCGTGCCGCACGGTCATGCCACGGGGCCCGTCGTTACTTCTTGACGAAGTCGCAGCCGCTTTCGGCGAGCGGGCGGAAGATTTGCTCAGCGGGGATGGCCGTGCCGATCGCGTAGAAGTCGTTCTTGTATTTGGACTGTGCGGGCGCCTTGACCTCGGCCGGATACACCGGACGCATGACCTGGCCGTCCTCTCGAATTTTCACGTCCTTGGACATGAAGTCGTTGATCGCCGTGGCCTTCATCTTGGCGACGACGGCGGGTCCGGCATCGGTGCCGGCGGCCTGAACACCCTTGAGGTAGTGCGTCACGGCACTGTAGACGCCGGCCATGATGTAGGTGGGGACCACGCCGTTGTTGCGATCCATGAAGCGCTTGCTCCAGGCGCGCGAGGCGTCGTCGCGATCCCAGTAGAACGGCACGGTGATGTTCAGGCCTTGCGCCGTCTCCTGGCCCATGGCGGCCACGCTGTTGATGGTCATGCCGAACACGCTCACGCTCTGGCCGCCCTTGGTGATGCGGAACTCGGCCGCCTGCTTGAGCGCGTTGGACAGGTCCAGCCCGGCATTCAGGATCACGATGGCCTTGGCGCCGCTGGATTGCGCCTGCAAGAGGTACGACGAAAAGTCGGTGGCGCCCAACGGATGCTTGACCGAGCCGACCACCTTGCCGCCGCCCTGCTCGATGAAACGCGTGGCCTCGGCCTGCAGCGCGGCGCCGAAGGCATAGTCCACGGTCACGAAGAAGAAGGTCTTGGCGCCCTTGTCAAGCAAGGTGCGAACGCCGGCCTTGGGCAGCGAATAGGTATCGACCAGAAACTGGAAGGCCATTGGCGAGCAGGCTTTGCCGGTCAGGTCGGCGGTCACGGTACCGGCGATCAAGTAAGGCTTTTGCTTTTCCTTCATCAGGGTCTGCACGCCCAGCGCAATGGACGAGGCCGAGCCGCCGACGATGGCGTCCACTTTCTCGGTCTCCAGCCATTTGCGCGCGGCGTTGAGGCCCACGTCGGGCTTGTTCTGGTCATCGGCCGTGAGCAGCTCAATCGACTTGCCATTGACCTTGCCGCCGAAGTCCTCGATGGCCATGCGCGCGGCGAGCACCGAGCCAGGGCCACCGTTGCCCGAGTACGGGCCGCTCAGGTCGCCCATCAGGCCGATGCGCACCGTGTCGTCGGAAATCTGCGCTTGGGCCAGCCCGCCCGCGGCGGCCAGGCCGGCGGCGGCGCAAACGGTGCGCAGGACTGTGAGGGAATGTCTCTGGTTTGTCGTCACGGCTGTCTCCTGTTGAAAGTTGCGTTGTGGATGAGGTTTGGGGGGCGGGAACAATGGCATCAACGACCCGAGGGCAAGGCCAGGATCTGCTTGGCCAGAATGTTTCGCTGGATCTCGTTGGAGCCGCCAAAGATCGCCGGCATGCGCGAATCCAGGTACTGGTTCATCACGTCGGCGGCGATACTGCCCACGACGACGTCGTCCATCTGGCCACCGTGATCGCCGGCCAGTTGCACCAGCTCATCGGTGATGCGCTGGTAGGTTTCGGTGCCCCACCCCTTGCGGTAGGAAACCCCCGCCCCCAGCTCCTCGCCGCCGCGCAGCCGGCCCATGAACAGCTCAAACGCCGACTTGAGATCTCGCACGTCCAGCACCAGCTGCGCATAGCGGTCACGAAAATCGGCCTGCTCCAGCGCATGGGTGGCTTCGGCCAGCCGGTCGAGCTGGGCGAGCGCGTATTCGCACTGGCGTGGCGTGCCGAAGAAGATGCGCTCCTCGCGCAGGAAGGAGTTGGCCACGCTCCAGCCGTCGTCGATGCGGCCGACCACATTGGCCACCGGTACGCGCACGTTGTCGAAAAACACCTCACTGAACTCGCCTTCGCCCTTGAGGTTGACGATGGGCCGCACCTTCACCCCGGGCGTCTTCAGGTCAATCAGGAGGAACGTGATCCCGCGCTGCTTGGCGCCTTCTATCTTGCTGGTGCGCACCAGCGCGAACATCCAGTCGGCTCCCGGGCCGAGGGTGGTCCAGATCTTTTGGCCATTGACGATCAGATCGTCCCCATCGCGGTCGGCCCGGGTGCGCAAGCTGGCAAGGTCAGAGCCGGCGTTGGGTTCGGAATAGCCTTGGCACCACATGATGTCGCCGCTGAGTACGCGCGGCAGGTGGTAGGCGATCTGCTCGGGCGTGCCATGCATCAACAGCAGCTTGCCAATGGCCAGGCCGTGGTCCGGGATGCGCGCGCAGCCATGGCGCGCCATCTCCTCGGCATAGATCACCTGCTTGGTCGCCGACAGGCCCATGCCCCCGGCGGACTTGGGCCAGGCGGGCGCCAGCCAGCCTTTCTTCGACAACGCCTGATACCAGTCGGAAATATCGGCGTAGTAGGCGCGCTTTTTCATGAAGCGCTTCTCGGGCGGATAGTTGGCCGCGATCCAGGTGGCCAACACGCGGCGGAACTGCGAATCCGGCAGTTCCGCCACGTCCACATCGTCCGCCACGACCAGCGTTTCGCCGTCCGAAACGGGAACTCGGCCGATCTTCAAGAGATCGTCAAGAAAACTGGCCCGCTGCCACAGCGGATTGCCCAACCAGGCAGACAAGGTCAGCGCACGCTTGAGGTACAGGCCGATATCCGTCTCGTCCGCGATGCCCATCGCACCGTGCAGGTGAATGGCAGCCTTGCCTACCAGAAGCGCGGCGCTGCCGGCGCGGGCGCGCGCCGCGCGCAGCGACATCCGCCGGGTCTCCTCGTCGGTGGGCCGCGTCCAGTCGATCAGCGCATTCTCCGCCGACGCTCGCGCGAGCTGGCAGAGCATCCACATGTCCACCATGCGGTGCTGCAGCGCCTGGAACGAAGCGATCGGTTTGCCGAACTGGACGCGCTGCGCGGTATAGGCCACGGTAGCCGACAGTGCGCTCTCGGCCAGGCCCAGCAATTCGAAGGCGCTGCCCAGGCGGGCCAGTTCGATGGCTTGGCGCACCGCTTCGCCCGCCACCGGGCCTTGTGCGAGCAAGGCATCGGGCTTGACGGAAACGCCGGTCAGGTCCACCTCGCCCATGTTCGATCCATCGACCGTGCGAGCACTGCGGACGGTGACGGCAGAGCGCGGAACCCAGAACAGCACCGGATCGCCGCCCTCCAGGAGGGCCTGGACGAGAAAGCCATCGGCGGCATTGGCCAGGGGCACGAAGCGCTTGACCGCGTCCCCCCCCTCCCCTGCCTCGAAACGCCACCCGTCGCCCTGGCGCAACGCGCGCAGGCGCACATGGCCGGGGTCGAGCACGCCAGCGGCTTCCTGCCAAGCGAGGGCGGCCAGCGTACCGCCCCCCAGCAGGTCTTCGAGCAGCTTGCGCGCGGCCGTTGACTGGCCTGCCAGCGGCACCAGGGCCTGCACCACCATCAGACCGCTGGCCACGTAGGGCTCGGGGGCCAAACCGCGACCCAGTTCGCAGGCGATCAG
>DAIOSZ010000111.1:0-12370 GCA_036752305.1 Burkholderiaceae bacterium
CACCGGGCGCGGCATGCTGCCCACGCCGCGCGCGCAGGCGCTGGCCGAGCCGCTGGAGGCCATGCTGGTGCAGGTGCAGGCAATGTGGCTGGCCGGCGGCGGCTTCGACCCGGCGCGCTCCTCGCGCCGCTTCACGCTGTGCCTGTCGGACGTGGGCAGCTACGTGCTGTGGCCGCGCATCCTCACGCACCTGGCCGCGCGGGCACCGGCGCTGCGCCCGCGGCTGGTCACGCTGGCGCCGGAGGCGATACCCGCCGCGCTGGAGGATGGTCAGGTCGATCTGGCGGTGGGCGCCTACGCCACGCTGCCCGGCACGCTGCTGCAGCGGCGCCTGTTCGACCGCGACTACGTGGCGTTCATGCGGGCGGGGCACCCGCTGGCGCGCGGGCGGCTCACTTCCAGCCGCTTTGCCCGCGCCGAACATGTGCGCGTGCGCCAGTCATCGGGCATCCAGACCCGCGTGGACGACGCGCTGGCCGCGCTGGGGCTGGCGCGCGAGCGCGTCACGGAACTGCCGTCCTACCTCATGCTGGCACCGCTGGTGGCCGCCAGCGAGGTGCTGGCGGTGGTGCCGGCCCAGGGGGCCGACGCCTTCAATCGGCACGGCGGCCACGCCACGCGCGCGCTGCCCCGCGACTTGCCGCGCAGCACCACCCGCGTGCACTGGCACCGCCGCTTTCACGACGACGCCGGCAACGCCTGGCTGCGCGGCGAACTGGCGGGCCTGTTCGCTCAGGCGGGCGAGCCCATCAGATAGTCGGTCTTGCCCAGGTCCACGCCGTTGTGGCGCAGGATGCCGTAGGCCGTGGTCACGTGGAAGAACAGGTTGGGCAGCATCCAGGTCGTCAGGTAGGCGTGGCTGGTCATCGTCAGCTTGCGCTCGGGACCGGCGGGGAAGGTGATCTCGCGATCCTCCTGGCCGTCGATCAGCCGGGCGTCCACGCTGTCGATGAAGGCCAGCGTCTTGCGGATGCGCTCGTGCAGGTCGGTGAAGGTCTTCTCGCCGTCCTCGAACTTGGGCGCCTCGATGGCGGCCAGCCGCGCCAGCCCGTTCTTGGCCGCGTCGCAGGCGATCTGCACCTGGCGCGAGAGCGGAAACATGTCCGGCGCCAGCCGCGCGGTGACGAACACCTGCGGATCGATCTTGCGCGCGGCGGCGTTGGCCTCGGCCTTGGCGAGGAAATGCGCAAGGTTGCCCAGCGCGCGGCGGGACATGGGAATGGCGATGTTGGACAGGGTGGTTTGCATGGTCGCAGGAGGGTGGATGAGACCGGTAGTTTGACCGAAGTGCCCCCCCGGCTGGCGCCTGAGGGAATTTCCGAGGCCCCTCAGGGGCCGCGCGGAGCCAGCGTTCCACTCCGACGCCGTTGCGTCTGCAGGAACAAGGTGCCGCAGACCGACCGGAGCCAGCGATTGGCTGGGTCGTGATGGAAGCGCGTGTGCCAATACTGCTTGACCGTGAACCCCTCGATCGGCAACGGACACGAAACGACTCTCAGCCCCGCCGCCCGCGCCAACGTTTCCCCGATGTGCCGCGGCAGCGTGGCGATCAGATCGCTGCTTTGCAAGATGGCGGAAAGTCCCAGGAATCCGGGCAGCGCCAACTGAACCTGGCGCTGGCGCCCGATCTGCCGCAGGGCCTTGTCCAGCAAGGACGCCCCCGTTCCCGAGACGATGCCGACATGGGACTCCGAGAAGTAGGCCTTGAGCGACAACCGGGATCCCAGCCGGGGATGCCTTGGGTTGCACAGACAGATCCAATCCTGATCGAACAAGGCTTGCTGGTAGAAGCTGGCGTCGAGTCCAGGAAGCAGCCCCAACGCCAGATCGGCCTCGCCCGATTGCAACTCGAAGGCCATGTTCGGACCGATCGTTGCCGCTTCCAGGCGCAGGCCAGGGGCCAGCGCGCGCACATGCGCGAACAGGCTCGGCATCAGTGTGATGTGGCTGGCATCGGTCATGAAGATTCGGAAGGTTCGCGCGCTGGTGGCGGCCTCGAAGTGGCGGGCGCTCGAAATCAGTTGCGACATGCCCGACAGCACCTGCCTGACCGAGGGCATCAGATCTTCCGTCCGAGCCGTGGGTTGCATGCCCGCCGAGGTGCGGACAAACAGCGGATCGAGCAGCATCTTTCGCAGGCGCGCCAATCCGATGCTGACGGTCGGCTGGCTCAAGGTCATGCGTTCAGCCGCGCGCGTGACGCTTCGGGTCGCATAGAGCGCATCGAGAAGACGCAGCAGCTTGAGATCGATTTCGTCCGCGCCAGCCGCGGTTTTCTCGGTCATATTTAGATATTCAATATTCTGTATTGAATCCATTGCATTTCGAGAATTTTCCTGAATCTCTAGGATGTGGGCAAGTCCCTGATCGTCAGGGAACAAGGAGCGCGAATTGAAGATTGCCGTCCTGGGCGCCGGTGCCCTTGGGTGCGCGATGGGCAGTTGCCTGTGCGAGGCCGGCCACGAGGTTTGGCTGATCAATCGCAACGCCAACCATGTCGATGCCATGAACCGGGACGGCCTGACCGTGCGCATCCAGTGCGCGGACCGGCAGATTCGCGTCAGGGCCGCCCGTCACGCGCAAGACATCGCCGCGCAGACCGGGTCGGTGGATTTGGTCATCGTGCTGGTGAAGTCGTTTCACACCCGCGAAGCCATCTTGTCGGCCACCGCCATCGTGGGGCCGCGGACCGTGGTCCTCTCGCTGCAGAACGGCCTGGGCCATGAGGATGTGCTGGCCGAGGTGGTGGGCCGTGAAAAGGTCGTCGCGGGCAAGACCTACGCAGGGGGCGTCATGCTGGGCCCGGGGCACATCATTCGCGGCACGGAAGGCAAGGAGACCTGCATCGGCGAGCTCGATGGCCAGGTGACCGAGCGCATTCAGCGCATTGCCGATGTGTTCAACGCCGCCGGCCTGATCACCCGCATCAGCGACGACATCATGGGCACGATGTGGGAAAAGCTGCTCGTCAATGTCGCGACCGGCGCACTGAGCGGCATCACCCATCTCAGCTACGGCGACTTGTACCAGGTACCCGAGGTCAAGGACTGCGCGCTGGCCGCCGTTCAGGAGGCCATGGAGGTGGCCAGGGCCAATGGCATCCGTCTGAACGTCCGCGACCCGGAAGAGTCGTGGATCAAGGCCGCCGCGGGTCTGCCGGCCGAGTTCAAGGCTTCGATGCTGCAAAGCCTCGAAAAAGGCTCGATCACCGAAGTGGACTACGTCAACGGTTCCGTGGTCCGCTGGGGCCGCCAATGCGGCGTGCCCACTCCCGTCAACCAAACGCTGGTCGCCTGCCTCAAGGGCATTGAGCGCGGCCTGCCGGCATAGCCCGAGGAAACACCATGGCAGTCAACGCCTACGTGGAGCATGTGGCCGTTCGCGTCAAGGACATCCACTGGCACATCCGCTTTTTCCGTGAAGTGCTGGGGATGGACATGCGCGAAATCGACGGCCCGCCCGACCAACCCCGCCAGTACTGGACCCTGGGGGGCATGCAACTGATGGCCACGCCCGACTTCGAGGCGTCGCCCACCAACGACGCGGGCTGGCTGGCTCATCTGGGCGTCATGGTCAACGACCTGGAAGCGGCGCTCAAGGCGGCGGCGCCCTGGGGCGTGAGGGCTTTACCGCAAGGCCGCAACTGGCTGCAACTCCCCGACGGCCTGGCGCTGGAACTGATCCAGGCCGCGCCTGGCAGCGTGACTCAGGCATTGGCGGTGAAGCCCAGGGGCTGAGGCAGGGCGGTCCCGGTGCGCCTCTCCATCCATTTCGTTGGCGGTATCGAATGAAAAACGTGGCGGTGATTGGTCTTGGCAACATGGGCATGGGCATGGCCCACAACCTGGTGCGCAAGGGCTTTTCCGTATCGGGTTTTGCGCGCACCCTGGAGACGCGGCAGGCATTGGATCGCATCGGCGGCCAGTCCCGTGAGTCGTCCGCGCAGGCCGCGAAAGGCTGTGATGCCGTTTTCTTGATGGTGCTCAATGGCGAACAGGTGCTCGACATCCTGCGCAACGGCCTGAAGGATGCGCTGTCACCGGGCGCCACGCTGATCGTGACCGCCACCATTGGGCGCAGCGCCATGCTGCACGTCGAGGCCTTGCTCCAAGGTTCTGGCGTTCACCTGTTGGATAGCCCCGTCAGCGGAGGGCGCGGTGGCGCCGAGGCGGGTAGCCTGACGCTGATGGTCGCAGGTGCGGCGTCGGTGCTTGAAGGCAACCGGGACGTGTTGGAAGCCATCGGCAAGAACATCTACCACGTTGGTGAGCAAGTGGGCCATGGTCAGGTGCTCAAGGCCTGCCTGCAGGCATTGATCGGCGTCACGTACGAGGGGTTGTTCGAGGCCATGGTGCTGGGTGCCAAGGCGGGACTCGACCCCCAGGTGCTGAGCACGGTCATCAACAACAGTTTCGTGGGCAGTCGGCTCACCGAGACCACCACCGCCCTGGTGGTGCAGCGCCAGTTCCAGGGCGGCGGAAGCCACATCGGCACCATGCACAAGGATTTCGGCATCAGCATGGACATGGCCCGTGAGTTGGGTGTTCCCATGCCCGCGGCCAGCGTGGCCATGCAGATGTTCCAGGCGGGCAAGACCGCCATCCCGGATGGCGACAACTGGTGCATCGTGCAACTGCTGGAGCAACTGGCGGCGACCCAGATCAGAAAGGCGTCATGATGAAGATCTGTTTTGCGGGCGCCGGTGCGCTTGGCAGCAGCCTGGGCGGCGTGCTCGCGGCGGCGGGCGCGGACGTGGTGCTGGTCGATACGTGGCGGGCGCACGTTGATTCCATCAACCGGCATGGGCTCTGTCTAACAACCAACGCCCAGGAGCATCGAGTGGCGGTGCGTGCGGCCACCGGCTTCGAGTCGTTGGGAACGATGGACCTGGTCATCGTGCTGGTGAAATCGTTTGCCACCCGCGAGGTCATGCAAAGCGCGCGCGCGGTCGTGGGCGAGGACACGGTGGTCATGTCCATTCAGAACGGACTGGGCCATGAGGAAATCCTGGCCGAACTGGTCGGCCGCCATCGGGTGATCGGCGCCAAGACCTATGCGGGGGGACAACTGCTGTCGCCGGGCCATGTGGTGGCGGGCATTGCCGGAAAAGAGACGTTGATGGGTGAACTGGATGGGCGCTTGACGGACCGCGTGCAGCAAATTGCCCAGACGTTCAACCGCGCGGGGCTGCTCACGCGCGTGAGCGACAACATCATGGGCGTGATGTGGGACAAGCTCCTGATCAACGTTGCCACGGGCGCGCTGACCGGCATCACGCGGCTGCCCTATGGTCCGCTGGGCGAGGTTCCCGAGGTGCAGTCCTGCGCGCTGGAAGCGGTGGCCGAGGCCATTGCCGTGGCCAAGGCCAGCGGCATCCAACTCAGCTCAACGGATCCGCGCGACGCATGGCACAAGGCCACCGCGGGTTTGCCGGTCGGGTTCAAGCCCTCCTTGCTGCAAAGCGTCGAGAAGCGCGAGCGCACCGAGATCGACTTCATCAACGGGGCCGTGGTGCGTTGGGGCGAGCGCTGCGGGATCGCCACACCGGTTAATCGAACACTGCTCGCCTGCGTCAAGGGAATCGAAAGGTCGTTTTCCCGATGAACACCCTGCACGCGCATGACGTCCAAGCGCGAGCCGGCCGCGCCATGTGCGACCGTTTTTCATTTCCGCCTCCGCAATGGCGCGTCGCCGCCACTCGACGATGAACTCAACCCCTACCCCCGAAAAATACTGGGACGACGCCCGAGAGGGCGACACCTGCATCAGCCCCAGCTACACCGTTACGCAGGCGCGCATCCTGGCCTATGCCGACCTCACCGGCGACCACACCCCGGTGCACGTGGACGAGGCCTATGCCAACGCCAGCCACTTCGGCGGCATCGTCGCTCACGGCCTGTTCGGGCTGTCGATCGCCGATGGCCTGAAGACGCAGAGCGACTACCGCTTCCTGCCGGGCATGTCGCTGGGCTGGACCTGGGACTTCCTGCTGCCGATCAAGGTCAACGACGTGTTGCACGTGCGGTTTCGCGTCACGGGCCTGCGCGCCAGCAAGAGCCGTCCGGGCTGGGGCATCGTGATTCTTCCCTCCGAACTGATCAACCAGCGCGGCGAAGTCGTCCAAAAGGGCGAGCACCGCTTGATGATCCCCCGCCGTCCAGGAGCCTTCTGATGCAAGACCTGCCACTCAAGGGCATCCGTGTCATCGACTACAGCCATTTCCTCGCGGGTCCGTACGTCGGCCGCTGCCTGGCGGCCCTGGGCGCCGAGGTCATCAAGGTCGAGCGCCCCGGCCTTGGCGACGCCGGCCGGCAGCACGCCCACATCATCGACGAGCAGCAAAGCGGCTACTTCCTGCAGCTGAACATGGGCAAACAGGGCGTGAGCGTGAACATGAAAGACCCGCGCGGCAAGGCGTTCATGCAAAAGCTCTGCGACAGCGCCGACGTTTTCATTGAAAACTACCGCCCGGGCGCGCTGGACAAGCTCGGCCTGGGGTACCCGGAGCTGTCGGCCCGCAACCCCAGGCTGGTCTACTGCTCGATCTCGGCCTACGGGCATACCGGCCCCGATTCGCACCGCGCCGGCTTTGGCCTGATCGCCGAGGCCAAGAGCGGCATCATGCAGATGGTGGGCGTGCCGGGCGAGGCGCCGCCCCTGCTGCGCATCTCGTTGGGCGACATGTACGCCGGCATCCACGCCGTCGCGGCCATCAACGCCGCCTTGCTCGGGCGCGTGCAATCGGGCAAGGGCCAGCACATCGACATCGCCCTGTACGACACGCTGGTGTCGATGCACGAATACGCGGTGCAGTGCTACACCCTCTCCGGCGGCCAGGTCCTGCCGCGGCAAACGGGGCACGACATGCCGACCTCCACCCTCTATGGCGTGTTTCGCGCCAGGGACGGCGATCTGGTCATCGCCGCGCAGGTCGATGACGCCTGGCTGCGCTTTGCCGCTCTGCTGGAGCAGCAGGGCGGACCGACGGGCTTTGGCTCGGACGCGCGCTTTCACAGCCTCAACGGCCGCAACGCCCACCGCGAGGAGATCCTGGCGGTGGTCAAGGCCTGGGTGTCACAGCGTGCCGTGGCCGACGTCCTGGCCCTGCTGGACGGCATCGACGTTCCCAGCGCCAAGGTGCAACGCATCGACGAGGTGATCCACGACCCGCAGATTCGGGCGCGCGGCATGCTGCTGGAACAGCAGCACCCGCGCTACGGCACCTTGACGCTGCCCAACCTGCCGTTCCGGTTTTCGGACTGCGACACCACCGCCCCCATGAGGCAGGTCGCGCCCGACATGGGGCAGCACAACGCCGACGTTGCCCGGACCCTGGGCTACTCCGACGCGGAAATTCAGGCCCTGCAGGCCGACGGCGTGCTGTTCTCCAAGTGAGCGAGGCGACGATGACCGACCGCTATGCCGTGCTGGGCAACCCGATCGACTTCTCCAAGTCGCCGTTCATCCACATGAGCTTTGCCCAGGCCACCGGACAAGACATCGAATACACCAAGCTCCTGGGGCCGTTGGGACAGTTCGACGCCACCGTGGACCAATTCCGGCGCGACGGCGGCCTCGGCCTGAACGTTACTGCGCCGTTCAAGCTCGATGCGCACCGATACGCCAGCAAGCGCTCTCCTGCCGCCACGCTGGCCGGCGCCGCAAACGCCCTGAAATTCGACGGCGCGCAGGTGCTCGCGGAGAACTTCGACGGCGCGGGTCTGGTCCGCGACGTGGTGCACAACCTGGGCCATGCGCTCAGGGACCGGCGCGTGCTGCTGCTGGGCGCTGGCGGGGCCGCGCGAGGCGCCTTGCTGCCCTTCCTGGCCGAGCGGCCGAAGCAGCTGGTCATCGCCAACCGCACCGAATCCAAGGCCCAGGAGCTGGCGGCCACCGCCCAGGCCCACACATCCGACGCCACCCAGGTCCGGGCCATCGCGACCCAGGCATTGAACGCGATGGCGTTCGATGTCGTCTTCAACGCCACCTCCGCCAGCCTTCGCGGCGAACTGCCGGTGGTGCCAGCCACCGTGTTCGCGCCCGATGCCCTGGCGTATGAGCTGGCGTACGGCAAGGGATTGACGCCCTTCCTGCGGCTGGCCCGGAACGCGGGCGTGCGCCACCTGGCCGATGGCGTCGGCATGCTGGCCGAACAGGCCGCCGAAGCCTTCCTTTGGTGGCGCGGGGTTCGTCCGCACACGCAGGGCGTGATTCGCCAACTGATGGTTCCGCTCGTCTGACCTTGGATATTCCCGCTCGCTCGGATGGGGGCGTTCGATCCGGGTTCCTCCAGGAATGCGCCGAGCACCAAGAGATACCATGAAGCGCTTGTCCATCAAAACGTTCAGGCCGAACTGGCCAAGGTGCGGAAACAGCTGCCTGTCGGGAACGCCCGTGGTGTGGACGGGCCTCATCCTCAAATTTTGAAAGTCATGGAAATGAATCCAACGCGCATAGCAGTGGCCGGCGCAGGCTACATCGGGCAGGCACACATGGGGGTGGCGCAGACCAGTGCCACCGTCAAACTGTCGGCCGTGGTGGACCCGTCGCCCGCTGCCAAGGCGGTGGCCGAGAAGGCGGGCGTCCCCCTGTATGCCTCGTTGGCCGAACTGCTGGCCAAGGATCGGCCGGATGGCGTGGTGCTGGCCACGCCCAACCAGTTGCACGTGGCGCATGCCAACGAATGCATCGACGCCGGCCTGCCCTGCCTGCTCGAAAAGCCCATTGCCCCGACCGTGCGGGAGGCCCAGACCCTGGTTGACCGGGTGCGGGAAACCCAGGCCAGGGTGCTGATCGGCCATCACCGCGCGCACAGCCCGATCATGGCCAAGGCCCGCCAGGTGGTTGAAGGCGGGCAGCTCGGCCAACTGGTGGCGGTGATGGGCAGCGCCACGTTTCTCAAGCCCGACCACTACTACGCGGACGCTCCCTGGCGCCGGGAAATCGGCGCCGGCCCCATCCTGCTCAACATGATCCACGAGGTGCACAACCTGCGCATGCTGTGCGGCGAAATCGTGGCGGTGCAGGCCTTCACCCCGCACGCCCCCCGCCACTTCGCGGGGGAGGACACGGTCGCCACCAACCCGCGCCTTGCCAGCGGGGTGCTGGGCACGTTCCTGTTGTCCGACACGGCGGCGTGCCCCAAGAGCTGGGAGCAGACCTCGCAGGAAAACAAGGCCTATCCCACCTATGAGGACGAGGACTGCTACGTCGTGACCGGCACCAACGGCTGCCTGTCGATTCCCACCATGCGCATCAAGACCTATCCGCGGCCGCAGGATCGCTCCTGGTGGAAGCCCTTCGAGGTCGGCACGGTGGGCATGGTCCGCGAAGACCCGATCCGCCACCAGATGGAGCACTTTGGCGCCGTCGTGCGGGGCGAGGCGGCCCCGCTGGTCAGCGCCGCGGACGGCCTGGCCAACCTGCGCGTGACCGAGGCCATCGTCGAGGCGGCCGCCTCGGGGCGGACGGTAGAGCTGGGTTGAGCGGTCTTCCGTCGTGAATTCTGGACTTCAAAAACGATAGCTGTCCGTGGTCGTGTTTTCTAGGAATGAGGCCAAAAACACCATCAAAAATGCAGCCAAACCGCTGCCCAGGGCACGCTCAGAGCAGGTTTTTGTTGATGTTGCGACAAAATTGTAGATATCTCTACAAATATTCCCGTCGCAGCCCGCTCGAATCGGTGCTGCGCGCGTCGCGAGGGGCCTATCTGGTCTGGCTGCCTTATTTTTCACCCCAGGGCATGGCCTGCCACAGTTGCCGGAACCCGGCCTCGGCGTCCTTGAGTTCCGCCGCGTAGGCTTGCGGAGGCAGATAGCGCAGCGGGGCGAAGACGGCGGCGGCCTTGGCCTGGAACTCGGGGTCGGCCACGGCCTTGTGCAAGGCGGCGGTCAATTGCTCGCGCACGGCCGGCGCCAGGCCTTTGGGCGCGGCCACGCCCCGCAGCGAGGCCATCACGATGTCGTAGCCCTGCTCCTTGAAGGTTGGCACCTGCGGTGCCAGCGTGGTGCGCTTGTCGCTCATCTGGCCGAGCTGGCGGATCGGGCTGCCGCCCTTGGCGTACTGCAGCGCCTCGCCGATGTTCATGGCGGCCACCGTGACCTGCTTGCTGACGGCGCCGTTGTGCACCTCGGCCGCGCCCTTGAAGGGCACGTGCGTCAGCTTGATGCCCGCTGCGCGCTCCAGCAGCAGCGCCGACAGATGGTCGTCCGAGCCGGTGCCGGTCGTCCCGTAGGTCACGGCGCCGGGATTGGCCCGCGCCGCGTTGACCAGGTCGGCCAGGCTCCTGTACGGGCTGTCGGCGTGCACCGAGAAATTGCCCGGATCATCCACCACGTTGCCCAGCAGATCGAAGTCCTGCCAGCTGAAGTTGGCCTTGCGTTCAATGGGAATCGTCAGCACGTTGGGCGTGTTGATGAAGCCGATCGTGTAGCCGTCGGGCGCGGAGCGCGCCAGTTCCGAAAACCCGATGGCGCCGCCCGCGCCGGGGCGGTTGATCACCACCACGCTGGCGCCAGCGCCCAGGTTCTTGCCGATGAAGGGCGCCAGCAGCCGCGCGACGATGTCGGTGCCGCCGCCCGCACCGTAGGCGACGATCATCTTGATCGGCTGCTCGGGGTAGGCCGCCTGCGCCGCCGAGGCGGCCACGAGCGCCAGCAAGGCGGGCAGAAATGGCTGGGCCAGGCGGCGCAGCCAGTGGGGAGTCGCGGTGGTGAACATGGGGTTTCCTTTTCGTCAAGCCGGCAACGTCAGGCCAGCAGGCGGGCGCGCCGCGCCTCGAACGCGGGCCAGGCCTCGGGGTTGATCAGGCGCGGCGGACGCTCGCCCGCCAGCACCTGGGCGATCTGGTCGGCGGCAATGCGCGCCATGTTGCGCCGCGCCTCGTGCGTGACGCCGGCGGTGTGGAAGGTGGCAAACACCTTGTCGTGCGCCAGCAGCGGGTGATCCAGCGGCGGCGGCTCCCGGTCCCACACGTCCAATCCGGCGCCAGCCAGGTGGCCCGATTGCAGGCTGGCCAGCAGGGCCGCCTCGTCGTGGATGCCGCCGCGCGCCGTGCTGATGAAAATCGCGCCCGGTTTCATGCGGGCGAAGGCCCGCGCGTCCATCAGGCCCAGCGTGCTGGCCTCGCGCGGGCAGTGCAGCGAGACCAGGTCGGAGGCGGCCAGCAGTTCGTCCAGGCTCACCGCGCGCGCGCCGCGGCGGGCGATCTCCTGCGCGTCCAGCAGCGGGTCGGTCGCCAGCACCGTCATGCCGAAGGCCCGCGCCAACGCCGCCACGCGCGTGCCGATGTGGCCGATGCCCACCAGGCCGAGCGTTTTGCCGCCGATCTCGTGGCCCATCACGTCTTCGCGCGAGAAGCCACGTTCGCGGCGCATGCGCCGGTCGCTCTCGGCCATGCGGTGCGACAGGCCGAGCATCAGGCCCAGCGCATGTTCGGCGACCGAAGCCGCGTTGCCGCCCGCCTGATTGACCACCGCGATGCCCGCCGCGCTGCATGCGGCCACGTCCACCGTGTCGTAGCCCGCGCCGCTGGAGGACACGCACAGCAGCCGCGGGCAGCGCGCGATCAGTTCCGGCCCGACGAACCACTGGCGCGGCAACTCGTCCTTGGCCGCCGAGACGTGGTACACGCTGGCGCCGGACAAGGCATCCCAGGCCTGCCGTTCATCGCCGTGGCGCGCGAACACGCGCAGCGCCACCGCGTCCTCGCGCGCCAGCCGCTGGTCGAAGGCGGCGTCGATCCACATGTCGGAGCGCACGACCAGATGCTGGCGCATCGCCGCAGAGGCCGTCATGTCAGCGCGGCTCGGGGTCGCAGCCCATGCGCCGCAGCGCGGCGTCGATCCAGGCGGTGTCCAGCGTGCCGGCGGCGATGTCGGCCAGCATCTGCTTCTCGGCGGCCATCTTTTTGTGCGTGGCGGCCAGCAGCGCCTGGGCTTCATCGAAAGGCACGCACAGCAGGCCGTCGGCGTCGCCCAGCATCAGGTCGCCCGGGTGGATGACCATGCCGTCGATGGCGATCGGCAGGTTGATCTCGCCCGGCCCGTCCTTGTAAGGCCCGCGATGCGTGACCCCGGCGGCGTAGAGCGGGAATTCACCGGCGCCGATCTCCTCGGAGTCGCGCATCGCGCCGTTGAGCACCACGCCGGCCACGCCGCGCGCCACGGCGGTGGCGACCATGATCTCGCCGAACAGCGCGTTGGTCAGGTCGCCGCCCGCGTCCACCACGATCACGTCGCCGGGCAGTGCCATCGTCAACGCCTTGTGGATCAGCAGGTTGTCGCCCGGCCGGCAGCGCACGGTGAGCGCCGGGCCGGCCAGGTAGCCGCGCCGGTGCATGGGCCGCAGACGTGGCCCCGCCGCCGACAGG
>DAIOSZ010000112.1:0-1073 GCA_036752305.1 Burkholderiaceae bacterium
CCGGCCGCGGTGATCAGAGCGGTCTTTCCTTGCAGTCTCATCATCTTCCTTTCGTTGTCTCCAAAAGGCCCGATTGTGCGCACAAGTCACATCCAGCGCCGCACGCGCGCGGCGTAGCGTGTCCACTCGTCGCCGAAGCGCTCGCGCAAGATGCGTTCCTCGGGCCGAATCTGCAGCGCGTTGAGCACCAGCACCGACAGTGGCAATCCGGCAAACGCCGCCGCGTTTCCCAGCCACAGCGCCCAGCCCGCCAGCACCAGCAGCATGCCCAGGTACATCGGATTGCGCGTGAAGCGGAACACCCCGCCGGTCACCATCGCGCTCGCGCGCTCGGGCTTGAGCGGATTCACGGTCGTGCGCGCGTGGGCGAACTCCCTGACCCCCGCCAGCGCGATCAGGCCGCCGGCCAGCGCCGCCGCCACGCCCAATCCCACCGCCCATGGCCAACTGCCGCGCGCCCACAGCTGGGTCTGCGGCAGCGCTTGCGCGGCGAGCCACATCAGCGCGGCGCACAGCGCGTCGATCACGGGCGGGGGAATGCGGTGTTCAAGCCAGCGCGGCATGGCCGCCACTATAGTGGCGTCATGACGGCACCCTATATTCGACTGCATTCCGCCGATGACGTGGTCATCGCACGCTCGCAACTCATCGGTGGCCAGACCGTCGAATCGGCCATCGTCAAAGGCCTCGTTCCACCGGGTCACAAGCTGGCGGTCACGGCCATCGCCGCGGGTGCTCCGGTGCGCCGCTACAACCAGATCATTGGCTTTGCGCGCCAGGCCATCGAACCCGGCGAGCATGTGCACACGCACAACCTCTTCGTCGGCGAGCAGGGCGGGGCGTTCGCGCGCGACCACGCCTTCGGCGCCGACCTCAAGCCCGAGCCCGCGCGCCGCGAGGCCAGCTTCCAAGGCATCCGTCGTGCCGATGGCCGCGTGGCCACGCGCAACTACATCGGCGTGCTTTCCAGCGTCAATTGCTCGGCCACGGCGGCGCGGGCCATCGCCGATCATTTTTCGCGGCAGACCCATCCGGCGGCGCTGGCGGAGTTTCCTCACGTGGACGGCGTTGTC
>DAIOSZ010000112.1:1097-12364 GCA_036752305.1 Burkholderiaceae bacterium
GGCTGCGGCATGGACACCGACGGCCTGGGCATGCGCCTGCTGGAGCGCACCCTGGCCGGCTACGCCACGCATGCCAACTTCTGGGGCGTGCTGGTCGTCGGCCTGGGCTGCGAGGCCAACCAGATCAACGCCTGGCTGGCGCACAGCAGCCTGCGCGAGGGCGACACCTTGCGCGTGTTCAACATCCAGGACAGCGGCGGCACGCGCCAGACCGTGGAGCGCGGCATCGCGCTGGTGCGCCAGATGCTGCCGCGCGCCAATGAGGCGCGGCGCGAGGCCTGCAGTGCCGCGCACCTCACCGTCGGTCTGCAATGCGGCGGCTCCGATGGCTACAGCGGCATCAGCGCCAACCCGGCGCTGGGCGCGGCGGTCGATCGCCTGGTGGCCCATGGCGGCACCGCCATCCTGTCGGAGACGCCCGAAATCTACGGCGCCGAACATCTGCTCACGCGCCGCGCCGTGCGTCCCGAGATAGGCCAGAAACTGCTGGAGCGCGTGCGCTGGTGGGAAGACTACACCCGCGCCAACCACGGCGCGATGGACAACAACCCCTCGCCCGGCAACAAGGCCGGTGGCCTGACCACGATTCTTGAAAAGTCCCTGGGCGCCGTTGCCAAGGGTGGCACCACCAACCTGCAGGCCGTCTACGAGTACGCCGAGCCGGTCACCGCCAAGGGCTTCGTCTACATGGACACGCCCGGCTACGATCCCGTCTCCGCCACCGGCCAGGTGGCCGGCGGCGCCAACCTTATCTGCTTTACCACCGGGCGCGGATCGGCCTACGGCTGCGCACCCGCGCCTTCTCTCAAGCTGGCCACCAACAGCGTGCTGTGGCGCCGCCAGGAGGAAGACATGGACATCAACTGCGGCGAAATCGTCGATGGCACCAGCAGCATCGACGCCATGGGCCAGCGCATCTTCGAGCTGATGCTCGCCACCGCATCCGGGCAAGCGACCAAGAGCGAACGCCACGGCTACGGGCAAAACGAATTCGTGCCCTGGCAGGTTGGCGCCGTGATGTAGCCCCCGCACCGCAAGAGGAGACTCCCGACCATGCCCCATACCCTTTCCGCCCAGGACCTCATTTCACGCACCAGCCGCGTGCTCCAGGCTTGCGGCAGCAGCGCCGACGAAGCTCGCGCCGTGGCCGACAACCTCGTGCTCGCCAACCTCAGCGGGCACGACTCGCACGGCGTCGGCATGGTGCCGCGCTACGTGGACGCCGCCCTCGAAGGCGGCCTCAAGCCCGGCGCCCAGGCCCAGGTCGAGCTGGACCTCGGTGCCATCTTGCGCCTGGACGGTGGGCGCGGCTACGGCCAGATCGTCGGCGCGCAGGCCATGGCGCTGGGCATCGCGCGCGCCCGTGAGCAGGGCAGTTGCATCCTGCTCTTGGCCAACGCCCACCACCTGGGCCGCATCGGCCACTTTGCCGAAATGGCCGTGGCCCAGGGGCTGATCGCGCTGCACTTCGTCAACGTGCTCTCGCGCCCGGTCGTCGCGCCCTGGGGCGGCGGCGACGGGCGCTTTGGCACCAACCCCTGCTGCATCGGCGTTCCACTGGCCGGGCGCGAGCCCTTCGTGCTCGATTTCGCCACCAGCCGCGTCGCGCAGGGCAAGATGCGCGTGGCCTACAACGAAGGGCGCCGCGTGCCCGAGGGTTATCTCATCGACGAAAAAGGCCAGCCCACCACCGATCCCGGCGTTGTCGTCGTGCCGCAGGCAGGCGGCCTGTTCGGCGCGCTGATGACCTTTGGCGAACACAAGGGCTACGGCCTGGCCGTCGCCTGCGAACTGCTCGGCGGCGCGCTCACCGGCACCGGCACCTGGCACCGCGCGCCCGACGACCGGCAGGCGGTCATCAATGGCATGCTCACCGTGCTGATCGACCCGGCGCGCCTGGGCACGCGCGAGACGTTTGAGCAGGAGGCGCTGGCTTTCGTCGATTGGCTCAAACGCAGCCCGCCCGGCTCGCAACCCGAAGGCGTGATGATCGCCGGCGACCCCGAGCGCCGCGCACGCGCCGAACGCGCCCGCCACGGCATCGAGGTGGACGACGGCACCTGGGCCGGCCTGGAACGCGCTGCCGCCAAGGTCGCAGTGGACTGGGCGGCGTAGCCGGGTTGGCCGCATCCAGCGGCCGGTGCCTCAAACCGCGCTGTGCGCCTCGACGTACAGCGCCGTCCTCATTCGCCGCTTCCGTTGCGTCGCGCCTCGGCACGCGCCAACGCCGCTTCGATGATTTGCCGCTTTCGGTCGAGCACCTCCGGGTCGGTGTGCTTTGAATGCGCGGCCAGGTCGGCCAGTTTCAGGCGGGCCTTGGCTTCCAGCCGATCCTCGTTCTCGCGCGCGTTGCGCTCCAGGCGGGTCTGGTGCCAGGCGTAGCGCTGGCGCGCGGCCTGGGCCTGAGCGGGGGACCAGGCGGACCAGCCGGTTTTGTCGCCGCTGGCGTTGACCAGCTCAAAGCAATCGACCGGGCAGACCGGCACGCACAGTTCGCAGCCAGTGCAGTGCTCCGGCAGCACGGTGTGCATGCGCTTGTTGGCGCCGAAGATGGCGTCGGTGGGGCAGGCGTCCAGGCAGAGCGTGCAGCCGATGCACCAGGTCTCGTCGATGACGGCTAGCGTGCGCGGGCCTTCGGTGCCGTTGTCGGGATTCAGCGCCGGCGCTTCGGCCGGGTTGCGGCCGAGTACGCGCGCCAGTCGCGCAATGCCTTCCTGGCCGCCTGGCGGGCATTGGTTGAGATCGGCCTGGCCGTCCGCGATGGCCTGGGCGTAGGCCGCGCAGTCCGGATAGCCGCAGCGCGTGCACTGCGTCTGCGGCAATTCGTCCAGCAGCCGCGCGGCCAGCGTGGCGGGCTGGGGGGCGGCTGGCATGGCGGGGGTGGGGCTACTTCTTGGCCGGGGCGGCCTTCTTGGCGGCCTTTTTCGGCGCTTCGGATTTGACGGCCGCCGATGCGGGATGGCTCACGCCTGGCACGGCGGCCCAGACGGTGGCGGGCTTGGCTTTCGCTTCGGCGCTGGCCGCTGCCACGGGGGCTGCCGCCACGGAGGCCAGAGCGGCAGCGGGCACCGCCGCCGGCGCATCCGCGTCGCGCGGATGCAGGCGCGGCTCGTGCCGGTAGATGAAAGACTTGACGCGCGGGTAGACCATTTCGCGCCAGCGGCGTCCGCTGAAGATGCCGTAGTGGCCCGCGCCCTCGGCGACCATGTACTGCTGCGCGGCCTGCTCGATACCGGTGCACAGGTCGTGCGCGGCGCGCGTCTGGCCGCTGCCGGAGATGTCGTCCAGCTCGCCTTCCACGGTGAGCAGGGCGGTGGTCTTGATGTCCTGCGGACGCACGCGCTCGGTCTTGCCTTCGGGCGAAACCACGTCCCAGGTACCGTTGACCAGCTTGAAGTCCTGGAACACGGTCTGGATGGTCTCCAGGTAGTAGTTGGCGTCCATGTCGAGCACGGCGTTGTACTCGTCGTAGAACTTGCGGTGCGAGTCGGCGCTGGACAGGTCGCCCTTGATCAGGTCCTTGAAGTAGTCGTAGTAGCTGGAGACATGGCGGTCCGGGTTCATCGCGACGAAGCCGGCAAATTGCAGGAAGCCCGGATACACGCGGCGTCCGGCGCCAGGGAAGCTGGGCGGCACGCGGTAGATCACGTTGGTCTCGAACCACTGGAAGCTGCGCTGCACGGCCAAGGCGTTGACGCTGGTGGGCGAGCGGCGCGCGTCGATCGGGCCGCCCATCATCGTCATGGTCAGCGGCGTGGTCTCGCCACGGCTGGCCATCAGCGAGACCGCCGCCAGCACCGGCACGGTGGGCTGGCAGACGCTGATGACGTGGCAGTTGCCATAGGTCTTTTGCAGGTGGCGGATGAATTCCTGCACGTAGGCCACGTAGTCGTCGAGGTGGAAGTCGCCTTCGGACAGCGGCACCGTGCGCGCGTTCTTCCAGTCGGTGATGTAGACCTTGTGGTCCTTGAGCATGGTGCGCACCGTCTCGCGCAGCAGCGTGGCGTAGTGGCCCGACAGCGGAGCGACGATCAGCACGGCGGGCTGGTTCTTCAGCGTCTCCAGCGTCTTGAGGTCGTCCGAGAAGCGCTTGAAGCGGCGCAGCTCGCAAAACGGCTTGTCGACTTCAACGCGCTCGAAAATCGCGACGTCGATGCCGTTGACGTCCACCGTCTGGATGCCGAACGAAGGCTTCTCATAGTCCTTGCTCAGGCGGTACAGCAGGTCATACGCCGCCGACATGCGCTGGGCGTACATCGACTGCCCCAGCGGCGACAGCGGGTTGCGGTAGAGCTTGGAGGCCGCCTGCGCAAAATCGGCAAACGGCTCCATGAGCGAACGCTGGGTTTCGTAGATTTGATAGAGCATGGGGCGCTTGGGTTGAGGCAGCAAATGCTGCGATGCAGCAAATTGTACGCTGGACGAAATGGCGGCGATCATCGCCGCCCTGGTTGACACGCAGGTTACGCCCGGTACGCGGCCCATGCCGCGGCGGGGCAATCTTTTCGGGGTGATTTTGTAGAGATTTCTACAAAAATGTAGATCTGTCTACAAAATGGGTGAAGCCAGCCGTCCGGGGAGCCCATTTTGGGGAACTTTTAAGCATAGAAAATGCCAAATTCCCTTTAAAAATAACCACGGGCAGCTATGGTTTTTGAAGTCCTCAGATCACCTTCGCGATGGCCTGGCAGACGTAATCGACGTTCCGGCTGTTCAGCGCGGCCACGCACATGCGGCCAGTGTCGGTGCCGTAGATGCCGAATTCGCTGCGCAGGCGCACCATCTGGTCCTTGGACAGGCCCGAATGGCTGAACATGCCGATCTGTTGCGTGATGAAGCCCATGTCCTGCTTCACGCCCGCGGCCTTCAGCCCTTCCACCAGTTTGTGGCGCATGGCCTTGATGCGGGCGCGCATGCCGGCCAGTTCTTCCTCCCATTGCGCGCGCAGCGCGGGCGTGCCCAGCACGTACGCCACCACCGCCGCGCCGTGGATCGGCGGGTTGGAGTAGTTGGTGCGGATCATGATCTTCAGCTGCGACAGCACGCGGTCCGCCTCGGCCTTGTCGCTGCACAGAACCGACAGCGCGCCCACGCGCTCGCCGTAGAGGCTGAAGCTCTTGGAAAACGAGGTCGAGACAAAGAAGCGCAGGCCGGCGGCGACGAATTTCTGGATCACCGCGCCGTCCTCGGCGATGCCATTGCCAAAGCCCTGGTAGGCCATGTCCAGGAACGGCGTGAGCCCGCGCGCCTTGACGGTGGCGATCACCTGGTCCCACTGCTCGGCGCTGATGTCGTAGCCCGTGGGGTTGTGGCAGCAGGCGTGCAGCACCACGATGGTGCCGCTGGGCGCGGCGTTCAGGCTGGCCAGCATGCCGGCAAAGTCCACGCCGCGCCGGGCGGCGTCGTAGTAGGTATAGCTTTGCACCTCGAAACCCGCCTGCGTGAACAGCGCGCGGTGGTTCTCCCAGCTCGGGTCGGAAATCATCACCACCGCGTCGGGCGAGAGCTTCCTGAGGAAGTCAGCGCCGATCTTCAGGCCGCCGGTGCCGCCGATGCCCTGCACCGTGGCCACGCGGCCGCTGGTGACCGGCTCGCTTTGCGCGCCAAACACCAGCGACTTGACCGCCGCGTCATAGGCGGCGATGCCGTCGATCGGCAGATAGCCGCGTGCGGCCGGCTTTTCCATCATGGCCTGTTCGGCCGCCTGCACGCACTGCAGCAGCGGCAGCTTGCCCGTGTCGTCGAAATACACGCCCACGCCGAGGTTGACCTTGTTGGGGTTGGTGTCGGCGGCAAACTGCTCGTTCAGACCCAGGATCGGGTCGCGCGGGGCCATTTCGACGGCGGAAAACAGGCTCATGGTTCGGCTTTCGGGTGAGACGGGAGGAGGGGTTCCTCGGGAAAACCCGGGATTTTACGGTCGCGACATGCGCTGACAACTTTTGATACGCAGCGATACCGCGCCGCGATGACGCGCCGCTTCGCGCGGCGGAAGATTCGCTTCGTGTTCAACCCGTTCCATCAAGCAAGGAGCACTCTCATGAAATCCTGGATCAAACGCAGCCTCCTCGGCATCTTCGGCGCCGGCATCGTTCTCGGCGGCCTGGCCGCCTGCGGGCACCGCCACCCCGGCTGGGGCGCCGGCTCCATGAGCGCCGAGGAGCAGGTCGCCATGCGCGCCAAGATCGTCGAGCGCGTGTCCTCGCGCCTGGACCTGGACGCCGAGCAGAAAACCAATCTGAACCTGCTGGCCGAGCAGATTGCCGCCAAGCGCCAGGCCGTCAAGGGCAATACCGCGGACCCGCGCGCCGAGGTCAAGGCCCTGTTCGCCGGGTCCAAGTTCGATGCCGCGCGCGCTCAGTCGCTGGTCAACGAGAAAACCGCCGCCGTGCAGGCCGCCAGCCCCGAGCTGATCGCCGCGCTGGCGCGCTTCTACGACGGCCTGCGCCCCGAGCAGCAGGCCAAGCTGCGCGAGTTCATGGACAAGCGCGGCGGCTGGCGGCGCCACGGTTGATCGGATTGAGCCGGTCCACAATCGGCGTATGACGCGCATCCTGCTCATCGACGACGACGCCGATCTGGGCGGACCGCTGGCCGCCTATTTCGCGCGCTTCGGCCTGGAGCTGGAGCAGGCCACGCGGCCCAGTGCCGGGCTGGCGCGGCTGGAGCAGGGCGGCTTTGACGCCGCGCTGCTCGACGTCATGCTGCCCGAGATGGACGGCTTCGAGCTGTGCCGCGCCATCCGCAAGCGCAGCGACATCCCCATCCTCATGCTCACGGCGCGCGGCGAGGTGATGGACCGCATCGTCGGCCTGGAGCTGGGCGCCGACGACTATCTGCCCAAGCCCTTCGAGCCGCGCGAGCTGGTGGTGCGCGTGCAGACCGTGCTGCGCCGCAAGCCTGCCGCGCCCGCGCCCGAGGCGGCGCGCCTGCTGCGCTTTGACGGCCTGGAGATCGACCTGGCCACGCGCGGCGTGCGCCGCGCCGGCGAGGCGGTGGAGCTCACCAGCACCGAATTCGACCTGCTCGCGCTGCTCGCCCAGGGTCGTGGCAAGGTGTTCTCGCGCGACGACATCCTCTCGCACCTGCGCGGACACGACGCCGACCTCTACACCCGCGCGGTGGACCTGCTCGTCTCGCGCCTGCGCAAGAAGCTTGAGCCGCTGGACGCGATCAAGACGCTGCGCAACGCCGGCTACGCGCTGGCGCTGGCTCCGGCGCGCGCCGATGCCTGAGCCGCGCCGCTGGCACCAGCGGGCGCGCCAGCGCGTGGCGCGCTCGCTGCGCTGGCGCCTGGTGCTGCTGTTCTGGCTGCTCGCGGCGGCCATGAGCGCCGTCTTCCTGGTCGGCCTGCAGCGCGCGCTCGGCGGAGCCTGGCGGGGCGCGGCCGAACCGCTGGTGGCCGACTACACCGACCGCCTGGCACGCGACATCGGCAGCCCGCCCGATACCCGGCGCGCGCAGGCGCTGGCCGAGCAGTTGCACCTGGCGATCACGATCAGCGGGCCCACCGTGCAGTGGCGCAGCCACCCCGTGCAGGACGAGCGCTGGGGCGGCGACGCGGGGCGGGCCTCGGGCGTCACGCAGGAGCGGCGCAGCGCCGACGGCCATCTGATCCGCTTCAGGCCGGTGTTCGAGCCTGCCGCCCAGGTCGCGCGCCGCACCGCGTTCATGACGCTGGCCCTGCTGCTGGCGCTCACCGCGCTGGCCTATTTGTACGTGCGGCACCTGCTCGGCCCGCTGGAGGACATCCGCGCCGGCGCGCAGCGCTTTGGCGCCGGGCGCTTCGCCGAGCCCATCCCCGAACTGCGGCCCGACGAATTGGGCCAGCTCGCGTGCGACGTCAACCAGATGGCCGCGCGCATCCACGACATGCTCGAAGCCAAGCGCGGCCTGTTGCTGGCCATCAGCCACGAGTTGCGCAGCCCGCTCACGCGCGCCCGGCTCAACGCCGAATTGCTGCCGGAGACGGGTGAATCGAGCCAGCCGCGCGAGGCGCTGCTGCGCGACCTGGCGCTGATGCGCGACCTCATCGCCGACCTGCTGGAGTCCGAGCGCCTGGGTCAGGGACATGCCGCGCTGCAGCGCGAAAACCTCGACCTGGCCGCCCTGCTGCACGCCAGCGCCGACGAGGCCCGCGCCGCCGGCCAGGCGCTGACGCTCGACCTGCGGGGCGACCTGTCCGCCGTGCCGCTGGACCGCGCGCGCGTGCAACTGCTGCTGCGCAACCTGCTGGGCAATGCCGCGCGTCACGCCAGCGCGGCCCCGCGGGCAGTGGAGTTGAGCGCGCGTCGCGAAGACGGCGAGGGCGCCGCCGCCGTCGTCCTCACCGTGCGCGACCACGGCCCCGGCGCGCCGCCCGACGTGCTGGCGCGCATGGGCGAAGCCTTCTACCGCGCCGACGCCGCGCGCACCCGGCGCGCCGGGCCCGGCACCGGCGTGGGCCTGGGCCTGTATCTGTGCCGCCTGGTCTGCGAGGCCCATGGCGGGCGCCTGGAACTGGCCGACGCCCCGCCCGGCCTGGCCGCCACCGCCTGGCTGCCGCTGAACAACCCGGCGCCGGCCGCCAATAGCGGGTAGCATGCGCCCAACCCCCCACCTGGAGACACCATGAAAAGTCCGCTGGACGCCGCCGCGCTCGACCAGATCTTCCTCACCGCGCGATCCTTCAACCGCTTTCACGACCGCCCGGTGGACGACGCCACGCTGCGCGCGTTGTACAACCTCTACCAATGGGGGCCGACCTCGATGAACTGCCAGCCCGCGCGGCTGGTGTTCGTGCGCGGCGCTGAAGCCAAGGCGCGGCTCAAGCCCGCGCTCTCGCCGGGCAACGCCGACAAGACGATGGCCGCGCCGGTGACCGCCATCGTCGCGATGGACACGCGTTTTTACGACCCGTTGCCCACGCAGTTTCCGGCCAACCCGGCGGCGCGCGACATGTTCGCCGGCAACGCCGCGCTGGCCGAGGCCACGGCGTTTCGCAACAGTTCGCTGCAAGGCGCCTATCTGATGATTGCCGCGCGCGCGCTGGGGCTGGACTGCGGGCCGATGAGCGGCTTTAACCCGCAGGTGCTCAACGAGGCCTTCTTCCCCGATGGCCGCTACAAGGTCAATTTCATCTTCAACCTCGGCTGGGGCGATCCGGCGGGCAACCATCCGCGCGGCCCGCGCCTGAGCTACGCCGACGCCGTCCAGGTGCTCTGATCATGCGCATGCCCACTTCCGTCTCGCGCCGTCAGGCGCTCGTCACCGCCGCCGCCGGGCTCGCCGCCTGGCGCGCCGCGCCCGCGCTGGCCCAGGCCGGCAACTGGCCCGCCAAGACCGTCACCGTCGTCGTGCCCTATGCGGCCGGCGGCGGCACCGACATCATCGCCCGCACCGTGGCCCAGCGCCTGCAGGAGCGCTGGGGCCAGTCGGTGGTGGTGGACAACAAGGCCGGCGCCAACGGCACCATCGGCTCGGCCTTCGTGGCCGAGGCGCCGCCCGACGGCTACACGCTGCTCATGGTCGTGGGCTCGCACGCCATCAATCCGGTGCTCATGAAAAGCCTGCCCTACGAAACGCGCACCGCGTTCACGCCGGTCATGCTGCTGGCGCAGTCGCCCACCGTGTTCGTGGTCTCCAGCACCAGTCCGTACAAGAACCTCAAGGACCTGCTGGCCGCCGCGCAGCGCGAGGAAATCGCCTACGGCTATTCCGAGGGCCATACGCGCCTGACCGGCGAGCTGGCGCGCCAGATCGCCAAGATCAAGTTCCTCGGCGTGGCCTACAAGGGCGGCGCGCCCATCATGGTGGACGTGATCGGCGGCCATCTGCCGGTGGGCGTGACCAGCGTGCTCACCGCGCTGCCGCATGTCAAGGCCGGCAAGCTGCGCGTGATCGCCGTCGCCGCGCGCGAGCGCATGCCCATCTTCCCCGAGGCGATGACCTTCGAGGAGCTGGGCTACAAGGGCGTGGAATCCTCCTCGTGGTACGGCATGTTCGGTCCGGCGGGGCTCAGCCCGACGGTGGTGGCGCGCCTGAACACCGATCTGAAGGCCGTGGCGACCGATCCCGACCTGAAACGCCAGATGGAAGGTCAGGGCGCCACGCTGGTGCTCACGCCGCCCGACGCCTTCCAGAAGTTCCTGGATCAGGAAACCGCCAAGTGGGGCCGCGTGGCCAAGGCTGGCGGCATCGAGGCCGAATGAGGCACAAACAAGGAGTCCCCCCGACATGACCGCTGCAACCGGCACCCTCCGCCAGCGTCTGGCGCAACCCGGCCTGGTGGCCGCGCCTGGCGTCTACGACATGGTTTCGCTGCGCATGGCCGACGCCATGGGCTTCGAGGCGCTCTACATGACCGGCTTTGGCGCCGTCGCCTCGCACCTGGGTCTGCCCGATGCCGGGCTGGCCACCTACACCGAGATGGTGGGCCGCGTCAAAGCCATGGCCACGATGGCCAACACCCCCCTCATCGCCGACGGTGACACCGGCTACGGCGGCCTGCTCAACGTGCGTCACACGGTGCGCGGCTACGAAGAAGCGGGCGCGCAGGCGATCCAGCTCGAAGACCAGGAGTTTCCCAAGAAATGCGGCCACACGCCGGGCCGCCGGGTGATCCCGCTGGAGGATATGGTGCGCAAGATCCGCGTGGCCGCCGAATCGCGCCGCACGCCCGACCTGCTCATCATCGCCCGCACCGATGCGCGCACCAGCCTGGGGCTGGACGAAGCCTTGCGCCGGGGTGAAGCCTACGCCAAGGCGGGCGCCGACATCCTGTTCATCGAGTCGCCCGAGTCCGAGGAAGAAATGCGCCGCATCGGCCAGGCCTTTCATCAGCCACTGCTGGCCAACATGGTCGAGGGCGGGCGCACGCCGGTGCTGTCCAAGGCCGATCTGCAGGCCATCGGCTACAAGCTGGCCATCTACCCCGTGAGCGCCCTGTTGGCCGCCACCGCCGCCATGCGCCAGGTCTACCGCCATCTGCGCGAGCAGGGCTCCAGCGCGGGCCTGGCGGGCGTGGAACTGCTGGCCTTTGCCGACCTGACGCGGCTGATGGGCTTCGAGGACGTGTGGGACTTCGAGAAACGCTACGCCGAATAGGAGCTGTTCATGATGCGCCGCCTGCCGTCGCCATTCACCCCGCGCGCCACGCGCCGCGCCCTGCTCGGTGCCCGGCGCATCCTCTGCATCAGCGAATACACCCGGCGGCAGCTGCTGCGTTTCTGCCCGGCGCTGCCGCCGGAGCGTCTCGTCATCGTGCCCAACACGCTTGATCCCCATTT
>DAIOSZ010000113.1:0-12310 GCA_036752305.1 Burkholderiaceae bacterium
CATCGCCTGATCCATGATCTTGCAGATCTTCTCGGCGTGGGCTTCCGACAGCGCGCCGCCGAAGACCGTGAAGTCCTGGCTGAACACAAATACCAGGCGCCCGTTGATCATGCCGTAGCCGGTGACCACGCCATCGCCGGGGATCTTGTTGTCCTGCATGCCGAAGTCGGCGCAGCGGTGCTCGACGAACATGTCCCATTCCTCGAACGTGCCGGCGTCCAGCAAAAGTTCAATGCGCTCGCGGGCCGTGAGCTTGCCCTTGGCGTGATGCGCGTCGATGCGCCTTTGACCACCGCCCAGTCGCGCGGCCGCGCGTTTTTGGTCCAACTGCTCAATGATGTCTTGCATGGCTTGCCTTTCGAAGGTCGGTTCACCGATCCGAAACAGCTATATTTTCAATAGCTGCCCGTGGTATTTCTGCATGGGTTTGAAGAAGTTTTCTAGCGGCAACCGAGGCCGCCACCGTGCCTGCGGCGACCTGTTCGGCCATTTGCGGGAGAGATTCGCGCACGCGCGGGTCCTGGCGAAACGCGCGCTTGAGCCCGGCGTCGATGCGCTCCCACATCCACGCCAGGGCCTGCTGGCGCCGCCGCTCGGCCAATTGGCCATTTGCGCCTTGCAGCGCGCGAAACTCATCGACTTTGTTCCAGAACGCGGCCACGCCGTCGCCACGCAGCGCGCTGATGCGCAGCGCCTGCGGATGCCAGCGCGCCGCGTCGTGGTGCGCCTTGGCGGGATCCCCGTGCTGGCCCAGCAGGCGCAGGCTGGACGTGATCTGCGCTTCGGCCCGCGTGGCCGCCGCCGCGTCGATGTCGGCCTTGTTGATGACCACCAGGTCGGCCAGTTCCATCACGCCTTTCTTGATGGCCTGCAGGTCGTCGCCCGCGTTGGGCAGCAGCAGCAGGACGAACATGTCGGTCATACCCGCCACCGCCGTCTCGCTCTGGCCGACGCCCACGGTCTCGACGATGACCACGTCGTAGCCAGCCGCTTCGCACACCAGCATGGCCTCGCGCGTTTTCTCGGCCACGCCGCCGAGCGTCTGGCTCGCGGGGCTCGGCCGGATGTAGGCCTGCTCTTGGACGGAAAGCTGCTCCATGCGCGTCTTGTCGCCCAGGATCGAGCCGCCGGAGATGCTCGACGACGGATCGACCGCCAGCACCGCCACGCGCAGCCCGCGCCCGATCAGGAACATGCCCAGCGCCTCGATGAAGGTGCTCTTGCCCACGCCCGGCACGCCGCTGATGCCCAGGCGCAAGGCGCGACCGGTATACGGCAGCAGTTCGCCCAGCAGCTCGTCAGCCCGCGCACGGTGGTCCGCGCGGGTGGATTCCAGCAGCGTGACGGCTTTGGCAATGGCGCGACGCTGGACGGCGCCCGTCGCCGTGGTGAGGGTCTGAACGGTGGGACTCATGGCAGCGTCATCACCGCTGGCACGCCCAGCCATCACGCCGGCCGCGCCCACCGAAGAACCCTGGAAAGGTCAGCACACCCGCCGCGCCGACCCGAACGGAAGCAGCCATGACGTTTCTTGAGCCTGAGTACGGTGCGACGGCGCCGTCGGCGTTCAGGCCCGCGCCTTCCGGATCTGCTCCAGCACATCCTTCGCGCTGGCCGGAATGGGCGTGCCCGGGCCGTAGATGCCCTTGACGCCGGACTCATAGAGGAAGTCGTAATCCTGCCGCGGAATCACGCCGCCGACGAACACGATGATGTCGTCCGCGCCCTGTTCCTTGAGCGCCTTGAGAATGGCGGGCACCAACGTCTTGTGGCCAGCCGCCAACGTGGATACGCCAACCGCGTGCACGTCGTTCTCGATGGCCTGGCGCGCGCACTCCTCGGGTGTCTGGAACAGGCTGCCGATGTCCACGTCAAAACCGAGATCGGCGAAGGCCGTGGCCACCACCTTGGCGCCGCGGTCATGGCCGTCCTGCCCCAGCTTGGCGATCATCACCCGGGGGCGGCGGCCTTCGTGCTCCGCGAACTCGGCGATTTCGGTCTTGAGCTTGTCCCAGCCCTCGGCGCTGTCGTAGGCAGCGGCGTAGACGCCGGTGACCTTTTGCGTATCCGCGCGGTGGCGGCCAAAAACGGATTCCATGGCGTCGCTCACTTCCCCAACGGTGGCGCGGGCGCGAATCGCCTCGATGGCGGCGGCCAGCAAATTGCCCTGGCCGCTCTTGGCAATCGCCGTGATGGCCGCCAGGGCTTGTTGAACGGCCTGATCATCGCGGGTCTGCTTGATTTTTTTCAGGCGCGCGATCTGCTGCCCGCGCACCTTGACGTTGTCCACCTCCAGGATGTCAACCGCGTCTTCCGTGGCAAGCTTGTATTTGTTTACGCCGACGATCACGTCCTTGCCCGAATCGATGCGAGCCTGCTTTTCGGCCGCCGCGGCTTCGATCTTGAGCTTTGCCCAGCCGCTGTCCACCGCCCGGGTCATGCCGCCCATGGCATCGACTTCCTCGATGATCTTCCACGCGGCGTCCATCATGTCCTGCGTGAGCTTTTCCATCAGGTAGCTGCCGGCCCAGGGATCAATCACGTTCGTGATGTGGGTTTCCTCCTGGATGATGAGCTGTGTGTTGCGCGCGATGCGAGCCGAGAACTCGGTCGGCAGCGCAATGGCCTCGTCCAGCGAATTGGTGTGCAGGCTCTGCGTGCCGCCAAACACAGCCGCCATGGCCTCGATCGTGGTGCGCACCACGTTGTTGTACGGATCCTGCTCGGTCAGCGACCAGCCCGAGGTCTGGGAATGCGTGCGCAGCATCAGGCTCTTGGGGTTTTTCGCGTCGAAGCCCTTCATGATCCGGCTCCACAGCGCGCGGGCGGCGCGCATCTTGGCGATTTCCAGATAGAAGTTCATGCCCACCGCCCAGAAGAACGACAGGCGCCCGGCGAATTCGTCCACGTCCATTCCCTTGGCAATGGCGGTCTTCACGTACTCCTTGCCGTCTGCCAGCGTGAACGCCATCTCCAGCGCCTGGTTGGCGCCGGCTTCCTGCATGTGGTAGCCCGAAATCGAGATCGAGTTGAACTTGGGCATGTTGCGTGCCGTGTACTCGATGATGTCGCCAATGATCCGCATGCTCGGCTCGGGCGGGTAGATGTAGGTGTTGCGAACCATGAACTCCTTGAGGATGTCGTTCTGGATGGTTCCGCTCAGCTTGTCCTGGCTGACGCCCTGCTCCTCGGCCGCGACCACGTAGCCTGCCAGGATGGGCAGCACCGCGCCGTTCATCGTCATCGAGACGCTGACCTTGTCGAGCGGGATGCCGTCGAAGAGGATTTTCATGTCCTCCACCGAATCGATCGCCACGCCCGCCTTGCCCACGTCGCCGGTCACGCGCGGGTGATCGCTGTCGTAGCCGCGATGCGTGGCCAGATCGAAGGCCACCGACACGCCCTGCCCGCCCGCCGCCAGCGCCTTGCGATAGAACGCGTTGCTGTCCTCGGCGGTGGAAAAACCCGCGTACTGGCGAATGGTCCAGGGCCGCACGGCGTACATGGTGGCCTGCGGACCGCGCAGAAACGGCTCAAAGCCCGGCAAGGTATCGGCCAGCGGCAAATCCCGGATGTCCGCCGCCGTATACAGGGGCTTGACGGTGATGCCGTCGGGGGTAATCCAATCCAGTTTGCTCAGGTCACCGCCGGGTGCCGATTTGGCGGCGGCTTTGCGCCAGGCTTCCAGGCGGGGATCGGGCGTTTGGCTCATGTCTCGTTGCTCCTGCGCGCGGGGGAACTGCCCCGCCAATTCACGTGTGGCTCGGTGTGTGGCGTCGGTCGCCGATAATATCATTCATAATTATTGATGCAAAATATTCCGGTGCGCTTACAATTCGGACATGTCAGCCCTGTCGCTAGCCCCCCGCGCCTTATATGAAGAAGTGGCCGAGTTGCTGCGCCAGCGCATCTACACCCGCGAACTGGAGCCCGGCAGTTGGATCGATGAGCTGAAAATCGCCGAGGAATACGGCATCAGCCGCACGCCGCTGCGCGAGGCCCTCAAGGTGCTGGCGGCCGAGGGTCTGGTGACGATGAAGGTGCGGCGCGGCGCCTACGTGACCGAGGTCTCGGAAAAGGACCTGCGCGACGTCTACCACCTGCTCTCGCTGCTGGAATCCGACGCGGCCAGCCGGGTCGCCGCCGTAGCCACCGGCAAGCAGATACAGGAATTGGCCGAACTCCATGCCGAACTGGAAGCCGCGACCGGCGACCGCGACCAGTTCTTCGCGCTCAACGAACGCTTTCATCTGCGCATACTCGAAATCGCCGACAACCGGTGGCGCCTGCAAATGGTGGCCGACCTGCGCAAGGTGATGAAGCTCAACCGCCACACCTCGCTGCTGCGCGAAGGGCGGGTGGAGGAATCGCTGGCCGAGCACCGCGCCATCCTGGCGGCCATCAAGGCGCGCAAGCCGCAGGATGCTCAACTCGCGGTGCAAGCGCACTTTGCCAGCGGCCTGCGCGCGGCGGAAGACGGCGCCACCGCCCGCGCCTGACCGCCGCTGCCGGCGAAAACCAAGCGCCCTACGACGCGCGCTCCGGCGCTGCCGCGCCCTGCGCCAGCGCGCGCTGGGCCTGGCGCCACACCTCGCGCGGCGACAAGCCCTTGAGCCGGTGATCGCTCCAGACCTGCCGCCAGCGCCTGGCGCCGCGCTGGCCGTCGCGCAGGCCCAGTATGTGCCGCGCGATCGGATACCACGGGCACGCGTCGATCACGGCCTGGCGCTCCATGTAGTCCACCATGCTCAGTTCCACCGCGTCGCGCCGGGCCGCCTCGGCTTCGGGCGAGGCGCTGTCCCCCGTGCCATCGCCCGTACCGTCGCCAAGGTAACGCCCGTCCCACTGCGTCAGGCTCCAGGGATGGTTGTAGGCCTCGCGGCCGATCATCACGCCGTCCACCCGCTGCAGCTGCTCGTCGATCTGCCCGGTGGTGGCGATGCCGCCGTTGATCACGATGTTCAAGCCAGGAAAATCGGCCTTCAGTTGCCAGACCCACTGCGGGCGCAGCGGCGGAATCTCGCGGTTTTCCTTGGGGCTGAGGCCTTGCAGCCAGGCATTGCGCGCATGGACGATGAACGTGCGGCAACCCGCCTGGGCAACCGTGCCCACGAAATCGCGCACGAAATCGTAGCTCTCCACCCGGTCGATGCCGATGCGGTGCTTGACGGTCACGGGAACATCCACCGCATCGCACATCGCCTTCACACCGTCGGCCACCGTGGCCGGCTCGGCCATCAGGCAGGCGCCAAACGCGCCGCGCCGCACGCGCTCGCTGGGGCAGCCGCAGTTGAGGTTGATTTCGTCATAGCCCCAGGCCACCCCCAGGCGGGCGCAGCGCGCCAGATCGTCCGGCTCGCTGCCACCGAGTTGCAGCGCCAGCGGATGCTCCTCGGCGTTGAACAGCAAATGCCGCCGCTCGGCCCCGTGCAGCAACGCGCCGGTGGTCACCATCTCGGTATACAGGCGCGCGTGGCGCGTGAGCAGGCGGTGGAAGTAGCGGCAATGCCGGTCGGTCCAGTCAAGCATCGGCGCCACGCTCAGGCGCCAAGGGCTTGATTTCAAAGAACTTTTTTCAAAATCAACAGCTCGCGTTTGATTTTCTGTTGTCGCATTCCCGCACATTTCCGCTGATTCGTTGATATTTCGGTGCCCAAGTGCTGCAGTAATTGCTACGCGGCGGTCATGTAGCACCGCCGGGTTGGGGCAATGGGCATGGGAATGATTACATCACGGCCGCGCAGGATGGCTGCGTCGGCCACACGGTGCAGATTCGCGTCAAGCACGGTGGCGTCCTGATTTTCTCAGAGTCAAAGGTCTTCGACACCCGACCTCAGGCCGTGTCCTGGGGTGATCGCCTGGAGGCCAAGGTCAAGGCGGAGGGGCTGGCCAGGCACGCCTCCAGCACGATGACTGTCGGGGATCTCGTCCGCAAGCACCTCGATGCGCAGCTGGTAGTGCGCCCACTCCTGGGCCGCTCGACGATCCACAACCATCACAAGATCGCGCCTGAGTTCGACAAGGTCCTGCTGCGCGAGCTCATGCCCGAGCACCTGATTGACTGCGCGATCCGACGGAAACCCGGGGCCCGCGTGCCCCCCGCCACGATCAAGTCCGCCCTCTCCCCCGTGTCAGCCGCGTTCGGCGTCGCCCGCATCGCTTACCTCGTGGACGCCGATCCTGCGGTCATTCAAGAGGCCATGCACTCCCTCGACAAGCAGGGCCTGGTTGGCAAATCGCGCGAGGTCGTCCGCTGGGTGAACAGGGAGGAAGAAGAAGCGCTGCTGGCTGAGTTTGCACGGCGCAACGCGCACCATCAGACGACGATCGACATGGCGCAGCTCTACAAGTTTGCGCTGTCCCGTCGCCGGCCCGACTCAGGGAATCGCCGACATGGGCAGGAACATGGGCGAAGGCGCGGGGCGCATGTCGCCCTCCAGCGGCACAAAGCCCAGCTTCTGATAGAAACCGAACGCTCCCGCGTCGGCATCCAGGTACAGGCCGTAACTTCCGATGCTCTGTGCCCCCACCTTCACGATGTCCAGCGCATGGTTCATGAGCTGCAAGCCAAGACCCCGACCTGCATCGGCATAGTGAACCCCGAGCATGATCAAGCGGACACAGGGAATGGTTTTGGGGAGACCGCCACGCTGCAGGGCGCCCAGCGCCGACAGCGCAATGGTGTGGCTGGCGATCGTGAAGAAGCCGGCAAATCGCTGCGTGTCGCCATCCTCCTCCAGCAGTGCGTAGGCCACGCTCAGGCCTTGCTTGACCTGTTTCTTGAGCGAGTCCTTGACGAACTTGTTTATGACGGCGTGCTGGCAATCGAACTGGTTGTAGCTCCCATACTTCGCCCCCGGATCGAAGCGAGTGATGAAAAAGCTCATTCACGCACTTTCAAGCGGGGCGTGCGGCGCAGTTCCTTCATGGCCTCGGTCGGAGCCACCGGCTTGTGCAGCACGGCGGCCAACTGCGCCTGCCCCTGCACCGAGAGCTGGATGGAGGTGTGGTCGAGCAGGATCTCGCGCGCCTTTTCCATGGCGGTCGACAGCATGAAGGACGACAGATCCATGCCGCCCAGAACGGCGGCCTTGCTCAGCAGCTCCTTGGCTTCCTTGGTGGTCTTGAGCTCCATGCGAGCGTCTTTGAGTGCGAGCGCGCCCATGTCGGTTCTCCTAGTACAGGCATCAGATCATACGGATATCAGCCGTACAGTCAAGACACCCGTGGGCATGCTGGACTGGCGCCGCCGCCGACGCTTCAGGCGCTGACGACGTTCTGGAAAGTGCAACTGGGCCCCAAGCTCAAGCGCTGTTCTGCACTACCAGTGCAACAAAAATGCAACGACTCCAAAACAATCGCTGCAACACGTTGATTCAACGATGATTTTTTAAGACGCCGTCCAATCAAACATCGGCGCAACGCTCAGGCGCCAAGGGCTGTAGCCGGCCACCTGAGGAGGATCGTCCGGGAGCGCGACGCCCTGGCGCATGCGCCGCCCTGCCTGCGCGTCAGGCGGCGACCGGCTGATCCAGGTCGAAGGCGCGGTGCAGCGCGCGGACCGCCAGTTCCATGTATTTTTCGTCGATCACGACCGAGGTCTTGATCTCCGAAGTGCTGATCATCTGGATGTTGATGCCCTCTTCCGAGAGCGTGCGGAACATCTTGCTGGCGATGCCGACATGGCTGCGCATGCCGATGCCGACGATGCTGACCTTGCAGATCCTGGCGTCGCCGACGACTTCGGCCGCGCCCATCGGGCCGATGACCTTGGACTTGAGCAGATCCATCGTGCGCGCGTAGTCGTTGCGGTGCACCGTGAAGCTGAAATCGGTCTTGCCCTCGCGGCTGACGTTCTGGATGATCACGTCCACCTCGATGTTGGCGTCGGCCACCGCGCCGAGGATCTGGTAGGCAATGCCGGGCTTGTCGGGCACGCCGAGGACCGAAATCTTGGCTTCGTCGCGGTTGAACGCAATGCCGGAAACGACGGCTTGTTCCATATTTTCATCTTCCTCGAAAGTGATCAGCGTGCCGGACTTGGCTTCTTCGCCGATGTCGATGTCCCACTCGGTAAAGCTCGACAGCACCCGCAGCGGCACCTTGTACTTGCCGGCGAATTCCACCGAGCGGATTTGCAGCACCTTGGAGCCCATGGAGGCCATTTCGAGCATTTCCTCGAAGCTCACGGTGTGCAGGCGCCGCGCCTCGGGCACCACGCGCGGGTCGGTGGTGTAGACGCCGTCCACGTCGGTGTAGATCAGGCATTCGTCGGCCTTGAGCGCCGCCGCCACGGCCACCGCCGAGGTGTCGGAGCCGCCACGGCCCAGCGTGGTGACGTTGCCGCCGGGGTCGATGCCCTGGAAGCCGGTGATGATCACCACCCGCCCGGCGTTCAGGTCGGCGCGCACGCGCTGGTCGTCGATGCTCTCGATGCGCGCCTTGGTATAGGCGTCGTTGGTCTTGACGGGAACCTGCCAGCCCGCGTAGCTCACCGAAGGCATGCCTTCGGCCTGCAGCGCAATGGCCAGCAGCGCCGAGGAGGCCTGCTCGCCGGTGGCGGCCAGCATGTCCTGCTCGCGGTAGAACGCGGCGCCGGGCTGGGCGGGCGCCAGATCCTTGGACAGCGCGAGCAGGCGGTTGGTCTCGCCGCTCATGGCGCTGGGAACGACAACCATCTGGTGTCCCGCGCGCGCCCACTTGGCCACCCGGCGGGCAACGTTGCGGATCCGCTCGGTGGACCCCATCGAGGTGCCGCCGTACTTGTGGACGATCAATGCCATGTTGTTTGGGTCGAACGATGCAAAAAAACGCGCCTTCCATCGGCGGAAGGCAAAGCGTGCAATTGTATCTTTGGCGCCCGGCTGACTCAGCCGGCGCGGCGGGTTGAATGGAACTTCAAATTCGATAGCTGCCCGTGGTCATTTTCATTGGCCTTTAGCCATATTTGGCTTATAAAAATGAGGTTCGGAGCATCATTTTGTAGAATATTCTACATATAATGTTACAACATCTACAAAAATGTACTGCAAAGCCGCTTACAAGAGCATTGGAAGGCCATTTTTTAAGATCGTTTTGGCCTGAAATGACCGCAAATCAACCACGGACAGCTATCTATTCAGGAGCGCCTGCGCCAGGCCAGATGTTCCCCGTCGCGCCGCACTTCGCCCACGCCTACCAGCAGATGCAGGCCGTGGCCGCGCGTGGTGCAGGCGGCGATCTGCCGCTGCAGTTGCGTGAGCTGCGCGGTGCTTGGCGTGGTGGCGTGCTCACGGCGCAGCCAGTGGCGCAGCACGTTGGCCTGGCGCGCCGGCGAAAGCGCCTGCAGCCGCTCGATCACCGGCGGATGGCCGACGGCGGCAAAGTCGGCCTCGGCCACCTCGCGCAGCAGGTCCATGGCCTCGGCCGCGTGGCGCGCCGAGCGCCCGACGGTGTGGCGAAACGCCGGGCTCACCGCCTCCAGCGCGGGCAGCACCTGGGCCCGCAAGCGGTTGCGCGTGTAGCGCTGGTCTTCGTTGCTGGGGTCTTCCACCCAGGCCTCGCCCTGCGCGCGCAGCCACTGGCGGATGCCGGCGCCCGGCACGCGCAGCAGCGGGCGTTCCCAGGCCAGGCCGCTGGCATCCGTCCAGCGCGCCGGCATGCCCGCCAGGCCCGCCAGACCCGCGCCGCGCAGCAACGCGATCAGCAGCGTCTCGACCTGATCATCGGCGTGCTGTCCGAGTGCTACTGCTTTAATAGCTGTCGGTGGTGAATTCTCGGCCACCACAGCCCGAATTTGCGCGTAACGGGCGCGGCGCGCGGCATCTTCCGGGCTCTCGCCGGGGCGATGGCGCGCGTCCACCCGCGCCAGGCGCAGCGGCACGCCCAGGCGCGCGCAGGTGTCGGTGCAATGTGCCGCAAAGGCGTCGGCGGCTTCCTGCAGGCCATGGTGCACGTGAACCGCGCTCACCTGCCCCGGCCAGCGGCGCGCGCAGGCCAGCAGCAGCGCCGACGAGTCCGCCCCGCCGCTGTAGGCCACGGCCAGCGGCAGCGCGGGCGCGAAGCGGGCCATGGCGGCGTCAAAGTCCTCGCTGGCGTCGGTATTGGGCATGTGGCACATGATGGCACGGGTTTGTCATCCGCCACACCGCCCGCACGTTGTGGGCATGCGCTGCGAGGCGCTTTGTGAAAGGAACCGGGCGATGTGGAAGCTGGCCAAACTGTGGGGACTGTTTCGCAACGAACTGCGGCTGGTGTGGGCGATGCTGCGCGACGCCCGGACTCCGGCCGCCGCCAAGCTCACAGCGGTGCTGGCGATGCCCTATGTGATCAGCCCGCTGGATCTGCTACCCGATCTGGGGCCGGTGCTGGGCTGGCTGGACGACGGTCTGGTGGCTTACGTGCTGCTGCAACTGTCGCTGAAATTCCTGCCACCTGAACTGCTGGCCGCGCTCAAGGCCAAGATCGGCACGCGCCAGACACCCGCGGCGTTCCGCGCCACGCCCTGATGGGTTGGCCGGGGCTTATTTGGCCTCGGCCTTGGTGTCGGTGAAGCGCCCGTAGCCCTGCAGGCGCTCGTAGCGACGGTCGAGCAGTTCCTTGACCTTCAGATCCGCCACCTGCCGATAGGCCTCGGTGAGCGCGCGCTTGAGCAGCGCGGCCATCTGCTTGGGATCGCGGTGCGCGCCGCCCAGCGGCTCGCTGACGATCTTGTCCACCAGGCCCAGCGCCTTCAGCCGGTGCGCCGTGATGCCCAGCGCGTCGGCGGCTTCCTGCGCCTTGTCGGAGGTTTTCCAGAGGATGGAGGCGCAGCCCTCGGGGCTGATGACGGAGTAGATGGAGTATTGAAGCATCACCACCTGGTCGGCCACCGCGATGGCGAGCGCGCCGCCGGAGCCGCCTTCGCCGATGATGGTGGAAATGATGGGAACTTCCAGTTGCGCCATCTCGAAAATGTTGCGGCCCAGCGCCTCGGACTGGCCGCGCTCCTCGGCGTCGATGCCGGGGTAGGCTCCGGGGGTATCGACGAAGGTGAACACAGGCAGCTTGAATTTTTCGGCCAGCTTCATCAGCCGCAGCGCCTTGCGGTAGCCCTCCGGCCGGCTCATGCCGAAGTTGCGCATGGCGCGCTCCTTCACGTCGCGCCCCTTTTGGTGGCCCAGCACCATGCAGGCGCTGCCGTTGAAGCGCGCCAGTCCACCGACGATGGACAGGTCGTCGGCAAAATGCCGGTCGCCGTGCAGTTCGATGAAATCGGTGAGGCACTCGCGCACGTAGTCCAGCGTGTAGGGCCGCTCGGCATGGCGTGCAATCTTGGTGATCTGCCAGGGCGTGAGGTTGGCGTAGATGTCCTTGGTGAGCTGCTGGCTCTTTTTGGCCAGTTGCTCGATTTCGTCGGAAATATCGACCGCGCTTTCGGTCTGCACGTAGCGCAGTTCGTCGATCTTGGTTTCCAGCTCGGCAATGGGCTGCTCGAAGTCGAGAAAGGTTTTCTTGGCCATCAGTAACTCACAGGTAGCGGATCGAGCGAGCGCCAAATGTACCAAGTCGCGACGCTGCGGTACGGCGCCCAGGCGGCGGCCACCTCGCGTGCGTCGGAGCGTGACACCGGCTCGCCGGAAAAGTAGTTCAGGCTGATGCCACGGATCAGCCCCACATCATCCAGTGGCAGCACGTCCGGGCGCAGCAGGTTGAACATGAGGAACATCTCGGCCGTCCAGCGGCCGATGCCGCGGATGGCCACCAGTTCGGCGATGATGGCCTCGTCGTCCCAGCCGTCCCAGCTTTGCGGGTGCACCGAGCCGGCCTCGAAATGCACCGCCAAATCGACCAGATATTCCACCTTGCGCGCCGACAGGCCCGCGCCGCGCATGGCTTGCAGATCCAGCGCCAGCACCGCCGTGGGGCACACGGGGTCTTCCCCGCCGCCGAGCAGGCCGGAAAACCGGTTCCACACCGACTGCGCGGCCTTGACCGAGATCTGCTGGCCGACGATGGAGCGCGCCAGCGTGGTGAAAGCGTCCCCGCGCGAGACCATGCGCTCCTCGCCATAGCAGGGAATGAGGCGCTTCATCACGCGGTCCTTGCGGGCCAGGTGGCCGCAGGCGCGGCCCCAGTCCTCGAGCGCGTGGAGCGTCGCGGCCGGCGCCTTCAACGCGCGGCCTCCCAGGTGGTGCCGCCCGGCCCGTCCTTGAGCGCCACGCCTTGCGCGGCCAGCTCCTGGCGGATGCGGTCGGCCTCGGCATAGCTCTTGGCGGCCTTGGCCGCCGCGCGCGCGGCCATGCGCGCCTCGATGGCGGCAGCCGGCAACCCGCTGGCGGCCGCGCCCGCC
>DAIOSZ010000114.1:0-11324 GCA_036752305.1 Burkholderiaceae bacterium
CGCGGCCCATGCGCTTGCCCTTCCAGCCGCAGGCGTCGATCAGCCAGCCGGCGGCGAGTTTGACGCTGCCGTCGGGCATGGGGTAGTGCACCAGGCGCGGGTCGCGGCCGATGATGTCCTGGCATTGCTCGGGCGTGACGCTGGGGTTCTTGAAAAAGCTGCCGGCGTTGCCGATGACGGCGGGGTCGGGCAGCTTGGCGCGGCGGATGGCGCAGACCCAGTCGAAAATCTGCCGCGCGCTGGGCTGGGCGACGCCTTCCTCGGCCTGTTTGCGCTGCAGGTCCAGGTAGTCCAGCCGGGGCCGCCAGCGCTTGGGCAGGGCCAGGCGCACGCGCGTGATGAGGGCGCGCCCGGCCAGGCCGAGGTGGCGCGCGTCGGGCCCGGGGACGTGCTTGAACACCGAGTCGCGGTAGCCGAAGGCGCAGCCGGCGGCGCCGAGCGTGAAGCGCTCGCCGCTGTCCAGCACGAGCGCGTCCAGTTCGTGGAAATGGTCTTGCAGCTCGATGCCGTAGGCGCCGATGTTCTGCACCGGGGCCGCGCCCACGGTGCCGGGAATCAGCGCCAGGTTTTCCAGGCCGGGCCAGCCTTGCTCCAGCGTCCAGGCCACCAGGCCATGCCAGCTCTCGCCGGCGCCGGCCTCGACGATCCAGTGGCTGGCGGTTTCGGCCACCAGGCGCCGGCCGGGAATTTCGACCTTGAACACCGGGGCGTCCACGTCGCCGGTGAGCACCACGTTGCTGCCGCCGCCGAGCACGAAGCGCGGCGCGCCGTGGGCGCGGGCGGCCTCGGCCACGTCGTCCTCGCTGCGCAGGCGCAGCAGCAGCCGCGCGCGCGCGGCCACGCCAAAGGCGTTGTAGGCCGCCAGCGGGGCAAAGGGCTGCGCATCGATCATGGGAGAATTGTCGCATCGGCCCCGCGCCCCGTTCCTGCCCTGACCACACCACCATGCCCTCTTTCGATACCGTCTGCGAAGCCAACCTGGTTGAAGTGAAAAATGCCGTGGACAACGCGGCCAAGGAAATCGGCACGCGCTTCGATTTCAAGGGCACGTCGGCGGGGATCGAGCTCAAGGACAAGGAGATCACGCTGCTGGGCGACGCCGAGTTCCAGCTGGCGCAGGTGGAGGACATCCTGCGCGCCAAGCTCGCCAAGCGCGAGGTGGACGTGCGCTTTCTCGACAAGGGCCCGGTGCAGAAGGTGGGCGGCGACAAGGTCAAGCAGGTGGTGAAGGTGCGCAACGGCATCGCCAGCGAGGACGGCAAGAAGATCCAGCGCCTCATCAAGGACGGCAAGCTCAAGCTGCAGGCGGCCATCCAGGGCGAGGCGGTGCGCGTCTCGGGCGCCAAGCGCGACGATTTGCAGGCGGCGATGGCGCTGATCCGCAAGGAGATGGCCGATCTGCCGCTGTCGTTCAACAATTTCCGCGACTGAGCAGGGGGCACCCGTGCGTTCCGTGGCCGCCCGGGCGCTGTGGCGCGCGGGGTCGTTGGCCGCGCTGGCGGTTCCAGCCGTGCTGATGGGCGCGGCCCCGCTGGCCCGGGCGGCGTCGGTGGTGCTGGCGGGCGTGCTGGGCGCCAAGGCGCTGATCGTGGTCGATGGTGGCGCGCCCAAGGCGTTGGCGGTGGGCGAGAGCCATCAGGGCGTCAAACTGTTGTCGGTGCAGGGCGACGGCGCGGTGGTCGAGGCCGCCGGTCAGCGCCGCGGCTTGCGCGTGGGCGAGTCGCCCGCGCACGTGAGCGGCCCGGCGCGGGCGGGCGGCGGCGACACCATCGTGCTGCATGCGGGCAGCGATGGGCATTTCTTTGGCAACGCCGTGGTCAACGGGCAGACGCTGCCGTTCATGGTGGATACCGGCGCCTCGTCGGTCGGCCTGTCGGCGGCGCAGGCGGCGCGGGTGAACCTGAGCTTGAACGCCGAGAACGCCACGCCCGTGCTGTTGGGCACGGCCAACGGCACGGTGCGCGGTTGGAAGACCAGGCTGGCGTCCATCCGTGTCGGCGACGTGACGCTCTACGAGGTGGACGCCACGGTCACCGGGGCGTCCATGCCCTACGTGCTGCTGGGCAACAGCTTTCTGAACCGCTTCCAGATGCGGCGCGATGGCGATCAGATGGTGCTGATCCGGCGCTACTGAGCGCGAATTTGGGGGTGGTTTCGCGCCGTGGTGCTCGGAATCCGACCACGGCAAGCTATCAAAACAATAGCGCTACGTTTTCTTGGCGAAGAGCTTGGATTCCTCGCCGCGCATCAGGCGGGAGATGTTTTCGCGGTGGCGCCAGATGAGCAGCAGCGACATGGCGGCCACGGCCCAGAAAATGGGCTCGCTCGGCAGCCACAGGCCACCCGGTGCCATGGCGTAGATCAGCGGCGCCGCCAGGGCCGCGCACAGCGCGGCCAGCGACGAGTAGCGGAACACGGCGGCGACGGCCAGCCACAGCAGCAGCACGAACAGCCCCAGCCAGCCCGACAGGCCGATCAGCACCCCCGCCGCGGTGGCCACGCCCTTGCCGCCGGCAAAGCCGAAGAACACCGGGTACAGATGGCCCAGAAAGGCCGCCAGGCCCACCAGCGCCAGCGTGCCATCGCCCAGCCCCCAGGCGGGGCCGAAGGTCTTGACCAGCACCACCGGCAGCCAGCCCTTGAGCGCATCGAGCAACAGCGTGACGATGGCCGCCTTCCTGCTGCCCGAGCGCAGCACGTTGGTGGCGCCCGGATTGCCGCTGCCGTAGGAGCGCGGATCGGCCAGGCCCATGGCGCGGCTGACGATGACGGCAAACGACAGCGAGCCGACCAGGTAGGCCAGCACGACGGCAAGCGCGGGCAGGGCGAGGCTCATCACGGGTGCGCGGGCTTGTTGGGAGGGGGCAGGCTGTCAGGTCGATCAGGTCGGGGTGATCTTGGCCACCTTGATGATGCGCGCCCAGCGCGCGATTTCGCCCTTGAGGAAGACGGCGAAATCGCCGGAGCCCTTGGCGTTGATGCGAAAGCCCTGTGCGCGGGCTTTCTCCTCCATGTCGCGCGAGTACATGATCTTGATCATCTCGCGCGAGTAGCGCTCGACCAGCGCGTCGGGGGTCTTGGCTGGCGCCATCACCGCGGTCCAGTTCTCCACGTAGAGCGCGGGCATGCCGGCCTCGGTGGTGGTGGGCACGTCGGGAACCTGCGGGTGGCGGGAGTAGGAGCAGATGGCCAGCGCGCGCAGCTTGCCGGCCTTGACATGGGCCACGGATTCCGGGAAGTTGCTGAAGATCACGTCGAGCTGGCCGCCGATCAAATCGGTCATCGATGGCGCACCGCCCCGGTAGGGGATGTGCGTCATCTTGCTCTTGTTGAGGTCGTTGAACAGCGCCATGGTCAGGTGCGGCGGCGTGCCGTTGCCGCTGGAGCCGGCGTTGAGCGTGCGCTTCTTGGACTCGTCTATCAGGTCCTGCAGCGTCTTGATGGGGCTGTTGACCGGCACCACCACCAGCATCGGCGAGCCGGCCAGCAGCGCCACGGGGCGCAATTCCTTGGTGAAGCTGTAGGGCGCGTTGGGAAACAGCGTCACGTTGGCGGCGTGCGTGAGCGTGATGGCCAGGATCTGCGAGCCATCGGCCGGGCCCTTGGCCACCTGCTCGGCACCGATCTGCGCGTTGCCGCCGGCCTTGTTTTCCACGATCACGGTGGTTTTGAGGGTCTCGGTCAGCGACTTGGCGACGTTGCGCGCCATCACGTCGGTCAGGCCGCCCGGCGCGAAGGGCACGACGTACTTGATGGTGCCGGGAATGGCGGCTTCCTGCGCGAAGGCGCGGCTACCCGCGGCGCCGGCCGCGGCGGCGGCGAGAACGAGGTGACGGCGTTTCATGAGGACTTTCCTTTCATTCAGGTATGGAGGGTATTCAGGGGGCATCAGGCCGCGAGGGCAAGCAGTCTGGCATGCAAGGCATCGGCCAGTTCCAGGCCCTGGCTTTGCGCCTGCCGCTCGGCGGCCAGGCGCCGGGCACCGGCCAGGCGCACGCCGTCGTCGGCCAGCATCTCGGTGATCAGCACCTCGATGCGGTCGAGAAACGCCTCGCGGCCAGCCAGCGCCCCGGGGTCGATCACGACGAACAGTTGCCCGATGCGCGGCGCGTTGCCTTCATCGACGAAGAACGACGAGGCCTCGAAGCCGAACTGCGCGCCGATCAGAGCCGTGACCAGCAACTCGACCACCAGCGCCAGCATCGCGCCCTTGGGGCTGGTGGTCGCGCCGATGGGCAGCATCGAGCCTTCGAGCCCGGCGTGCGGGTCGGTGGTGGGCTGGCCGTGCTTGTCGAGCGCCCAGCCGGCGGGAATGGCGCGGCCGGCCTGCGCGGCCTGCATCAGCTTGCCGCGCGCGACTTCCGACAGCGAGAGGTCGATCATCAGCGGATCGGCCGCGCGGCGCGGAAAAATCGCCGCCACCGGATTGGTGCCCAGCAGCGCGCGCTTGCCGCCCGCCACCGGCATGGCCGATGGCGAATTGGTGAAGGCGAGCGCCACCATGCCGGCCTCGGCAGCCGGGCGCAGGTGATCGACCAGCACCCCCGCATGGTGGCTTTCGCGCACCGCGCCGAGCGCGATGCCCAGTTCGCGCGCCTTGGCGACGGCTCCGGCGACCGCCAGGTCACAGGCGGCGAAGGCCAGGCCCTGGCCGGCGTCCACCAGCAGCGCGGCTCCTCGTTCGCGCTCGATGCGCGGTTCGGCGGCGCCGTTGGCGCGGCCATTGCGCAGGTGCGTGGCGTATTGCGGCACGCGCGACAGGCCGTGCGAGGCGATGCCCTGCGCCTCGGCGCGCACGAGTGCGCTGGCGGTGGCCCCCGCCCCGGCGGGGGTTGCGCCCGCGCCTTGCAGCGCGCGGGTGGCCAGCGCGGTGGCTTCGGCCAGGCTCAGGCGCGCCATCAGCCGAGGGCCTCCAGCACGCGGCTGGCGATCAGGTCGCTGACGCGCGTGTTGCTTTGCGCGCTCACGCCGGCGATGTGCGGCGTGAGCAGCAGGCCCGGCACGCCCAGGAAGCGGGCGGGGTCGGGCGGCGGCTCGGGGTCGAATACGTCGATGGCGGCGCCCGCCAGATGGCCGTCGCGCAGCGCCTGCGTCACGGCGTCGAGGTCCACGACAGGGCCGCGCGCGGTGTTGATGAGCACGCTGCGCGGCTTCATGGCCGCAATGCGCGCCGCGCCGAACAGGCCGCGTGTTTCGGGCACCAGCGGCACGTGCAGGCTGATCGCGTCGCTCTGCGCGACCAGCTCATCGAGCGTGCAAGCCTGCGCGCCGTGCGCCGCGAACGCCGGGTGCCCGCTGGGCAGCAGCGCGTCGTGCGCGACGATGCGCATGCCCAGCGCCCGTGCCAGCCGCGCGCTCATCTGGCCGATGGTGCCAAAGCCCACCAGCCCCAGGGTCTGGCCCGCCGCCTCGCGGCCGGTGCCCAGCGCTGCGCGCGGCCACTGGCCCGCCGCGATGGCCGCGGTGGACTGATAGGCGCCGCGCAACAGCATCATCGCGGTGGCGACCACGTATTCGGCCACCGACAGCGCGTTGGCGCCGGTGGCGGGGATGACCGCCAGGCCCAGCCGTTCGCAGCCGGGCACGTCGATGTTGTCCAGGCCCACGCCCAGGCGGCCGACGACCTTGCAGCGCGGCGCCAGCGCGGCCAGCAGCGCGCCGCGCACCTGCGTGGCGTTGCGCACGATCAGCGCGTCGCAGGTGGCGGCCTCGGCCAGCAGGCGCGGCGCGTCCTGGTGCAGCGCGGCGTCGTGGAGCACGTCATGGCGCTCGCGCAGCCGCGCGACGGCGGCTTCGTCCATGAACTCGGTGATGACGATTCGCACGGAGCGCGGGTCCTCAGCTCGGGCTCACGCCGACTCGTACAGCCGGGTCAGCACGAACTCGCGGTGTCCCAGCGCCTCGGCCGCGGTCAGGCGCCCGTTGGCGGTGCGCAGCATGCATTCGAGCAGCTTGTCGCCCGCCTGGTCCAGCGTGATCTCGCGCTGCAGCAGGCCCGAGGAGTCCACGTCCACATGCTCGCTCATCAGCCGCACGGTGCGCGGGTTGGCGCAGATCTTGATGACCGGCAGGATCGGGTTGCCGATCACGTTGCCCTGGCCGGTGGGGAAGAAGTGCACCACGTAGCCCGAGGCGGCGCACAGCGTCACCATCTCGGCGGCGGCGCTGGACGAGTCCATGAACCACAGGCCGGGGTAGGTGGGAAGCTCGGCCTTGTCGATCACGCCGTCCACGGTGCATTTCTTGCCGATTTTCTGGATGTTGCCCAGCGCCTTTTCCTCGATGGTGGTCAGGCCGCCGGCGATGTTGCCCTTGGTGGGCTGGCTGTCGGACAGGTCGCTCGTCTTGTGGCGGTTGATCATGTCCTGGTAGCGGTTGAACATGAACATGAAGCGGTCGGCGATTTCGGGCGTCTTGCAGCGCGCGGCGACGATGGACTCGCCGCCGGTGATTTCGCTGGTTTCGCCAAAGCACAGGTAGTTGCCCAGCGGGTGCAGCTTGTCGAAGGCGTTGCCCACGGTGGGGTTGGCGCCGCAGCCGCTGGTGGTGTCGCTCTCGCCGCACTTGGTGCTGACCCACAGGTCCTGGATCGGGCAGACCTCGCGCTGCTTCTCGCTGGCCCACTGCACGTATTCGCGCGCGGCCTTGCTGGCGCGCATGATGGTTTCGTGGTCGCCATGGCCTTCGATGCCGAAGCCGATGACCGGCTTGCCGGTGGTGGCGATACCGTCCACGACCTTCTTGGTCCAGCCGTCCTCGATGCCGATCACGACCACGGCGGCGACGTTGGGGTTGCAGCCGGTGCCGATGAGCGTGCGGAAATGCAGGTCCAGGTCGGCGCCGAACTGCAGCCGCCCGTAGGGGTGCGGAATCGCCATCGTGCCCTTGATGTTGTGGGCCACGGCCTCGGCCGCCGCGTTGGACAGGTCGTCCAGCGGCAGGATGATCACGTGGTTGCGCACGCCGACGCGGCCGTTTTCACGGCGGTAGCCGAGGAAGGTGGTGTTGGAGTCGATCACGGGCATGGGATTACCACCGTTTGGTCTTGATGTTGTGAACATGGGCGTGCTCGCCCGCCTGGATGGGCGCGACGACCTTGCCCATGTCGATGCCGTATTTCCACACGGTGTCGCCCACCGCCATGTTCTTGAGGGCCACCTTGTGGCCGATCGGGATGTCCTGACGGGCCTGCACGGCCGTCATGCGGTCCTCATCCATGATCCAGCCCTGCAGGCTGTCCCCGGCCTTGACGCCTTCGACGACGACCACGGCAACGGTGTCCTTGGCGTCGTGCAATACGAAATGAATCATCTCGATTCGCTCCTTCGAATTGGAAAAACCCACCGAGTGTGCCACGTGAAGAAAGTCACGTTTCGAGCGCGCAGTTGACGGGCGTGGCGCCCAGCAGGCGGGTGCAGACGGAAGGCTCGATGCCGACCAGGTAGCCGCGCCGCCCGCCGTTGATCGCGATGCGCGGCAAATCGAGGATGGAGCGCTCCACGTAGACCGGCATGTCCCGGCGCGTGCCGAAAGGCGAGGTGCCGCCGACCAGATAGCCGCTGTGGCGGTTGGCGACTTCGGGCTTGCAGGGCTCGATCGACTTGGCGCCGATCGCGCGCGCGAGCCGCTTGGTGGAGACCTCGCGGTTGCCGTGCATCAGCACGATCAGCGGCCGGGCGTCCTGATCCTGCATGACCAGCGTCTTGACCACCGTGAACGGGTCCAGGCCCAGCGCCTCGGCGCTGCGCCGCGCGCCGCCATGCTCGACGTACTCGTAGAAATGCTCGGTGAACGGCACGCCCTGCCGGCGCAACCAGGCCGTGGCGGGGGTTTCGCTGACGTGGGAGCTGCGGGCCATGCGGCGCCGCTCTACTGCGCCGGGTCGCGCTGCGTCCAGCGGATCGCGTCGATGGCGCGCAGCAGCTCGGGCGAGAGCGTGGTGCCCCAGGCATCCAGGCATTCGTCGAGCTGCGCCCGCGACGTCACGCCGATGATGGTGCTGGCCACGCGCCAGTTGGTGTAGCAAAACGCCAGCGCCATCTGCGTGGGCGTCAGGCCGTGCTCGCGCGCCAACTGGTTGTAGCGGCGCGCCGCGTCCAGTGCCTCGGGCCGGCCCCAGCGCTGGCTCTTCATGCGCTCGAACAGGCTCATGCGGCCGCGCGGCGCCTGCGGGCTGTGGATGCCGGTCGCGTCGTACTTGCCGGTGAGCAGGCCGAAGCCGAGCGGCGAGTACGGGATCTGCGCAACGCCCAGGCGATGGCAGGTTTCGTCCAGGCCGTTTTCCAGCGTGCGGTTGATCAGGCAGTAGGGGTTTTGCAGCGTGGCGATGCGCGGCAGGCCGTGCTGCTCGGCCAGGCGCACGAACTCGTGCACGCCGTAGGGCGTCTCGTTGGACAGGCCGATGGCGCGGATCTTGCCGGCGCGCATCAGCTCGCCCAGCGTCTCCAACTGCGCCAGGATGGGAGTGGTGGAGTCTTCCTTGGCCGGGTCATAGGCGAGGTTGCCAAAAGCGGGCACGTGGCGTTCGGGCCAGTGGATCTGGTAGAGGTCGATCACGTCGGTGCGCAGGCGCTTGAGGCTGGCCTCGCAGGAGGCGCGGATGTCGGCGGGCGTCATGCCGCGGCCCGCGCGCACCCAGGGCATGCCGCGCCCGGGGCCGGCCACCTTGGAGGCCAGGACGATGCGCTGGCGCAGGCCTGGCCGCGCGGCGAGCCAGTCGCCGATGATGGCCTCGGTCTGGCCGAAGGTGGCCGCGCTCGGCGGCACCGGGTACATCTCGGCGGTGTCGAAAAAATTCACGCCGCGCTCGACCGAGTGGTCGAGGATGGCGTGCGAGTCGGTCGGGCTGACCTGCTCGCCAAAGGTCATGGTGCCCAGGCAGATGGGCGGCACGAGCAGATCGCTGGTGCCCAGGCGGACGAGGGGAAATGCGGTGGAGGTCATGCGTTGGATTCAGGTAGGCGGTCTTGAGTTTAGGGGGCTTGCCGCTCGCGCGCTCGGGCCTCCTCCCGCAGGCGCAGCACGCGCCGCTGCACCTTGCCGGTGGTGGTCATCGGCAGCTCGGAGACGAATTCGATTTCCTTGGGGTATTCGTAGGGCGCGAGCCGACCCTTCACATGCGCCTGCAATTCGGCGGTGAGGCGGCGCTGGAATGGGGTGTCCGAGAGGACATCCGTGGCCGACAATCCACCATGGGCAGCTATGTATTCAATAGCAACCACCACGTAGGCCTTGACCAGCGCGCCGCGCTCCGGGTCGGGCTTGGGCACGACGGCGGCATTGGCCACGGCGGGGTGCTTGACCAGGCAGTTTTCCACCTCGCTGGGGCCGATGCGGTAGCCCGCGGCCTTGAACACGTCGTCCGCGCGGCCCTGGTACCAGAGGTAGCCGTCGGCGTCGCGAACCGCCAGGTCGCCGGTCTTGCACCAGATGCCAGTGTCGGTCTCGACGTACTTGGCGGCGGTGGCGGAGGGGTTTTTCCAGTAGCCGAGGAAGAAGATCGGGTCGGGCTGGCCGTGGACGTCCCGGCGGCTGACCGCCACGTCGCCGGGCACGCCGGGCGGGCATTCGCGGCCTTCGTCATCCAGCACGGCGATGCGGTGCCCCGGGTAGGGCTTGCCCATGCTGCCGGGCCGCGCCGGCCAGCCCACCGCGCCGCAGGAGCGGCCGTTCATCGCGCAGTTGCCGACGATGTAGTTGATCTCGGTCTGGCCGAACATCTCGTTGATCGTCACACCCAGCTGCGCCTGCCCGTAGGCGAACACGGCGTCGCCCACTGCCTCGCCCGCACTCATGATGGCGTGCAGCTTGAGCGTGAAATGGCGGCGCGGCTCGGGGTAGGCCTTCATCATGGCCTTGAGCGCGGTGGGGAACAGGAAGCTGTGCGTCACGCCATGCGCCTGCATGAGGGTGAAGGCGCCCTCGGGCGAGAAGCGCGCGCGGTTGGCGACGATGGGGCGGCCAAAGTACAGCGTGGGCAGCAGCGCGTCCATCAGGCCGCCGGTCCAGGCCCAGTCCGCGGGGCTCCAGAACACGGCGGGCAAGGCCGGCTCGGGCGGCAGGGCGCCCGGGCGGGAGGGTGGGCCGTCGGGCGCGAAGCCGAACCAGTTCTGGCTGCACACGAAGCCGGTGAGATTGCCGATCAGCGCGCGGTGGGGAATCAGCGCCCCCTTGGGATTGCCCGTGGTGCCGCTGGTGTAGATCAGCACCGCGCCGTCGTCCGCGAGGGTGGAGACGGCGGCGAAGCGCGCGGCCTGGCGCGCCAGCGCATTCCAGCCAAGGTCCGCCCCGGCCGCCGCCGCGCCGACGCCGATCACCTGACGCAGGCTCGGGCAGCGGCCACGCACGGCGCGCAGCGCGTCGATCGAGGCCTCGTCGCAGATGGCGGCGACGGCTTCGCTGTCCTGCACGCGAAACTCCAGCGCTTCGGGGCCGAAAAGCTGCGACAGCGGGACGGCCACCGCGCCCATCTGCAGCACCGCGATGTAGGCCACCGCCGTCTCGAAGCGCTGCGGCATGACGATGGCCACGCGGTCGCCACGGCGCACGCCCAGCGAGGCCAGCAGGCGCGACAGACGCGCGGCCTCCCGCGCCAGGCGCGCGTAGCTCAAGCGCTGCGTGGCGGCCGGCAGGTGGTGGTCGATGACGGCGATCCGGCGGGCGGCGCCCGGCGCGCGCGCCCAGCGCAGGCAGCAGGCTTGCGCGATGTTGAAGCGCCGCGGCACGTTCCAGCCAAAAGTGGCGTGCATGGCGGCGTAATGATCGGCTTGAGGACTCACGGCAGGTTTCCTCGCGGCTTCGTATGATCGGACGAATGTACCAAGTCCGCCGAGCCAGCCGCAGCCGCTTTCTGCCCATCCGCCGCCTGAACTACCACCTGCGCGAGTGGGGCGAGAGCCGGCCGGGCGAGCCGCCGCTGGTGATGGTGCACGGCTGGATGGACGTGTCGGCCTCGTTCCAGTTCATGGTGGACGCGCTGGCGCGCGAGCGCCATGTGATCGCGCCCGACTGGCGCGGCTTCGGCCTCACGCAGACGCCCGGCGCCGATCATTACGTGATCGCCGACTATCTGGGCGATCTCGATGCGCTGCTCGACGCCGTCTGCGGCGACGCGCCGGTCGATCTGCTCGGCCACAGCATGGGCGGCAACGTGGTCATGCTCTACGCGGGCGTGCGCCCCGCGCGCATCCGCAAGCTGATCAACCTGGAGGGCTTTGGCATGCCGGCCACCGAGCCCAGGCAGGCGGGGGCGCGCCCCCCGCGCCGGGTGGGGGGGGCGGAGGCGCCGGGGCGCGGGGGACACGCGGCCCACACCCCCCCCCCCC
>DAIOSZ010000114.1:11334-12277 GCA_036752305.1 Burkholderiaceae bacterium
CCGGCGCTGGCGCGCGGCGAACTGGCGCTCAACACCTACGCCACCTGGGACGGCGTGGCGCAGCGCCTGACCAAGACCAATCCGCGCCTGGCGCCCGGGCATGCGGCCTGGCTGGCGCGCCACTGGGCCCGTCCGGTGCGCCAGGCCGATGGCGGCGAGCGCTACGAGATCCTCGGCGACGCGGCACACAAAATCATCAACGCCAACCTCTACCAATTGCCCGAAACCCTGGCCCTGTACGCCGACATCACCGCGCCGCTGCTGGCGGTGGAGGCCTCCGACGACTCCCTGTCGCGCTGGTGGAAGGGCGCCTACACGCTGGCCGAGTACCACGAGCGCCTGAAGAACGTCGCGCGCCACCGGGTGGCGGTGATCCAGGACGCCGGCCACATGCTGCACCATGACCAGCCCGAGGCGCTGGCCCGGCTGGTGGAGGCGTTCCTCGACGAATGAGGCATGCGAAAATCGCCCGTTTGATCTCTTGCAGCAGGATGGGCGAATCATGGATGCGGAACACATCAACCAGATCGGCGCGCGCTTGGCGGACCTGAGCGCCCGGGCGCTCGAACTTCGGGGGTATCTTTGACTACGATGCCAAAGCGGAACGACTGAGAACCGTCAACGCCTCGCTCGAGGACCCGACGGTCTGGAACGACCCCAAGAAGGCCCAGGAACTGGGCAAGGAAAAGAAGGCCCTCGACGGCGTGGTCGTCACGCTGGACGATCTGGCCCGCGAGCTGTCCGACAACACCGAGCTGTTCGAGATGAGCCGCGACGACGGCGATGAAGCGGGCATGAAGACCATCGAGGAGGAAGCCGGCAAGCTCCAGGCCATCGTCGAGGGGCTGGAATTTCGCCGCATGTTCAATCAGCCCGCCGACCCGAGCAATTGCTTCATGGCTCTCCAGGCCGCCGCCGGCGGCACCCAGGCCTGCGACTGGGC
>DAIOSZ010000115.1:0-12261 GCA_036752305.1 Burkholderiaceae bacterium
GATGCCTCAACCCATGCAGTTTTTGTGCCTACGAATTAGGGGGACAGGACACTATTATAGATCGCCAAGTGCACGGCTTCCCATCCGATGCCACGATTGCGGTTTTTCGCGCGGTCTCCAGTGATGCGGTCACCCAGGACGTGGATGCGTCCGAGCCGTTTGGTGTCGATGTGCAGCAGCTCGCCGGGCGTGGCGCGTTCGTAGCGGCGGATCGGCTCCACGGGATCCAAGGACTTCAGTCGTGACAGGCCGGCTTGCACCATGTAGCGGCTGACGGTAGCCAAGCTGCGCCCGCACGCCTGAGCGATACGCCACAAGGGAAGACGTTGCCGGCGCTGCTGCTCGAAGCTCGCGATCTCCGCCGGCAGGCACGGTGCAGGTCTGGTGTGCGGGCGGCAGGTGCGATCTTGCAGGCCAGGCAAGCCCTCGGCATCAAACCGCGCAAGCCGCTTGTACGCAGCACCCGCGTGTCTGCTTCGGTCTCCGGTCCCTCTTGCATCGTGAACTCCTTGTGCACTGGGGAGTCCACGTTCGCTGCTCAGGTCAGCCGCGGCAAGGACGGGATTCTTCGGACAGACACAGCATAGCGGCCTCCGGGTCCCATATCAGTTGCGATATGCGAGTATCTCGAGCCGACGCCTTCGCCGTCAAGCTGCACGGGGTGTCAAGCTGCACGGGGGATCGCAGCCCTATAATCCAGCACATGGTGCGTCGTGACGTTGAGGAAGGACTGATCCCCGCGGGGGGAGGACCGACCTTGGCTTGCTGCGCCACTCCAACGGGTGAAAGTCCCGTCCCGGTAGGCGTCGGTGCGCCGGGTAGCAGGCCCCAGGCAGCGGAGGGAGACTTCCATGCCCGAGCGGGGCGTCAAAAGCCCGTGAGGCGGCAACTGCCGCGCAGCGGGGAGCAAGCACGCGGGCCGCAACATGAAGTGAAGCCTGCAGCCTCGACAGATTTACAACCCGCAGGCCGAGCCGCTCATGTCACGGCGAAGGCAACATCACCGGGGCGAGTGCCGAAGCGCGCTGGGGACTGCGGCGGGGTATGGGGCGCAGCACGCGTGCAAGGAGTGGAGCGGAACACGAGAGACCCGTCTGCGCTGCCCGAGTCGGGGCAAGCGCGCTCGTATAAGCCCAAGGTGAAATCGAGGCGTGCGCAGCGGGAGTCCGAGGGGATCGTAGTACCGTTGGGTGCGGCGCAAGCCGTGCCCGCGAAGGCCGTGGGGCATAACGCGGCTGGAGGGAAGGGTCCCTGCGGTGGTCATGTTGCTGGAGCGGGTAAGCGCAAGGGAATGGCCGGCCAGACCGGACCTAACGACCCCGGCGGTGATGAGCCGCGCGAAAACGTGCGACAACTGCAAAGGCAGCTTTGGGCCGCAGCCAAGCGGGCGCCGGCAAGGCGCTTCCATGCGTTGTACGACCAGTTGTGCAGGGATGACATCCTGCACGAGGCGTGGAAGCGAGTGCGCCGCAACCGCGGCGCAGCGGGGATCGATCGTGTGTCGGTCCAGGATGTGGAGCAGTATGGAGTCCAGCGCTTCTTGCAGGAGCTGGGTGACGTACTGCGAGCGGGCGAGTACGGTGCGCAGGTCGTGCGGCGCGCCTACATCCCCAAGGCAGACGGAGCAAAGCGGCCCTTGGGTATTCCCACGGTGCGCGACCGGGTGGTGCAGATGGCGGCCAAACTGGTGCTGGAGCCAATCTTCGAGGCGGACTTCGAGCCGTGTTCGTACGGATTCAGACCCAGGCGCAGTGCGACGATGGCGATCGAGCGACTCAGGCAACTGGGCAATCGAGGGGCCGATCACGTGCTGGACGCCGACATCAGCGATTACTTCGGCAGCATCGATCACGACAAACTGCTTACCTTGATGGGGCAGCGCGTCAGTGACCGGCGGATACTCAAGCTGGTGAGGCAATGGCTACAAGCAGGGGTGATGGAAGACGGCGCGGTGCGCCACCCGGTGGCGGGAACGCCGCAGGGTGGTGTGATTTCGCCGCTGCTGTCGAACATCTACCTGCACGTGCTGGACCGGGTGTGGCGCCGACACGGCGCGCATCTGGGCGAACTGGTGCGGTATGCGGACGACTTCGTGGTGATGTGCCGTAGTGCGCAAGCCTGCGAAGAGGCCCAGCGCCGCATCGAGCACGTGCTGGGTCGGCTGGGCTTGAAGCTGCATCCGCAGAAGACGCGACGCGTGGTGCTGACGCAGGGCCGGGAGGGCTTCGACTTCCTGGGCTGCCACCTGCACAAGCGCATGAGCGGGCGACTGTGGCAGCAAGAGGGCGTCAGGCGGTACTACCTGTATCGGTGGCCAAGTCGCCGGGCGATGAACCGGGTGCGCGGCCGGGTGCGGGAGCTGACCCCCAGAGGGCGCTGTCATCAGGATGTGCGAAGCGTGATTGCCGAGCTCAACCCGGTGCTGCGTGGCTGGGGGCAGTACTTCGGCAGCGGCAACGCGGCCAACCATTTCATCGATGTTGACGCCTACGTCGTGAGACGTTTGCGCAGCCTGCGGGTCAAGCGCGCGGGGCGCAGCCTGAAGGCAGGCCAGGCGCAACGCTGGGATCGCGAGTACTTTGAACACCTTGGGTTGTATCGCCTGCGAGGCACCATCCGCTATGCCGGCAAACCTCCCGGAAGAAAACGGGAGTCCGCGTAATGCTGCGAGCCGACAGACCACTGGTAAGCCGTGTGCGGGAAATCCGCATGCACGGTTTGGAAGGGGGCGTTCGCTCCTGGATTTATTCAATTTAGGAACCAACGTCTACCAATGACTCAGACGACGCGTGTGCTTCTCGAGGAGAGGGTCACCTATCGCTGCCTATTGATCGCGACTTGTGTTACCCGTCACTTGGCGCCCAAGTGGTCGGCCGATTTCGGGCTCTCAGTCACTAATTGGCGCGTTATGGCCGTGATCGGCCGGTTTGAGCCAGTTTCGGCAAAGGAAGTCGCCGCACGCACGAGCACAGACGCGTTCTTCGTCACGCGCGCGATTGACAACCTGGTGGAACAGGGCTATGTGGATCGCGGCATAGACAGCGAGGACCGCAGGCGGTTGAGCCTCACGCTAACAAGGAAGGGGAAGACAGTTCACTGCCGTGTTGAGGACATGATCAACGAAGTCGAGACCCGGCTCTTGGCTGGCCTCAGCACCGCGGAGAAGCAAGTGTTTCTCCACGGCCTTTTCACGCTGGCGACAAGAGCGATGCAGTTGGACCAACCGAAGAAATAAGGCGCTCAATCCTTCACGGTCTCTCATCTTTGCGGATCACCGTGCCCCGGCCGGCGAAGCGGTGGTGCCGGCGTCGTAGCTGGCGGCTGCGCGTTCGGAGATCGCCAAGCTGCAGCGAGTGCTGGGCAAGAAGACGCTCGAGAACGAGATCCTCAAGCAAGCCTTGGAGTACGCCGCCGAAAAAGTGGAGTGCGCGCTCGCCCTTGCTGCCCGGAGAAGACCAGTGAAGACGCTCTGCCGGGTGCTGGGGGTGGGTGCGCCTGCACATTCACGACCTTCGCCATCGTGCCGATGGCTGGCGTGACGGACGCAGCGGCCGCACGCTGGCGGGCGATGCGCGAGCTGATTGCCGGAATTCGCGAGCCGATCGCCGAACTCCCGAGCTACGGCTACCGGCGTGCGTGCGCTGGTGAACCGCCAACGCCGAGCACAGGAAGGTGCGGCTCGGGTCAATCCGGAACGGGCCTAGCGGGTGATGGCCCGGGCGGGTCTGCTGCTGCCCAAGGCGCCGCGACGGCGCCAGTCGAGCCGCCGGCTTGGCGGGAAGGCGCCGAGCAAGCGTTGAACCTCGGACGGAGTCAGGGTCTGCGGCAGTGGTGCCAAGCGCCAGCTTGCTGGCGAGGCGACGATCGGCAGCAGATGCGCGACAGCGTTACCTTCGAACGCACGGAAGCGAAGATAGCTTCGCACGGCCGTCGTCGTGACGCCGGCGCTGGCGGTGCTGACGCGAGCCAGCGCTGCTTGGCCTGCTCGCTGAGCGCGACGCGCAGGTGGCGCATCTGACGCTGCTGGTGGACAAGCTGAAGGCGCAGTTGGCGCGCCGTGCCCGCGAGCAATACGGCGCCTCCAGCGAGCATCTGACGCTCATCGCCGCCGAGGCGCCCAAGGCCGCCCCGGCCGGCGCGGCAGCCACGCCCCACACGAAGCCACGCAAAGCCGCGCCGCGAACTGCGCCAGTGTCGGCGGGAGGAGCGGCCCTTCAGCCACCCCCGAATCCCCACAACCCGATGCAAGACGAAGCCTTTCTCACTACGTCAACGACAACTTCTCCTACATGAGCGACCCAGGCCTCGCCGCCAGCGAGACCCCGCGGCTCGCCGTTGAGGAGTTGGGCATGCAGTTGCCAAAGCCGGTGATCGACGGCGTGCAGGCCGAACTGGCCGACCTGCGGATCGCTGCGAAGGATATCGGACGCCGCATCACCCAGTACGAGGCCGACGGCAGGAACGCCCGAATTGCGTGAGCTCTTCCGCGCACCGGAAAACAGGTTTCCGCGGGGGCCGCTTGTTCGTGCCGGGCGCGCGCTATAGTGCGGAGTGCCCCTTGGGCCGGAACAGGACATGAAGGACTTCACCTACATCGGCAGGCCGGCCCGCGTCGTGTTCGGCGCCGGCAAGCTGCGCGAGCTCCCCGCGGAAGTGGAGCGGCTGGGTGCGCGCAAAGCGCTGGTGCTGTCAACTCCGGAGCGGCGCGCCGCGGCCGAACAGGTGGCGGCTCTGCTGGGCCCGCGCGCGGCCGGTGTGTTCGACAAGGCGACCATGCACGTGCCGATAGCGACGGCACGCGAAGCCTGCGAGTACGCCGCGCGGATCGGCGCTGACTGCGCCGTGGCGGTGGGCGGGGGTTCCACGATCGGCCTGGGCAAGGCGATCGCCCGCGAGTCCGCCGTGCCAATCATCGCCGTGCCTACGACCTATGCCGGCTCCGAGATGACCAGCATCTATGGCATCACCGAGGCGGGCCTGAAGAAGACCGGGCGCGACGACCGGGTGCTGCCGCGCACCGTCATCTACGACCCCGAGCTCACGCTGTCGCTGCCGGTGGGGATGAGCATCACCAGCGGCATGAACGCCGTCGCGCACGCGGCGGAGGGGCTGTACTCCGCGACCGGCAACCCCATCATCGATCTGATGGCACAGGAGGGCATCCGCGCGCTCGGCCTGGCGCTGCCGCGGCTGCGCACGGCGCCCGGCGACATCGGGGTGCGCGGCAACGCCCTCTACGGCGCCTGGCTGTGCGGCACGGTACTGAACTCGGTAGACATGGCGATCCACCACAAACTATGCCACACCCTGGGCGGCAGCTTCAACCTGCCGCACGCGGAAACGCACACCATCGTGCTGCCGCACGCGTTGGCCTACAACGCCCCGGCGGCACCGGAGGCCATGCGTCGCATCGCCGGTGCGCTGGAGGCGAGGAGCGCGCCGCAGGCGGTCTTCGACCTGGCGAAGGACAATGGCGTGCCGGTGGCGCTGCGCGACATCGGCATGAAAGCCGATGACCTCGACCTGGCCTGTGAGCTCGCGCTGCAGAACCAGTACCCGAACCCGCGGCCGTTGGAGAAGGCGGCCATCCGCCAGCTGCTGCAAGATGCCTTCGAGGGCAACCGGCCCGCATCTTGAACCCAATCGTCGCTTCAGAGAGTTCCTACTCTCCTAGAGTTCGACCTGCGTATGCGCGAACCTCAACCAAGACAACATCACCCAGGCGGTGATTGCCGGCCTGGTTGGCACTTCGCCAAATGCCACCTGCGGTCCTCACAAGCCTCTTGCAGCACTTGCACAGCTTTGCGCGCGAGTATCCTTCAGCGAGCAGGAGTGGGGAGCAGGGCATCCGGTTCCTGCAGCGCAGCCACCACTTGTGGGCGCCGGTGCGAACGTGCTGGTTATCGGCCGGTTTCAAAATGCTGAGAGGTTCGCGGCGGCATTGCTGAAGCTGGCGCTGGCGGCGAGGGCGCGGTCGGGCTTCAGGCCTCGCCGTGAGCCTGTCCGCGGTAGCTCTTGCCCTCGATCAGAACGGTCTCGACGTGGTCCAGCAGGGCTGAGGTCAGCGTGCCGTCGGCGTTGAAGATGGGCCCATTGCTGATATGCGTATTTCGGCCCATTGTGACCGGCCGTTTCGGCATCGTGACCGGTGATTCCGGCGATCGTGACCGACCCTCCGTTTCGGATCATCGTGACCGACCATTTCGGCGATCGTGACCGCCAAATCGGCGTCCCCTGAGGGGCTCTGACTTGCCGGTGGTGCTGCGTAGAGAACGCAAACCCGGGTGTCCTACCCTCGACGGTCTTTTCCCGTCAAGGCCCTGGATGCCACAAAACGAATGTCTCTACGCATAATCAAGAATGTAATTCGCCTGAAGTGGCAGGCACAGCTCTCTCTCGAGCAGATCGCCTCCACCCTCGGGATCTCCAAAGGGGCCGTCGCCAAGTACGTCAGCTTGACGAGCGTCGCCGGGCTCGATTGGGAGACGGTGCAGGACTGGAGCGAACAGCGGCTGTCCACCGCGCTGCAGCCGCGCGCTGCGCCCTCGCAGCCTTTCGTCGAACCTGACTGGAGCCGCATGCACCGCGAGCTTGACCGCAAGGGCATGACGCTGATGCTGCTGTGGCAGAAATACGTGGCCGCCCACCCTGAGGGCCGCACTTGGCGCTACACGCAGTTCTGCGAGCATTAGAAGGCGTTTGCAAAGACGCTCAAGCGCTCGATGCGCCAGCACCGGCTGGCCGGCGAGAAACTGTTCATCGACTGCACAGGCCCCACGGTGCCGCTGGTCAATGGCGCGCGTGCCCAGGTGTTCGTCTCGGCGATGGACGCCTCCAGCTACGTCTTTGCCTGTGCGACACCGGCCCAGCGCCTGGACGACTGGATCGAGCGCATGGTGCGGGCCCCGAGCTTCTACTCGGTGTGCCGCGTCGTGCTGGATTTTGTTGCCGGCAACAAAATCAGGCACGATGTAGCGCACGGCTCTGCCGAAGTAGCGAAACGCCTGCTCGTGCAGCTGCGCCCCCTCCCTTCGACCGGACTTCCACACCATGAACCGCCCCGGAATTGAACTGACCCCCAGAAGTTGGACGAACTTCAAGGGGTTTCATGAAGAAGTACCAAACAGAGTTCAAGCTCGAGGTCGTCAAGAGCTTTTTGGTGATCGGCGTCAACTATCTTGGCCGCGGGCGCATTGACTCAGCTTTTTTGCTACCCGTGCTGACCTGTTGCCTCACGTAGTCTGCTACCCCGTCGGAAGGGCCGGCGGGAGCACAACACGTGAAAAGGCGAGTCAGCATGACAACACGCAAGGAGTTGATCGAAGGAGTCGGAGCGCGGTACCGCGGCTCGTCGGTGAGCGAGAGGACCAAGATCCTCGACGAGTTCGTTGCGATCACCGGACCACCGCAAGCACGCTATCCGCGTCCTGGGCTCGGAACCTTCCCATGCTCCGTCGATGCGATCACGCAATCGGCTCTACGACGAAGCCGTGCGCCAAGCCCTCATTGTGCTGTGGGAGGCAGGCGACCGTGTCTGCGGAAAGCGGCTGAAGGTTCTGATCCCGATCTTGGTCTACGCGATGGAGCGACACGGCCACCTTCAACTGGACCCGGTGGTCAAGGCCAAGCTCTTGCAAGTCAGCGCCGCGACCATCGACCGTGCCTTGGGCGACGCGCGCAATCGCGTCGATGGGCAACGCAAGCGGCGGACGGGCGTCGGCGCGGCCATTCGCCGCAGCATTCCCGTGCGCACGTTCTCGGATTGGCGCAACCCACCGCCTGGCTTCTTCGAGGTCGACTTGGTCGAACACTGCGGCGGCGCAAAGACCGACGGCGACTTCGTCCACACTCTGGTGCTGACCGACATTGCCAGCGGCTGGACGGAGTGCATCGCCATGCCGGTGCGCAACCAGTCCCTTGTCGTCGAAGCCATGGCGATCGCCGCGGCCGATCTGCCCTTCGCGATGCTCGGCGTAGACACTGACAACGACAGCGCGTTCATGAACCAGACCGTCTTCGACTACTGCAAGGACAACGGGCTCGAACAGACGCGGTCGCGAGCGTACAAGAAGAACGACCAAGCCTGGGTCGAGCAGAAGAACGGCGCCATCGTTCGTCGGCTGGTCGGTTACGGCAGGCTCAGTGGCCTTGCGGCGACACAGGCCCTTGCGCAGCTGTACAGCGCCTCGCGGTTGTGCGTCAACTTCTTCCAGCCTTCGTTCAAGTTGAAATCGAAGACACGTGACGGTGCACGAGTGAGCAAGACGTACCACGCACCGGCAACGCCCTGCGACCGGCTGCTTACCTCGCCCTGCGTGAGCGAGACGGTCAAGTCGAAGCTCAAGGCTCAGTTCGACGGACTCGACCCCGTACTGCTGTTGCGCGACATTCGATCGGCTCAGCAAGCGTTGAGTGACCTGGCAGCGCGAGGACAGCTGGTCCGTCCGACGGTGGCGGCACCCACTGACATGCCGACGTTCCTCGAAAGTCTGGCAACAGCGTGGAAGGATGGTGAGGTTCGGCCGACCCATCGCAAGCAGCCCACCACCGAGCGGGGGTGGAGAACTCGAGCGGACCCGTTCGCACACGCATGGCCAGTCGTCGAGGGTTGGCTGATCAACGAGCCGACGGCGACAGCTAAGGAACTGATGGACCGCCTCGCGCAGATCGTGCCAGACGTACATGGACGCCCCCGGTTTGCCAAGCTTTCAGTTTGCTGCAGCACGAAGGAGAAGATTGCTCCCGTACATCCGGACTTTCGGTGCGAGACGAACTCGCTGTCCCTGATGGGTTCTGCTGGTCGGCGCCTCGATCGCTTACACGCACTCTGGGTGCCTCGTCTGGCGCGGGCTGTGCCAACCACGGTCTGACCTATCCTGCCATCAACTTGCTGATCGCCTGAGCAATCGCGGTGGGAATCTCCTGTCTTGTTATCGTCGTTGGGGCCCCTTCCCGCTGGCGGGAAGGGCGGGGGGATGGGTGGATGTCTCTCCGCAGGTGCGTAGTCGGCCCTGAACTCGCGATCATGTGCGAGCAACGCCCAGATCGTCCTGGCGGTCATGTTGGCCAGCGCCACGGCTGCAATGTTCTTGTTGCGGCGGGTGGTGAGCTTGACCAACCAACTCTCGGCATCGGCCCGCTGCGTTGCCCGGTAGATGACTGACCTGGCGCCGTGAATCAGCATTGTTCGCAGGTATGCATCTCCCCGTTTACTCATGCCTAGCAAGGTGGGCTTGCCGCCGCTGGAGTGCTGGCGGGGCACGACGCCGAGCCAGGCCGCGAATTGGCGGCCGTTGTCGAAGTTCTTGGCGTCACCGACGCTGGCCACCATGGCCGTGGCCGTCAACGGGCCGATACCGGGAACCTTCTCCAGTCGTCGGCTGGCGTCGCTGGCCCGATGCCAAGCCTTGATCTGCACTTCGATCTCCTCGACCTGCCGGTGCAGCAGCTTCAGGTGCTCGAGCAATCTGTCAATCAACAGGCGAAACGATCCGGGCAATTCGATCGAGGCATCCTCGATGAGGGCCGGTACACGCTGGGCAATATACGAAATGCCCTGCGGCACGATCAGCCCATACTCACCGAGCAGACCACGGATCTGGTTGGCCTGCGCGGTTCGGGCTTTGACGAAGCCCTGGCGCACACGGTGCAACGAGAGGACCGCCTGCTGTTCGATGTTCTTGACTGGCACAAAGCGCATCGAGGGTCGGGCCACGGCCTCGCAGATTGCCTCGGCGTCGGCCACATCGTTCTTGTTGCTCTTGACGTAGGGCTTGACGAACTGCGGCGCCATCAGCCGAACCGTGTGCCCCAAAGCCTGCAGCTTCCGCGCCCAGTGGTGCGCACCCGAACACGCCTCCATGCCGATCAAGCAGGGGGGCAGATTGGCGAAGAACGCTGCAACCTGCTCACGCTTGAGCTGCTTGCGCAGTTCCACCTTGCCGTGTCGGTTCACGCCGTGGACCTGGAACACGTTCTTGGCCAGATCGAGGCCGATTGTCGTAATCTGCATGGTGGACGCTCCTTCCGGTTCGAGTGGTTGGTGACACTTCCACTGTGGCACTTCGATGCCGTCATTGGGTGGGGGCGTCCATCCCATTGCTTACGCGGGCAAGGCGCAGCTGCGAACACTGCAGCGACGCATCAAGGCTTGGCGCGCCGAGAAAGCGAAGGACTTGATCCTCGGGCAGCTTAGAAGGGCGACCACGGCGACCGCGGAAACCTGAGCCCGGCAGGAAGAAAATCGCCGGCCGCGGGGGGGCCGGGCGCTGCGCGCCCGGCAGGCCATGGACATGTGGACGATGCGCCTGCGGCGCACCGGGCGCGCCCGTGGACAACGCGATGCGTTGCCCACCGCCGCACCCTTCGCCCACATGCCCACAGCCTCCCACTACGAGAGATCAAATTGCCGAAGAGAACGACACCATCGCGCGGGTAACATCCGAATATCGAGAGGAGTAACAAGTGAGCACTGAACGGTCACTTCCGGAGCAATGGCGCCACGCGCACAGGGAAGCTGTGGCCGCTGAAGAACTTCTGACCCGGGTCTCCAGCAGTGGCGCTTCGCCGCTTGGCGAAGAGTTGCTTGCAGAGGTCCGCCGCACGCGTGAACGTGCAGCAGCACTTCTGCAGGCGGCGATAAAAGAGCTGGGGAGCTTGCCGGAGGGCACTGACCTCCGAGCGTGGATCGTCAAGGGCTCCAAGTAACTTCTCATCAGCCCTGCTGCCGATGGCTAGCAGACTCCGCCGGTGGCCCAGAAATAACCGCTGTGAACGCACCCGTTGGTCCACCCCCTGCCAAAAACGGGACGCCTGCTACTTGGGATTGTTGACGCCCGCCTTCAACGCCGCTCCTGGCACGAATTTCACCGTCGTCGCGGCTGCGATGGTGATGGCTTCGCCAGTTTGCGGATTGCGCCCCGAGCGCTCCCCTCTCTCGGCCCGCTTGAAGCTGCCAAACCCCGGAATCGCCACCTCGCCGCCGCGGGCGAGCTCCTTGGACACGATCCTCGTGAAGGCCTCCAGTGACCTGGAAGCCGCGGCCCGCGATTGTTCGGTGGCCGCAGCCAGCGCCTGCACGAGTTCGGACTTGTTCATCAATCGGATCTTGTTGTCAGGTGGAGGGCGCCGAGTGTAGTCACCTCCTGCCCGGCAGTGGGCGTCGCACCATGCCCTGCCCCTGCCCTACCCGGTGCCGCCGGCACACGACCGTGTTTATGTCAAATCGAATACTTCGGGAGTTTGCGGTGCTGCAACGGGGCGCTGTGTGTGGCTGAATAAGGTTAACTAGCCGCCAAGTTGCGATTGACCCCGGCGGAATGCCCAAGGAATATGCAACTGGCCGAAAGCAGACCAGTTTCACCTACGAACTGGGGACGGCACGCAGTCGCTTCACCTTGGTTGGCGCTGGATGGAGCAAACTGACCTTGAACTCGGGGGTGAGCTCCGGGTGCGCCTTTACCGGAAATCAGGGCTAGATAACCTTTCTCTGTGGCCGACTCTGGGCTGAGTTCACCTTGGTTGGTGAGTGCCGGGGCTACTTGTCCTCGCTGCACGCACTGAACATTTGGTGCGCCCCCTGCTCCGTGGCGGTCGAGCATCACTGTGGCGGCCTCAAGTCGGAAGGCCCGATTCAGGCAGCTCGGGATGTTCGGCTCGGCGCCTCGCCTGCGGGCGCGGCTATCGCTCGTCAGCGCGTGGTGCCGTCGGTTGGCACCTGAGAAGACTGCGTGCGTATTCCACGCGATGACGGGCACGATTCCACGCTGATGGCGGGCGCCGTTCCAGGCTGATCGCGGGCAGCAGTCCAGGCGATCGCGGGCAGCGTTCCACGCGATGGCGGGCACGATTCCATTGTGATGGCGGGCAGCCGCCGTGGCTCGGAGTGACTTTCGCAACCGGGGATAGCCTCGCTGGCTTTGATGAACGAAGCCAGCGAAGCGATGCCCACACCGAAGGTCCCAATGAGCAAGATCAGACGAGTACTTCAACTACTTCACGAGGCCGGGCTGAGCCAGCGCGAAGCCGCGCGCGCCGCCGGCGTGAGCAAGACTAGCGTGGGCGAGATCGCCAGCTGCGCGCGAGCCGCCGGCATGAGCTGGGCGCAGCTGCGCGAGCTGGACGATGAGGCACTGCACGCGCGGCTGTACCGCCCACCGGTGGCGCGCAGCTCGCGCCACCTGGAGCCCGACTGGGCGCAACTTCATCAGCAGCTCAAACGCCCCGGCGTCACGCTGCAGCTGCTGTGGGAGGAGTACCAGC
>DAIOSZ010000116.1:0-5451 GCA_036752305.1 Burkholderiaceae bacterium
GTAGTTTTATTGGTAGGCTTGATTGCGCGTCTGCGAACAACCGTCTAAAACGCCCCCGGGTTGGCAAATCGAGCGAGGAGCGGCTTTCGGTTCGCGCCGGAAAACGTTCTCAACAACAGAAATAGAGAGCATTTTGTTCGGGCGGGACGGGCAACCGATTCGCCCAGGGAAAGCGCTCTGCCACGGCACGGGGCTCCCGCGCGCGGAAATTGGGAAAGCGATGAGCGTGACTTCAGGGACTAAATCGGAGAGCGGATTTGGTGAAACCGTTCGCGTCATCATCCATGCCCTGCTGATCGCGCTGGTGATCCGCACCTTCCTGTTCCAGCCCTTCAACATCCCGTCCGGGTCGATGAAGGCGACGTTGCTGGTCGGCGACTATCTGTTCGTCTCGAAATATTCCTACGGCTACAGCCACTACTCGATCCCGCTGTCGCCGCCGCTGTTCTCGGGGCGCATCTTCGGCTCCGACCCCGCCCGCGGCGACATCGTCGTGTTCCGCCTGCCCAAGGACGATTCCACCGACTACATCAAGCGCGTGATCGGGCTGCCCGGCGACCGCGTCCAGATGAAGGAGGGGCTGCTCTACATCAACGACGTGCCGGTCAAGCGCGAGCGGCTTTCCGATTTCGTCGGCGAAGATCCGTGCGGCTCGGACGCCCGCGTCAAGCGCTGGAGGGAGACGTTGCCGAACGGCGTCAGCTACGAGACGCTCGACTGCGTCGACGTCGGCTTCTACGACAACACCAATGTGTACACCGTCCCGGCCGGCCATTTCTTCATGATGGGCGACAACCGCGACAACTCGACCGACAGCCGCGTGCTGTCCGCGGTCGGATACGTGCCGTACCAGAACATCATCGGCCGCGCCCAGATGATCTTCTTCTCGATTGCCGAGGGCGAACACGCCTGGATGTTCTGGCGCTGGCCGACGGCCGTGCGCTGGAATCGCCTCTTCACCATCGTGCGATGAACGACGACACCCCCGTCATCCAGAAACCGGCCAAATCCGGCGACGCAAGCCAGCAGTCCGACGCCGCGCCGGATTCTGCGCCGGCCAGGGAGGCCGCGCCGAAGAAGAAGCAGGGGGCCGGCGCGCGCAAGACGGCGGCGCTGAATTCGATCGAGACGCGCATCGGTCACAAGTTCGCCAAGCGCGCCGGGCTGGTCACGGCCACGGCGCTGGGTATCGTCTGGGCCTACCTGGTGCGCTTTTGCGCGGTGGCGCTGCAACCGGTGCAAAGCGGCTATGCGCGCATCGCGCCCAGCCTGGACGAATCGGCACGCATGCTGGGGGCGGGCAACGGCCGCCTGCTGCGGCAGGTGCACGCGCCGCTGCTGCGCCGCTCGCTGATCGCGGCCCTGTTGCTGGTGTTCGTGGACGTGATGAAGGAACTGCCCGCCACACTGGTGCTGAGGCCGTTCAACACCGATACGCTGGCGGTGATGGCCTACCAGCTCGCGCGAGACGAGCGCCTGGGCGAAGCCGCCCTGCCCTCGCTCGCACTGGTGGCGGTGGGGCTGATCCCGGTGATTTTGCTCAGCCGCGCGCTGCGCGAGCCGGACTCGCGCTGAGTCCGCCGCTCAGGCGCGGCGCTGCCTCAGGTCGAAAACGAAGAGCCGCAGCCACAGGTCGTCGTGGCATTGGGGTTGCGAATGACGAACTGCGCGCCCTGCAGGTCTTCCTTGTAATCGATCTCGGCGCCGACGAGGTATTGGTAGCTCATCGCGTCGATCAACAGCGACACACCGTTCTTGGTCATCGTCGTGTCGTCCTCGTTGGCGATCTCGTCAAACGTAAAGCCGTACTGAAACCCCGAACACCCGCCGCCCTGCACGAACACGCGCAGTTTGAGGTCTGGGTTGCCCTCTTCGGCAATCAAGTCGGCCACCTTGGCGGCCGCCGAGTCCGTGAAGATGATCGGCTCGGGCAGGCTGGTTTGAATGTCTTCGGCAACGGCGCTCATGGAAGGCTCTCCGGAAAACGGAAAATAGTATTGTAATTTACTCGGGATTTTCCGGCCAGGTTCACTGATTGGATGCCGCGAGCGTCAGGGCGGGCTTTTCGGCCCCTTCCACGCCGCCCATGAGCGGCTTGAGCACGCCTTGAATGACAGCGCCCTGATGCATTTCGAGCGCCTTGTAGGTGACGTCGCCGATGATGCGTGCCTTGGGTTGCAATTCGAGCAACTCCGTCGCCGTCACCGGCCCCGTCACGCTGCCGTTGACGATGACATGGTGCGCGCGCACCGCGCCGGTCACGCTCGCGCTTTCCGAAATCATCAGAATGCTCGGAGCATCGGCAGGCGCCTGAATGTCGCCGACCAACTCGCCATCCACGCGCAGCCCTTCCGTGAAATGGTAGTTGCCGTCGATGCGCGATCCTTGGGCGATCAGGCTCTTGATCGGGGGCGGCTTCTTCTGGTTGAACATGGGCAAGGCTCCTACAACTTGACCTGACGCGAGGCCTTCAGCGCTCCGCCCTGCATCAGGCGCAGCATCACGGTTTGTACCACGGCGCCTGGCGGCAACTCCAGCACGCCGTCGAGCCGCGCATGCTGCGTCAGTTGCACCGGCACCGGCGGATCGGGCAGCGCGGTCGTCCAGGACTTGCCATTCAATTGACCCGTCAGCGTGAAGACGGCCTGCCCTGCGAACGGCGATGGATTCTTCTGCGGCTGCATCAGCAACAACTGCCAGCGCAGCTTGCCGGGCACGGTGGCATCGGCCTGAAAAGCGCGAATCTGCACGCCCTCGCCCTGCGCGGGCGGAATCAGTTTCTCGTAAAACCCCAGTTCCCCCCGCAGGCGCTGGTTCTCGGCTTCCAACTGGCGCACCTGCTCGGTCAACCGCTCCTGCGCCGACTGGCTCGCGGTCAACAAGCCATGGGCGGTGTTGCTGGCCGAGCGCGAGGTATCCAGTTCCGCCTGCATCGACTCGATGGTCTTTCGCAGCCGCGGCATTTCCTCTCGATCGATGCGCTCCAGGCCGGCCAAGCCGGCGCCGAGGTCGAACGCCCACCACGCCAGCGCGGCGCAAAAGCCCAGCACCACCGCCACCAGCGCCCAGCGGACCGGCCAAGGCATGGCCGAGCGCACGGCCATGTGCGGCTGATGCATCGAGAACTTGCGTCGCAAACGGCGAAGTCGCATATGCGTGGGAGCGGTCCAGAAAAGAAAAAAGCCGCCACGAGCATAGCCGTGTGGCGGCTTTGCCTTTCGGCAAGCGGGTAATCAGCGCTTGCTGAACTGTTTGCGGCGACGGGCAGAGTGCAAACCGACCTTCTTGCGCTCGACCTCGCGGGCATCGCGCGTGACGAAGCCTGCCTGGCTGAGTTGCGGCTTGAGGCCCGCGTCGTAGTCGATCAGCGCGCGCGTGATGCCGTGACGCACCGCGCCGGCCTGGCCGGATTCACCGCCGCCATGGACGTTGACCTGGATGTCGAACGCTTCCGCGTTGCCGGTGAGCAACAGCGGCTGCTTGCAGATCATGATCGAGGTCTGACGGCCAAAGAACTGTTCAATGTCCTTGCCGTTGACCGTGATCTTGCCGGAGCCCTTCTTGATAAACACACGGGCCACGCTCGATTTGCGGCGGCCGGTGCCATTGTTCCAATCACCAATCATGGCTGTGCTCCTTAGATTTCCAGCGCCTTGGGCTGCTGCGCGGTGTGCGGATGCGTGCCGCCGGCGTAGACCTTGAGCTTCTTGATCATCGCGTAGCCCAACGGGCCCTTGGGCAGCATGCCCTTGACGGCCTTCTCAAGCGCGCGGCCAGGATGCTTGGCCTGCATGTCGCGAAACGAGGTGCCGTAGATGCCGCCGGGAAAGCCCGAATGACGGTAATAGATCTTGTCGGTGGCCTTGGCGCCCGTGACTTTGATCTTGTCGGCGTTGACGATGACGATGAAGTCACCGGTATCGACGTGAGGCGTGTAAATGGCTTTGTGCTTGCCGCGCAAACGGAGGGCCACTTCGCTGGCAACCCGTCCGAGCACCTTGTCGGTGGCGTCAATCACAAACCACTCATGCGTCACGTCAGCGGGTTTGGCGCTGAACGTTTTCATGAAGTTTCCAATCAATAAATGATGAAAGGTGGTTTGGCGGGTTCTTTTCCACGTTCGGCGCTCCTCTTGAAACGGGAGCCTCTTAGGTGGTTTTACGCCCAAAAAAGACGTTTGTGCCGCGGAACCCAAAATCGCTGCAACCGCGCATTATAGCCCGGTGACTGGCAAAACGGTGCCCCGGCATTCGCCAAAACCGATGCGCGCCCGCCCATCGCGTTCGCAATGCCCGCGCAGCACGACCGCATCGCCGTCGGCCAGAAAAGTGCGCGCCTCGCCCGTGGAAGGCAGCGGCACCGGCCGTCGCCCGCCTTCGCTCAGCTCGATGATGGCTCGCGCCTCGCCCGCCCCGGGGCCGGACACGGTGCCGGTACCCAGCAGATCGCCCGGGCGCAGGTTGCAGCCGCCCACGGTGTGCTGCGCCAGCATCTGGGCAATCGTCCAATACTGGTGCGAAAAATTGGTCGCCGCGATCTCGTCGCCGGGCAAGCCGCGCGCGCGCTGCGCCTGGGTTTGCAGCGCCACCGACAGCCGCACGTCCAGACGGCCCGACAGGCGATCGGCCTCGTCGGCGAGATACGCCAGCGGCTGGGGCTCGCCCGCCGCGCGCGCCTGGGGCAGGCGAAACGGCGCCAGCGCCTCCATCGTCACGATCCAGGGCGACAGGCTGGTGCAGAAATTCTTGCCGAGAAACGGCCCCAGTGGCGTCATCTCCCAAAACTGATGGTCGCGTGCCGACCAATCGTTGAGCAACACCATGCCGAAGATGTGCTCCGGCGCCTCAGCCAGCGGCACGGGACGGCCAAGCGCATTGCCGGGGCCGACGAAAAAGCCCATTTCCAACTCAAAATCCAGCCGGGCGCAAGGGCCGTAGACCGGCTCGGTGGCGCCCGGGGCAAGCGCCTGTCCCATAGGGCGGTGGAAATCGGTGCCGCTGATGACCACGCTGGAGGCCCGGCCATGGTAGGCAATCGGCAACCAGCGGAAATTGCTCGACACCAGGCTGTCGGGGTCCTCCGGCTTGATGGCGCGGCCCACGTTGCGCGCGTGGTGCAGCGAGGTGTAGAAATCCGTGTAGTCGCCGATCTGCGCCGGCACGTGCACCTGCGCATCCTTCAGCGGCAACAGACATTCGCGCAGCCGCGCCTGCGTGGCGGCCGGCGCGCCCGTGTGCAGCAATTCAAACACACCATGGCGCAGCGCGCGCCAGGCCGGACGGCCAGCGCCCATGAGGGCGTTGAGCGTTGGCGCCGCCGCGAGCTCGGCGGCGTCTTGCGCGGCCCCGCTCAGCAAGCCGCTGGCGGCCAGCGGCGCCAGGCGCAGTGCCGCATCGCCAATGGCAATCGCGGCGCCCGGCGCCTCGCTCACGGCCGCGCGGCTGACGACCC
>DAIOSZ010000116.1:5461-12229 GCA_036752305.1 Burkholderiaceae bacterium
GAGAAGACTCCAAGCGGCAGGTTCTGAATCGGAAAATCGGCGTGGCCGTTGGCGCCATCCAGCCAGCTGCGCGCTGCGGCGTCATGGGTGTGGTCGAGCCCGGTCATGTCGAGGAGCCCATCAGCGCGTCGTCAAAAATCGCCACGGCGCGCGTCCAGCCCGCCGAGGCGCCGCGAATCTTGTGCGGAAAGCACGAGATGTAGAAGCCCGTGGGCGGCAGGCTCTCCAGGTTGTGCAGCTTCTCGATGTGGCAGTAGCCGATATCCCGGCCGGCCTTGTGGCCTTCCCAGATCAGGCTGGCGTCTTTCGATTCGCCGTATTTTCTGGCGGTGTGGACAAAGGGTGCATCCCAGCTCCACGCGTCGGTGCCGGTCAGGCGCACGCCGCGTTCGAGCAGATACATCGTCGCCTCGTAACCCATGCCGCAACCGGCGCTGACGTAGTCCGGGTTGCCGTAGCGGCTGCCCGCCCGCGTGTTGACAACCACGATCTCCAGCGGCTTGAGGCTGTGCCCGATGCGCGCAAGCTCGGCTTCCACCTCCGCCGCCGTGACCACATGTCCATCGGGCAGATGGCGAAAGTCAAGCTTCACGCCGGGCTGGAAACACCATTCCAGCGGCACCTCGTGGATGGCGATGGCCGGCTTCTTGTGACCAAGCGCCTTGTCCATCGTGCTATGAAAATGATAGGGAGCGTCCAGGTGCGTCCCGTTGTGCGTGGACAGCTGCACCATCTCCACGGCCCAGCCTTCGCCGTCGGGCAGGTCTTCTTTCTTGAGGCCGGGAAAAAACGGCTCAATCTGCTCGAAGGTGTTCTCATGCGAAAAATACTGAATCTTGGGCGCGAAGGCCGGCGGGTCGGACAGCACGTCGTTTTCGAGATAGATCGACAGATCGACGAAGGTGCGAGTCATGGGTGGTCTCCTTCAACAGCGGAACAAGGACGATCAAGGCCGCTGCCAGCGTAACAAATGCCGCTCGACCAGCGCCAACAGCGCGTTGCTCACCAAGCCGATCGCACCCAGCAGCGCGATGCCGGCATACAGGTCGCTGGCGCGAAAGGCGCGCGCCGCCAGCAGGATGGTCTGACCCAGGCCGGTCTGCGAGGCGATCATTTCACCGACTACGCTGACGATCAGCGCCACGGTCAGCGCCAGCCGCATGGCGGCCAGGATGTCGGGCAGCGCATGCGGCAGGCCGATCTTGAGCAGCGTCGCGGCGCGGCCCATCTCCAGCGCGCGTGCCACCTCCACCAGGCGCGGCGGCTGGTGCGCCAGCGCGTGCAGGGTCGCCAGCAGCACCGGCCACATCGCGCCGAAGGCCACCACCGCCAGCACCATGGTGCCCGACAGGCCGAACAGCGCCATCGCCAGCGGCAGCACCGCCGACGCCGGCAGCGGCCGAACGAATTCGAGCGTGGGCCCCACCCATTCGCGCAGCGCGCGGCTCGCGCCGATCAGCGCGCCCAGCAGCACGCCCGCCACGCTGGCCAGCAGCCAGCCCTGCAGCATGCGCGCCACCGTTGCGCGCGTGGCCACGTCCAGATCGCCCGCGGCCCAGCCTTCGGCCAGGCTCTGCCAGGCCGCCAGCGGCGAAGGCACGAACACCCGGCTTACCCAGCCCTGCGCCGCCGCAACTGCCCAGAGCCCCAGCAGCGCGGCCAGCACCAGCACCGGCGAGGCCCAACCCAGTGCGCGGCGCAGCGCCGTCATGTCCCAGCCGCCCCGGCGCCATCGCGCATCTCGCTGCCCATGCGCCGCGCCACCGCCCGCTGCACGCGCAGCGTCAGCGCGTTGACCACCCAGCCGACCAGGCCGATCCACAGCAGCCACGCCAGCATCAGCGCCGGGTCCAGGCTTTGCTGGGCAATCATCATGGCGTAGCCCATGCCGCTGGGATTGGCGGCGATCTCCACCGTGACGGCCACCACCAGCGCAATCGCCGTGGCCAGGCGCAAGGCCACGAACAGGCGCGCCGTGATGGCCGGCAGCACGATCTTGGCAAAGCGCTGCCAGGGCGACAGCTCCAGCGCGCGCGCCAGTTCCAGCAACTGCGGCTCCACCTGACGCACCGCCGCCTGCGTGAGCACCAGCATCGGCCAGAAACACGCGAACGCGACCACCGCCACCTCCATCGACAGCCCAAAGCCAAAGGCCAGCATGGCCAGCGGAATGAGAGCCACCGACGGCACCGGCCGCAGCAGTTCCACGGACAGAAAGGCCGCTCGCGCCAACGGGCGCGACAATCCCAGCAGCACCCCCAGGCCCACGCCGAGCAGGCCCGCGATCAGCAGCCCAACCGAGGCGCTCGCCAGTGTGAAGGCGGTCGCGCTCCACAGCGAGCCATCGCCCGCGGCACGCACCAGCGCCCACGCGGCGGCGCTGGGGGCCGCCAGCGCATCGCTGTGCTGGCCGACGGTTCGCGCCCAGACTTCCAGCATCCCCAGGAGCAGCGCCGGCAGCGCCAGGGCACGCGCCAGCCTCGCGCCCACCGCGCGCGGATCAGTGCTCGCCCAGTCGCTCATAGAGTTCGCGGCGCAGCCGCAGGTAGACCGGGTCCTCGCGCGTGGTCAGCAAATCGCGCGGGCGCGCCAGGGGCACGGGCACGCAGGCGGCCACGCTGGGCAGCTCAGGCGTGGGGTCGCGGCGCAGCACCAGCACCCGGTCGCCCAGGAAGAGCGCCTCGTCGAGATCGTGCGTGACGAACATCACGGCCAGGTGCCGTTCGCGCGCCAGACGCGCCAATTCCACTTGCAGGCCCTCGCGCGTCATTGCATCCAGCGCGCCGAAGGGCTCGTCCATCAACAGCAGTTCGGGCTGCTGCGCCAGGCAGCGGGCGATCTGCACGCGCTGCTGCATGCCGCCGGACAACTGCGCCGGAAACTTGTGCGCATGCGCCGACAGGCCCACCGTCGCCAGCGCCTCGGCAATCCGCGCGGCGCGCTCGGGCTTGGGCTCCCCCGCCGCCTCCAGCGCCAACGCCACGTTGGCGCTCACGTCACGCCAGGGCAGCAGCGCCCGGCCATAGTCCTGGAATACGAAAGCCGCGCGGCGCGAAGGGCCGGTGACCGGCTCTCCGCCGCGCAACACGCGCCCGCTGGCGGGCATGACGAAACCGGCCGCCGCCCGCAGCAGCGTCGTCTTGCCGCAACCCGAGGGGCCGACGATGCAGACAAACTCGCCCGCCGCCAGCTCCAGGCTGGTGGGCGAGACGATTTCGCGCCCGCCCAGGCGGATGGCGACCTCGTGCAGCGCGAGCGCGGGGCCGGGTGCGCTCACAGGCGCCCTCGCGAGGCCGAAACCCCCTCAAAAAGGGCCATTTTCAAGCATCCAATTGGCTTAAAGTCTTTTAAAACCGTCCACGGGCAGCTACTAAAATAGTAGCGTTCATCATCAAGGTTTGGCGATCAACCGCGCCACCTGCGGCTGCGTTTTGAGCATCTCCTGGTCGCGCATCAGGCCGACCCAGTACTCCATCTGCGCCTGCGTGACCACCGGTCCGGGCGGCGAGATCTGAATCTTGGCCAGCACCTCGGGCGGCAGCTTGATGTATTTGCCGATGGCCGCGCGCACCGCCGCGTCGTTCTTGGGATTGCGGATAAAAGCGGCGGCCTCGACCACCGCATCGCGAAAGGCCTTGACGGCGCCGGGGTTCGCCTCGACCCAGTCGCGCCGCGCCGTGTAGATCACGGTCGGCTGGCCGTCGGGCAGGAAGGTGGAGTAGTAGGAGGCGACGTAGCCCATGCCGGTTTCCAGGATGCGGCTCATGAACGGGTCGGCGGTGACCACGGCATCGATCGAGCCGCCGCGCAGCAGGTCGCCGTGCTGCGGAAACGCCGCTTCAACGAAATTGACCTTCTTGTAGTCCACGCCCTTGCCCTTGAGCCAGGCGCGGAAGGTCACGTGCAGGAACGCGCCCAGGCCCGGCACGCCGATCTTCTTGCCCACGCAGTCGTCGGCGGTCTTGATGCCGCTGCCCGCCCGGGCGACGAGGCCGAAGCCGGTGATCGACTTGCTGGTCACGCCGGCCCCGGCCACCACCACGTGGTCCAGGCCGCCATCGACGCCTTGCAGGTACACGCTGGGCGTCGGGCCGCCCAGCTGCAGCGACCCCGCCTGGATGGCGGCGGGAATCGTCGAATTCAACGGAATGAACTTCAGCTCCACGTCCAGGTTGCGCTTCTTGAAGCCGCCCTGATCGGCGGCCACGAACACCGAGGCGAAATCGGTCACCGCCGTGTAGCCGAACACGATCTTGGGCAGGCCCTGCGCGACGGCGGGCAAGGCCAGCGCGGCGGGCAGACAGGCGGCGGTGGAAAGCAGTTGGCGGCGTTTCATCGGTTTACTCCAGATTGGGACGGCAGCGCGCAGTGTAGGCGCGCCAGGGCAAGCGGGAAAGCGCGGCGGCGCGATCCTGCCGCCACCCGTTCGCGACACAATGCCCGCATGAGGCCCGCAACGCCCGCGCTCCCCTTGCCCGCCGCCGTCAGCGCGCGCCTGCTCGCGCCCGCCGACGCCGCTGCTCTGGCCGCGCTGCGCCTGGCCGTGCTGGGTGGCGCCCGCGACGAGACCGCCGCGCTGGGCCAGCAGATCGCTGCGCGGGATCGCAACCTCATGGCCGGCGCCTTCGGTCCGGACGACTCGCTGCTGGCCGCCTGTGCCGTGCACTGGGCCGACCCGCACCCCGCCGTCGCCCACAAGGCGCTCTTGTGGGGGCTGGTCGTGGTGCCCGAATGGCGGCGCCTGGGGCTGGCGCGGGCGGTGACACAACTCGCGCTGGAGCAGGCCTTCGCCCGTGGCGCGCGGCGGGTGAACCTGCAGGTCTATCTGCCCAACGCCGCGGCGGTGGCGCTGTACCGCTCGCTTGGCTTTGAGGCCTGGGGCACCGAACCCGAGGCGCTGTGGGCCGAAGGGCGCTTTCAGGACTGCTTGAACATGTCGCTGGCTTCGCCCGATGCGGCCTCGCGGTAGGCCTGCGGCGTCTGGCCGGTCCAGGTCTTGAAGGCGCGGATGAAGGCCTTGTCGCTGGCAAAGCCGGCCGCCCGCGCCACCTGTTTGAGCGGCTGGCGGCCGCGCACCAGCAGTTCGCAGGCGGCCTCGCGGTGCAGTCCGTCTTTCACCAACTGCAGGCTGGAGCCTTCGGCGCGCAGGTGGCGGTGCAGGGTGCTGGGCGAGACATGCAACCAGCGCGCCGCCGCTTCGGCGGTGTGCGGCTCCCCGGGATGCGCCAACAGAGCCTGGCGCAGACGCGCAACCAACAGCCGGTCGCGCTGGTAGGGGCGCACCGTCAGCGGCAGCGCATGCTGCAGCATGCGCGACAGCGCCGCTTCGTCGCGTGCCAGCGGCAATGCCAGATAGCGCGCATCGAAACGCAGCGCGGCCTCGCCCGCGCCAAAGCTCACCGGCCCGGGAAAGAGCACGTCATAGGCCTGGGCATGCGGCGGCGGCGCGAATGGGAAGCGACTGGCCGCCAGCGCGATCCGGGAGTCGATCAACCAGCACGCCAGCCCCAAGGCATTGCGCAGCACATGAACCAGCGCGAATTCGCGCAGCGGCCGGGGCAGCGGACGGACCTCTCGCACGAGCAACTCAGCCCGATCACCGTGCGACTGGACCGACAGACGCAGATCGTCGGCGATCAGTCCGTGGTGGCGGCACCAGCGCTTGAGCGCCAAATGCAGCGTGGGCGCGCTGATCGAGGCGCGCGCCAACATGCCGTAGCTGCCCCAGGGGAGGCGACGCGAAAAGCACCCCAGGCCCTCGTCGTCCAGCTCACGCATCGCCGCATCCGACAGCCACTCCATCTGCCGCGCCGTGATGCAGGCATCGGCCTGCGCCAGCACCACGGGGGCTACGCCGGCGCGCGCCAGCGCCGCATGCGGCGACAGGCCCCGGCGCCGGTAGGCCTCGGCGATGGCACGGGCAAAGGCCACGGGCGTGGCGGTGACAGGGGGCGCTGGCATGGCGCGAGCATGCTCCGAGTTTGACCGGATTTGCAACCCGTCCGGCAGTCCGGGTGGATGCGACCCATTGCGCGCCGCCTGAGCGCCACGCTACATTCAGTGCCAGATGCCGCGACCGGATGTTGCGACGTCGTGCCCGTGCCCCGCGCCTTTTTCACGAATCGAGCATGAGTCTCCTGCACACCCAACTCAACCCCCGTTCCGCCGAATTCCAGGCCAACGCCGCCGCCATGCGCGCCATGGTGGACGATTTGCACGCGCAGCTCGGCAAGATCGCGCTGGGCGGCGGCGAATCCGCCCGGGCGCGGCATGTCGCGCGCGGCAAGCTGCTGCCGCGCGAGCGCGTGGGCAACCTGCTCGACCCCGGCACGCCATTCCTGGAGATCGCGCCGCTGGCTGCGCTGGAGATGTACAACAACGACGCCCCGGGCGCGGGTCTGGTCGCGGGCATTGGCCGCGTCAGCGGCGTGGACTGCGTGATCGTCTGCAACGACGCCACCGTCAAGGGAGGCACCTATTACCCGATGACGGTGAAGAAGCACCTGCGCGCGCAGGAGATCGCGCAGCAAAACCGCCTGCCCTGCATCTACCTGGTCGATTCCGGCGGCGCCAACCTGCCCAATCAGGACGAGGTGTTTCCCGACCGCGAGCACTTTGGCCGCATCTTCTACAACCAGGCCAACATGAGCGCCCAGGGCATCGCGCAGATCGCCGTGGTCATGGGCAGTTGCACCGCGGGCGGCGCCTACGTCCCGGCCATGAGCGACGAGACCATCATCGTCAAGAACCAGGGCACCATCTTCCTCG
>DAIOSZ010000117.1:0-3751 GCA_036752305.1 Burkholderiaceae bacterium
CGGCGGCTTGCAAGCGTATCGGCTATCGGGGCGCGGGGACCTTCGAGTTTCTGTATGAGAACGGCGAGTTCTATTTCATCGAGATGAACACGCGCGTTCAGGTCGAGCACCCGGTCACGGAAATGATCACGGGCATCGACATCGTGCGTGCGCAGATCATGGTCGCGGCGGGTGAGAAGCTGCCGTTCACGCAGCGGCAGATCACCCTCAGGGCATGCGATGGAGTGTCGCGTGAACGCCGAGGATCCGTACAACTTCATGCCGTCCCCGGGGCGCATCACGATGTGGCATCCACCGGGGGGACCCGGTGTTCGCGTGGACTCGCATGTCTACACCAATTACTTCGTGCCGCCGAACTACGACTCGATGGTCGGCAAGATCATCGTTCACGGGGATACGCGCGAAATGGCTATGGCGCGCATGCGCACCGCGCTGGCCGAAACGGTGGTTGAGGGCATCAATACGAACATTCCGCTTCACCGTGAACTGATGGTGGACGCGCAGTTCATGACGGGCGGCACGAACATCCACAACCTTGAAGAGTGGCTGGCGCGGCGCAAGAAGTGACGCCGCGCATGTTCGAGTTGCGTCTCCTGTGCGTTGAAAGCGCGGTGGAGCCCGTGAGCGAGGCGCTGGAGACGCTGGGCGCCTTGTCGGGCAGCGTGGAGGACGCCGACGCCGAGACGCCGGCCGAGCAGGCGCTTTTTGGCGAGCCAGGCATGCCGGCGCCGCGCGAGGGCTGGAGCCGTTCGCGCGTGACCGCGCTGTTCAACGAAGAGACCGCCGCGCGCGAGGCCGCGCGGCTGCTGGAGCCGCAGGATTTTTTTGCCGGTGGCGAGTTGCTGGGCATCGCTGCGGTGGCCGAGCAGGATTGGGTGCGCCTGACGCAGTCGCAGTTTGCGCCGGTGGAGATCACGCCGTCGTTTTGGATCGTCCCCAGTTGGCATGAACCGCCGCGCCTGGCGCGGCAGGTGATGCGGCTGGACCCGGGGCTTGCGTTCGGTACTGGCACGCACCCGACCACGCGCATGTGTCTGCGCTGGATCGCGGCGCAAGGCGAGGCGCTGCGGGGCCGGCGCGTGCTGGATTACGGCTGCGGATCGGGCATCCTGGCGATAGGCGCGGCTTTGTTCGACGCCGATCCCGTCGACGCGGTGGATATCGATCCCGCGGCCGTACAGGCCACACGGGCCAATGCGCTGGCCAATGGCGTGCGTTTGTCGGCGGGGTTGCCCGAGGCCGCGCGCGGGGTTTATCCCGTGGTGCTGGCCAATATTCTCGCAACGCCGCTCAAGGTTCTGGCCCCGCTGTTGTGCGCGCATGTGGCGCCGGGCGGGTTTTTGGTGCTGGCGGGCATTCTTTCCCGCCAGGCCGAAGAGTTGCGCGCGGCCTATGCCCCGCATCTGAGCATCGACGTATCGGATGAGGAGGACGGCTGGGTGTTGATGACGGGCAAGCGCTGAGCCTTCGAGGCAGGCGGCGCGCTCCCTACAATCGCCTTCCCATGAGCTTGGTTACACGCTGCCCCGCTTGCCACACCGGCTTCAAGGTGGTGGCGGACCAGCTGCGCATTTCCAGCGGATGGGTGCGTTGCGGGCGTTGCGCGGAAGTCTTTGATGGCCGCGCGCATCTGGTGGATCTGAGTGCGCGTGCCGAGGTGATTCCCGAAGCGGCCGCTCTCCCAGTGCCTGAGGCGCCGGTGCCGGTGGCGCAGCCCCCTCAAGAAGTGGTGGCTGAGCCGGTGCCGTCCGGGTTTCCGCAGCCGGAGCCCGCGTTAGCCGAGCCCGTGGATTCTCGGTTTGTCCCTGAGGAAGCGCCCACGGCCGGGCCTGTCGCTGAGCCTGTCGTGTCTGAACCTAAAGCTGAGCGCGATGCGGATCGTGAGGTTCAGCAGGACGATCCCGTGCCCGACGTGGGCTTTTTGCGGGCCTCGCGGCGACGAAGGTTCTGGCGCCATCCGGTTGTTCGCGTCCTGCTGCTGCTGTGCGCAATTGCGCTCGCCGGCTTGCTTGCTGTGCAGTGGGCCTATGTGGAGCGCAATGCACTGGCCGCGCGCTGGCCGCAGGCGCGCGAGCCGTTGACGCGCCTATGCTCCGCGCTGGGGTGCAAGCTTGGGGCGTGGCGCAGTCTGGACGCGGTGACAGTGGAGGGATCTTCGTTCAACCGGGCACGGGCGGATCAGTATCGCTTCAGCTACGTGCTGCGCAATCAAGCCGCCCAAGACGTAGCCTTGCCGGCTCTGGAACTGACCTTGGTCGATGCACCGGACCAGATACTCGTGCGGCGCGTATTCAGCCCCACGGATCTGGGCGCCCCCAGCGGGGCGCTCGCCGCAGGCCGCGAATGGGCCGGGGCATTGGCGCTGCGGCTGCCGGACATCGATGCGCGCCGCATCAACGGTTATCGGGTGCTGGCTTTCTATCCTTGAGATTTTTCACCGGACGGTACACATGGCAACACTGATTTGCGGCTCGCTCGCGTTCGACAACATCATGGACTTTCATGGGCGCTTTGCCGATCAGATTCTGGCCGACCAACTGCACATCCTGAATGTGTCATTTCTAGTGCCGCAGTTGCGGCGCGATTTCGGGGGGTGCGCGGGCAATATCGCATATGGGATGCGGCTGCTGGGCGGAACCCCGCTGCCCATGGCGGCGCTTGGCGCGGACGGAGCAGCGTATCGGGAGCGGTTGAAGACACTGGGTATTTCCACCGAGTTCGTGCGCACGATCGACAGCAGCCTGACCGCGCAGGCCATGATCATGACCGACCGTGACAACAATCAGATCACGGCGTTTCACCCGGGGGCCATGGCGTCGGCGCACTTGGGCAAGGTGCCCGCGGGGCGGGACGACATTCGCCTGGGCATCGTTGCGCCCGATGGGCGTGACGCGATGATCGAACACGCTGCGCAGTTCGCGCACGAAGGCATTCCTTTCGTGTTCGATCCCGGACAGGGTTTGCCGATGTTCGGCGCGGAGGATCTCGTCCGTTTCATCGATCAGGCGAGTTGGGTTGCGGTGAATGACTACGAAGGCAAGATGCTGTGTGACCGAACCGGCTGGTCGTGCGAAGTCATCTCGCGCAAGGTCCGAGGCCTGATCGTCACGCTGGGTGCGCAGGGCAGCGAGGTATGGATCGACGGCGAAAAAACCCTGATCCCGTCCGCCAAGGCCGAGGCTGTGGTCGACCCCACTGGCTGCGGCGATGCGTATCGTGCCGCGCTTTTGTTTGGGCTGGAGCAAGGATGGGATCTCATCCGATGCGCCGCTTTGGGCAGCCGTATCGGCGCCGTCAAAATCGCACAGCGAGGCCCGCAAACCTATCAGCTGCCGCAAGAACTTCCAGCGGGTTGATGGGGTGCGATCCAGTCGGGCCTTGATGAGCCGACACTCCATCAACGAGCACCATGATGAGCGGGGCTCGACAGGCCGAGCGGCTGTCAACGGTGCGGCCCAGGCACACAACCAGCGCCCGCGAAGCCATCGCGGGCGCTGCCTCCTGTTCCGCTCAGACAGCTAGCCGGTCAGGGCTTGGTCGTCGTGGGAAAAGGCCACGCAGCCTGCGGGCTGATCTTGGTTTGAGCAGCCGGGGACGCTGCTTTCTTTGCGGGCGCAGCAGCCTTCTTGGCAGGCGCCGCCGCCTTCTTGGCGGGAGCGGCTTTCTTGGCAGGCGCGGCAGCCTTCTTGGCCGGAGCGGCCTTCTTGGCGGGTGCAGCGGCTTTCTTGGCCGGAGCGGCCTTCTTGGCGGG